>CAMAYO010000008.1 GCA_945862465.1 Pseudorhodobacter antarcticus | reverse complement strand
ACGCAATCTCAACCCAATCGAGAGTGACACCTATGCGCATGCTTCCTAAATGGCGGATCTTTGCAGAGCCCGAATTCGCATCGCCCGAAAAGGCGCATCCCGGCGATATGCTTTTGGCCGAGTTTTTCGACAAGCACTTCTACCCCCATGCCGAAGCCACCCGCAGGCGGCCGCGCATTGTGAAATATGTGTTTGATCGCCACATGCGCAGCGGGTTGGGGCAGATCAAGCTGGCCGATCTGTCTAGCTTTGTGCTGGATGAATGGATCCGCGCCCAGATCAACCAGCGTTACAAGCCCGGCACGATCAACAAGCACATCTTCTTGGTAAACCGCATGCTGAACGTGGCGCAGAACTGGGGGTTGATTGACAAGAACATCTTCCAGACCTGCCTGATCAAGCGGCTGCCCTTGGGCGACTATAAGCAGCACTTCCTAACCGCGACCGAGCTGCGCACCTTGTTGACCGCCTGTGCCCGCGAACCGCACCCCTATTTAGAGCTGTTCGCCAAGCTGTTGATCTTGACCGGCGCGCGCAGCAGCGAGGCGCGGTTGTCGCTATGGTCACACTACGACCTTGAAGCGCGGATTTGGACCGTGCCTGTCAGCAAGAATGGCCGCAGCCGACGCATTGTTCTTAGCACCGCCGCCTTGGCCCTGCTGGGCGACATTCGCGCCAAGACCGAAAGCCTGATGCTGCCCACAGGCTGGCAGGACCATCTGTTCATCAACCCCCGCCTAAGGCGCCCCTATGACAGCTTTCACGCCGCATGGGACAGGGCACGGCGCAGCGTTGCCATGCCGACGGTGCGTATTCACGATCTGCGCCACACCTATGCCAGCCTGTTGATCAACAATGGGGCCAGCATTTACGAAGTGCAGACGCTGTTGGGCCACCACAACGTGTCGATGACACAGCGCTACGCCCATCTGGCGCCCAACACCCTGCAAACACGGGTGGAAATGGTGGCGGGCCTGCTGGATTAAGGCGCTTTGGCCGCACGCTCTTGGCACAGGCAGGTGATGGGCTGGGAATGGTCGCGCTGGATGATGGCGTCAGGCGCAAGCCTGTCCATGCGGGTGGCAAGATCAAGGTCAAGCTGGGACAGGCCTTGGCAATCATGCGTGGTCAGCGTGACATCGACCATGTTGTAAACATTGGACCATTCGGGGTGGTGGTTCAGCTTTTCAGCGATCAGGGCTGTGCGTGACATAAAGCCCCAAGCTTCGATGAAGCTTTTGAACTTCCACACTTTTCTGATCGCATCGCGGTCAGGCACAGCCCCCCACCCCGTGTCACCCAAAGCGGGCAGGGACGTCGTGCGTTCGGCTTGGGTCAACAGATTTGCCATGGGGCGGGCCTTTCAAGGTTAATCTTTTTCGTCCGGTTCCGTCTTGCGAAAGGGACCATAGGCGGTCAACACCTCGATCTCTTCGTCCACGGCGCGACGTTCTTGGTCAAGATAGCGTGCGACAGCTTTGGCAAAGGCGGGGTCTGTTAGAAAGTGCAGCGAATGCACCGGTGTGGGCAGATAGCCCCGCGCCAGTTTGTGTTCGCCCTGCGCCCCCGCTTCGACCCGCTTCAGCCCGTGGGTGATGGCCCAATCGATCGCCTGATAGTAGCACAGTTCGAAATGCAGGCAGGAATAGGTCTCGACACAGCCCCAATACCGGCCAAACAGCGTATCCCGCCCAATAAAGTTCAAAGCCCCCGCCACGGCGCGCTCACCGTCAAAGGCCAAACACAGCAGCGCATCACCGCGCATCGTGTCGTGCAGCTCGTCAAAAAAGGCGCGGGTCAGGTAGGGCGTGCCCCATTTGCGGCTGCCGGTGTCTTGATAAAACGTCCACATCGCGTCCCAATGCTGGGGCTGAATATCGTCGCCCGTCAGGGTGCAGATGGTCAGCCCGTGGCTTTGCGCGGTGTCGCGTTCCTTGCGGATCATCTTGCGCTTGCGCGAGGAGAGGTCGGCTAGAAAGGCATCAAAACTGGCGTAGCCGTTGTTTTCCCAGTGAAATTGCTGTGTCACGCGGTGCAGCGTGCCTTGGTTTCCGGCAAGGGCTGCAGCCTCTTGCGCCGTGCAAAAGGTGATGTGCAAAGAGGACAGCCCGTTGTCCTTGGTCAAGCCAATCGCCGCATCCAACAGCAACGGAGCCAAGGAAGCATCGCCCAGAAAGCGGCGGCCGGTGGCGGGGGTAAAGGGCACGGCCGATTGCAGCTTGGGGTAATAGCTGCCGCCCGCGTTTTCCAGCGCCTGCGCCCAGCCATGGTCAAAGATGTATTCGCCTTGGCTGTTGGATTTCACATAAAGCGGCATCGCAGCCACGGGGGTGCCATCCTGAAACAGCACCAAGGGCCGCGTTTGCCAACCCGTGCCCTTGCCGGTGGAGCGCGACCTGTCCAGCGCCAGAAGAAAGCGATGAGTGGTGAAAGGGTCAACCGGCACACCGCCTTGAGGATTGGCCAAATGGTCCCAATGGGCCTCGGTGATTTCGGCCATCCCCTCCAGCAGGGCTATTTCATAAGTCATCCGCCCCTCCATCTTGGGGGAATGATGGTGCGCCACGGGGGGCCGTCAAGCGGGGAATTGGGCGGCGTAGCCTTCGAAGGTGATGTTCTGCGCGATTTTGCGGGCTTTGGCCTCATCCTCGGCCGAGCGGATCGTCCAGCACAAGATCACAGCACCCTGCGCTTTAAGTGCGGCCACGCGGGGGCGGGCAAGATCGTCAGCCTCGTGGCTAATGAAAGAGGACAGCGTGCGGTCATAATCTGGAATATCGCGCAATGCATCGCGGGTCGCAGCACTTAAGGGGCCCCAATCGGCATCGTATGCGGCGGTGGTCAAGCCGCGCGGGCGCATCGGGCACAGGCGCGCCATATGTGCTACGGAATGGGGGTTGAACGACATCAGCGCCACTTCGCCAGAATAGCTTTCCAGATCGTGGGCCGTGGCCTGTTCCAGCCGCCCATCAGTTTGCGACATGGTCAGGCTTTGGTCTTTGATTTCCACCAGCAGTGGAACCGCCCCGCCGATCAGCGACAGGACTTGGGCAAAGGTCGGGATCGTGTCATCCGACCCTGTCAACTTGATGCGGCCCAGTTCGGCAGCACTTCGGGCGTTCAACGGCCCATCCTCGCCCGTCAAGCGGCCCAAATCCTCGTCATGAAATACCATGGCGACTCCGTCCGCCGACAGTTGCAGATCAATCTCGATCCCATAGCCCGCAGCCCGTGCCGCGCGGATGGCCGAGGCCGAGTTTTCGATCCGCCGCCGTGCCCGGTCATGCAGGGCGCGGTGGGCAATGGGGCAGCGCACAAAGGCCGCGGGCAGCGGAGCGCGCATTCAGCGCACCTCGAAAATAGCTTCGATTTCAACGGCCACGCCTAAGGGCAACGACACGGCAGAAATGGCCGAGCGGGCATGGCGCCCCGTCTCTCCCATGGCGGCAACCAGAAAATCTGATGCGCCGTTGATCACCTTGGGTTGGTCAACGAATTCGGCGGTCGAATTGACAAAGCCCACCAGTTTCACCGTCCGCACCACACGGTCAAGATCCCCACCACAGGCCGCTTTTAACTGTGCCAGCAGGGCTATGGCACAGGTTTTGGCAGCGTCCGCACCCTGCGCCACATCCATCGTTGCCCCCAGCTTGCCCGTGATCAACCCGCCCGAAGCATCGCGGCTGATCTGGCCCGAGATATAGACTTGGGTCCCCACCTGCACAAAAGGCACATAATTGGCAGCGGGTGCAGGTGCATCTGGCAGCGTAACGCCTAGAGCGTTGAGGCGGGTTTCGATAGCGGACATGATTCCTCCTAAAAAAGCTGGGCGATTGCCATTGGGCGGCAGGCTACGCCCTGCGCATGACAGGGTAAAGACGGCCGTGGTGCACCGCTTAGTTCTCTCGCATGGCCATGCGGAAGTAATCTGTGAAGGGTTTCAGCAGATAGGCCATGGGCGTGCGGTCGCCCGTGCCGATAAAGGCCTGCACCGGCATGCCCGGCACAAGCTTGTTATCCTCAAGCTTGGCCATCTCGCCCGCCTCCAGCGCAATTTCGGCTCGATAAAAGCTTTGATGGCTGGCTTGATCAATCATGGCATCGGCCGAGATCGTGGTCAACTTGCCCACCAATTGCGGCGTGGTACGGGCGGAAAAGGCGGCGAAAGACACCCGCACCTCTTGGCCCAGATGCAGCTCGTCAACATGGATCGGCGGGATTTGGGCGATGATGACCAGCGGTCGGTCTTGTGGGATGATGTACAAGATCGGCTCGGCAGGCCGGATCACGGAATTTGGCGTTGTGACGGCCAAACTCAGCACAATGCCCGATACGGGCGCGCGAATGTCCAACCGATTGACCTGTTCGCTCAACGCGCGGCGGCGTTCGGCCAGTTCCAGCGTTTTATCCCCCATATCGCGCAATTGGGCGTTGGCATCCTCGCGCCGCGCCGACTTGATTTGCAAGATTTGCAACTTGGTTTCGGTGGCCTTGCCTTCGGCCTGTGCAAGGTTCGATTGCATCTCGCCCCTGTTGCCATCCAGCCGCGCCACTTCGCGCTTAAGGTCCATGATGCGGGCCGATTGGGTTAGGCCCTTATCCAGCAAGGTTTGCTGATCGGCGATTTCGGGCTGCAGCAGGGTGATTTGGTCGTTGATGGCCGCCATCTGCGCCGCAATCCCTTCGCTTTGCGAGGCGATTTGGTCAAGCCTTTGGCCTAACTGGTCAATTTGGGCATTTTGTGTTTCCAGACGCGCCACGAAAAGGCGCTTTTGCCCCTCGATCTGTTCGGCGACATCGGGGCGGGTGGGCGCAAGATCGGTCAGTTCGGTGGGAAACGTCAACTTGGTCAGATCGTCACGTTCAGCCTCAAGCCGCGCTTTGCGGGCCATAGCGTCGAACAATTGGCCTTCGACAATCGCCAAACTAGCCTTGATCTGGGCCCCGTCCAGCCGGATCAGCAGGTCGCCCGATTTGACCGTCTGCGCCTCTTGCACGGCAATTTCAGCGACGACACCGCCGTCAGGGTGCTGCACGACTTGGCGGTTTTGTTCCACCTGCACCACACCATTGGCAACAATCGCGCCAGAGATGGTGGTCAGCATCCCCCAACCGCCGAAAAAGGCGATCAAAAGAGCAACTGTGGCAATTCCCGTCCAGATCGGTTGGCGCGCCGACCAAGTGGCAGCGTTGGGCGCGGGCGGGAGAGCCAAGGCGCGTTTTGACAGGGCTGTGTCTGCAACCTTGGTTAAAGCCGTGGCCGAAGCCTTGGCGGGGACAGAGGCAGTTTCACCCTGCGGATTGGCGGGGGTTTGGCTGTGATCAGCGGGCATCTTGGTCATGCCACACCCCCTGCGGCTGGGGTTTTGGCAATTTCGGCGTGGTTTTTGACCATTTCCTTCAAAACCGCATCGCGCGGGCCAAAGGCTCTGCGCATACCATCTTCTAAGACCAGGAGCATTTCGCATTCCTGAATGGCCGCTGGCCGATGTGCCATGATCAAGACCGAACAGCCCGCTTCTTTCATCTGGCGGATTGCTTGGTTCAGCGCCATCGACCCGTCATTGTCGAGGTTCGAGTTCGGCTCGTCCAGCACCAACAGCACGGGGTTGCCATATAGCGCGCGGGCAAGGCCAATGCGCTGAATTTGCCCACCCGAAAGCCTGCCACCCAAAGCTTGCACGCGCGTGTCATAGCCGTCGGGCAGTTTGGTGATCATGTCATGGGCGGCGGCTTTGCGTGCGGCTTCCACCACGGCAGCCCCGTCGGGGTTTTGCTGCAAGCGGGCGATGTTTTCGGCGATGGTGCCGTCAAAGAGGGTGATGCGTTGCGGCAGATAGCCCACATAGCTGCCCAATTGGTCGGGATCGTATTGGTCCAGCGCCGCGCCATCCAATCGCACCGTGCCGCCCGCAGGCCTCCATGCGCCAATCAACGCGCGCGCCAGACTGGATTTGCCAGCGCCTGATGGCCCGATGACGCCCATCGCCTGCCCCGGTTCCAGCCGAAAGGTGATCATCCGCAGCACGGCTTGGCTTTCGCCGGGGGGCACGATGGTTAGGCTTTGCGCCTCTAGCAAGGCGCGGGGGCGGGGCAGGTCGGTATGAGGCGGTTCGGGCTGCACGCGGGTCAGCAGTTCTGACAGGCGGGCGCTGCCCTCTTGCGCGCGGGTAACAAGGGCCCATTGCCCCACCACCATTTCAATCGGCTGCAAGGCGCGGCCCAAAAGGATAGAGGCCGTAATCATGGCCCCCGCACCCATTTCGTTGTTCAGCACCAAATACGCCCCAGCTCCCAACATGGCCGATTGCAAAAACTGGCGGAAAACTTTCGAAATGGTTCCGAACACGCCGCCAAGGTCGGCGGCCACGATGCTTTGCTCTAGCCCCAAGCGGCGCGCTACTTGCCAGCGATCAAAGGCGGCATTGGTCATGCCTAGGGCTTGCACCACCTCGGCCTCTTGCTTGATGCCGTCGGACAATTGCTCGCCGCGCAGGGTGAAGGCGCTGGCTTTTTGCAGCGGTGCCTTGGTCATCGCTTGGTTCATCACGGTGACAACGATCAAAATCACCCCGCCCGCCACTGACAGCCACCCCAACATCGGATCAAAGACAAAGATCGCGGCAAAAAACATCGGCGCCCAAGGAACATCAAACATCGCGATAAGAACCGGAGAGGCCCAGAGCCGCTGCACCGATTCAAGATCGCGCTGTGCGGCCAAGGCGGCGGGGTCGCTGGGCAAAAGAGCCATGCGCTTCATCGCAGCGGCAAAGACCCTGCGGTCCAGCTTTTGCTGCATCCACGCCCCGATCCGCGCCATGATTCGGCCTCGGGCAAAGTCCAAAAGGCCCATCGCCAAATACATAACCGCCATCAGCGCCGACAAGGCCCAGAGCGTGGCTTCCGACCGGCTGCCCAGCACGCGGTCATAGACCTGCAGCATATACAAAGGGCCGGTCAGCATGAGCAGATTGACGAAGATTGAAAAGAAAAACGCTGCGAAAAGAAGGCCACGCAGATCACGGCGCGCAGCCGTCAACTCGTCACGGCCACGCTTGAAGTCGATGGAAGCCATCGGTCTAATCCTGTTTTGAGTATAAAAAATTTGGCGATAAATGACTTGGTTGGTCAGGGCAAAGGGCTTGCCCGTTGTCTTGTCTTGCGGCACAGCATATGGCTTGCACCACAAAAGTAAATGACTTGCCAACGGATTTGGAACGGCCTGACCCGAATGACGATTTCCCTGCGCCCCTACTGCTTGAAGCGGTGTAAAGCCCCGATGGTAGCAGCCTTGTTGGCGCTTGGCCTGTCGGCCTGTGCGCCTGCCATGGCACCGCAGGGCATCAACGACCCGTTTGAAAAGCAAAACCGCGCCACACACGCGTTGAACCTTAAGCTCGACACCTACATCTTACGCCCTGTGGCCAACAATGCCACGCGCATCCTGCCTGACGAAGTGTTTATTGGGGCCAGCAACGTGGCTGACAACTTGGGCTTGCCCGGCGTTGTGGCCAATGATCTGTTGCAAGCCAAGATTGGCCCTGCCGTTCATAACACGCTGCGGTTTGCGGTGAACTCCACCCTTGGTTTGGGCGGGCTGTTTGATCCTGCCAGCAAAATGGGCGCTACCGCCAAACACACCGACTTTGGCGAAACTTTAAGCGTTTGGGGCGTGGGCGAAGGGGCTTACGTTGAACTGCCCGCCTATGGGCCATCCACCCAGCGCGATACGGTGGGGACTGTGGTGGATTTGGTCTTTGACCCGCTGCGGCTGTTCATTCCAAAAGACAAGCGCTGGGTCGGCACTGTGGCACAGATCGCCGCCCGCATTGGGGATCGTGGCCGCTATTCCGAAACGGTCGATTCGATCCTATATGACAGTGCAGATGGGTATGCCCAAGCGCGGCTCTTGTATCTTCAGAACCGCCGCCACACTCTGGGCCAGACCACCGCCGAGTCGGACTTTGAGGACCCCTATGCGCAGTAAGACCGAAACCACCTCGATGCACCTGACCCGCCGCGCGTTTGGCGCGGGGCTTGCCGCGGGCACAGGCTTTCTGGCCTTTGCCCTGCCCGTGCGTGCGCTGACGGTGGATCAAGCGCGCCAATTGGTCGACAAGCTGATCGCCGACATCAATGCCACGATCAGTTCCGGCCAGTCTGAAGAGGCAATGTTTGGTGAGTTTGAGCAGATCTTTGTGACCTACGCCGATGTCGCCACCATCGCCCGTTCGGCGCTGGGGCCTGCATCAAAATCCGCAAGTGAGGGGCAAATGGCGGCCTTCACCAAGGCCTATCAGGGCTATATCAGCCGCAAATACGGCCGCCGCTTCCGCGAGTTCATCGGCGGCAAGATCGAGGTGATGGACGCTCGCCCCTACAAAAGCTACTACGAGGTCATCTCGACCGCCACGTTACAAGGTTCAGCGCCGTTTGATCTGCGCTGGTGGGTTGGCGACAAGTCGGGGCGCAGCCTGTTCTTCAACATCATCATCGAAGGCGTCAATATGCTGGCGTCAGAGCGCACCGAAATTGGGGCGATCCTTGATCAGAACGGCGGCGATGTCGACAAGTTGGTCGCCGCCCTGAACGCCAGCTAAACAGGCGCAGATTGCGGGCCAAGGCCGGGGCATTCCCCGGCCTTTTCGTTGGCACTTAGTTCCCGTTACCCAACAATTGCTGCAACACGGCCGTGAAGGGGTCGGTGCTGGGCTGACCTCCACCTGCGGGGGGCATGGGGGTTGGGTCTGTCCCCGGTGCTGGAGGCTGGCGCGGTTCGGGTATGATCAAGGGCAGGGGCGTGATGGGCAGACCCTCTTCGACGCGCACCATCACCTCGTGCCAAATCTCGGCGGGAATGCCGCCGCCTGTGACACCTGCAAGGGGCGTGTTGTTGTCATAGCCCATCCAGACGCCGGTGACGTAATCGGCGGTAAAGCCGATGAACCACGCGTCACGCGCCTCAGACGTCGTGCCGGTTTTCCCCGCCACAGGCCGGTCGCCCAACTGGGCGCGCTGGCCCGTGCCGCTTTGCACGACTTGGGTCATCATCCACGTCAGTTCCTTAGCCGCGGTGTCCGAGATCACGCGCGCGCCCATCCCGCCGATCTGGCCGATCAACGGCGTCTCTTCGCCCTTAAGGGACAGGTCGCGCAATCCATAAGGCGCCACGGACGAACCACCATTCAGAATACCCGCATAGGCCCCTGTCATCTGCAACAATGTCGCCTCAGAAGCACCCAGTGCCAAAGCAGGCCCCGCTGCCAGATCGCCCGAGATGCCAAAGCCGCGGGCGGTATTGCGCACGCTATCCAACCCTACGGCCATGGCGATTTTAACGGCGGGGATGTTGCGGCTTTCCTGCATGGCTTGATAAATCGGGATCACACCTTTGAATTCATTGTCATAATTGCTGGGCGTCCAAGCCCCAGACCCCGGGATATTCAACGTCAGCGGGCTATCATCGACATAATCCATCGGGCTCCACCCGATATTCAGGGCCGAGGCATAGACGAAGGGCTTAAAGCTGGACCCAGTCTGGCGCAGCGCCTGTGTGGCGCGGTTGAATGACCCTGCTTGTGGCAGATCACGTCCACCCACCATAGCGCGCACAGCACCATCCGCGCTCATCACCACAATCGCCGCTTGGGCGTTGGACCCGTCTTTCAGCTTCAAGCTGAACACCGCCGTCAGCGCATCCTCAGCCGCCTTTTGCAGGCGCGGGTCTAGGGTGGTTTTTATGATGACATCTTCGGTCGTGGTGTTGCCCAGATAGGCCGGCGTGCTTTCCATAACCCAATCGGCAAAGGCCCCGCCCGCATTGCGCGCGGCCGCCTGTGACAGTTCGGCTGGATGGGCCAAGGCCTCATCCGCCTCGGCTTGGGTCAAGTAGCCCTGTTCCAGCATCAGCGCGATGATCACCGCCGCGCGGTCGCGCGCGCGTTGCAGATTGTTGGTGGGCGCGTATTTCGATGGCGCTTTCAACAGGCCCGCCAGCATCGCCGATTCGGCGGGAGACAGGTTGGCCGCAGATTTGCCAAAATAGCGCTGCGAGGCCGCTTCAAACCCGCGACTGCCCGCCCCCAGATAGGCACGGTTGAAGTAGATCGTCAGGATTTCATCCTTGGAATACTTCGTCTCCATCGCCAAGGCATAGGGGACTTCTTTGATCTTGCGCTTTAGCCCGCCAGACCGGCAATCATCCTCGTAATCGCTTTCAGACTTCCATTGGGTCGGATCATAGGCCACACCAAGGCACAACAGCTTGGCTGTTTGCTGCGTGATGGTTGACCCGCCGTTGCCCTCAAACGCCCCACGTCCTGCGCGCAGGTTGATCGCCACCGCTGAAATGATGCCGCGCGGACTGATGCCGAAATGCCGGTAAAAGCGCTTATCTTCGGTGGCAATCACGGCGTGCAGCAGGTTGGGCGATACGGTTTGGGGCGTCACTTGCCCACCAAAGGTTTCCCCGCGCCACGCAAAAACTTGGTTATTGGCGTCCAGCATGGTCACAGACCCGCGCGCGCGCCCGTCGATCAGGGCCGAGACAGGGGGCAGTTGCACGTAGAAATACAAAACCGCGCAACCCAAGATCGTGCCACCCACGACCGAGACGCGCCAGAAGATGGCCCAGATGATCCGCCACAGAAAATGAAAGACGCTCGCCACGAACCCACGCTTGCGGGCAGGTTTTCGGCTTGGGCCACGCTTAGGCGCGGGTGGCTTGGAGGGCGGCTTGCCACGCCCGCTCACGGGGGCAGCATAGCGCCTGTCTGCCGTCAAAGGCCGCCCTTTGGGAATGGATGCCATCGTGACCCCTTGCCTGTGCTGCCTCAGCGCCGCCCATTTTGGGCTTGTTTCGGGCAGCCTACCCCGTCTTGACCGGAATGTGGAGCGGGTGTTGGCACAGATCCAAGATCATACTTTGCCCAAATTCTAGTCGATATGACAGCTGCGCATATTTTTTGTGCAAAATCCCCGCCGTTTTTTGCTGCGACCTGCACATGAACTTGTGCTGCACCTGCGAAAGCGGCGTTGCTGCGAGCAAGGACATCAACGGTCCGCTCCAGAAAAGAGGTGCATCTTGAAACTCATTATTGCGGCCATCAAGCCGTTCAAACTGGAAGAAGTGCGCGAGGCGCTGACCACAATTGGCGTGCGCGGCATGATGGTGACTGAAATCAAAGGGTTTGGTCTGCAATCGGGCCACACCGAGATTTATCGCGGTGCAGAGTACGAGGTGAACTTCGTGCCCAAGATGCGCATCGAGATTGTCGTGGCCGATGGTCTGGCCGATCAGGTGGTTGAAACCATCACCAAAACCGCCCGCACCGGCAAGATCGGTGACGGCAAGATTTTCGTGCTCGACGTGGCGGCCGCGGTCCGCGTGCGGACGGGCGAAACCAACGACGATGCGCTGTAAGCGCTTGGCCTAGGGGAACAGTGATGCAACGAAATATGTCAAAATTTGCAAAGGCGGGGGCGCTTGCCGCGTCTTTTGTCGCAGCAGCCCCCGCTTGGGCGCAGACGGCCTTGATCAAGGCCCCCGATGCTGCGGCACAGGCAGGCATGGTCAACAAGGGTGACACGACGTGGATGCTGGTGTCTTCGGCTTTGGTGCTGTTGATGGCCATTCCGGCTTTGGGCCTGTTTTACGGCGGCTTGGTGCGGTCCAAGAATATGCTCAGCGTGTTGATGCAGACCTTTATGATCTTGTCTTTGGTCGCGATCTTGTGGGTGACCTTTGGCTATTCCTTGGCCTTCACCTCTGGCTCGCCCTACTTGGGTGGTCTGTCAAAGGCCTTCTTATCGGGTGTCGGCGTTTCCACCTATGCCGCGACCTTTTCTAACAACGTTTATATCCCAGAATACGCCTTTGTGATTTTCCAGATGACCTTCGCCTGCATCACGCCCGCGCTGATTGTGGGCGCCTTTGCCGAGCGGATCAAGTTCTGGCCGTTGATGCTGTTTTGTGGTCTGTGGGTAACGATCGTCTACTTCCCGCTGGCGCATATGGTTTGGTATTGGTCCGGCCCAGACTTTTTGGCTGACAATCCCACCGACATGGGCCTGATCTGGGGCTGGGGCGGGTTGGATTTTGCGGGTGGCACTGTGGTGCATATCAACGCTGGTATCGCGGGTTTGGTGGGCTGCTTGGTGATCGGCAAGCGCGTGGGCTTTGGCAAGGAAAACATGGCCCCGCATTCGTTGACCATGACGATGATTGGCGCGTCGATGCTTTGGGTGGGTTGGTTTGGCTTTAACGCTGGATCGAACCTTGAAGCCAACGGCTATGCGGCATTGGCCTTTATGAACACCTTTGTGGCCACCGCTGCAGCAGCACTGTCTTGGACTGTAATCGAACAAGTCATCCATGGCCGCCCCTCTTTACTGGGGGCTGTTACGGGGGCTGTGGCAGGTATGGTCGCTGTCACCCCTGCGGCAGGCTATGCCGGCCCGATGGGGGCCATTGTGCTGGGCCTGATCGTCTCGCCGGTGTGTTATAGCTTCGTGTCCTATGTGAAGGGCAAGTTTGGCTATGACGACAGCCTTGACGTCTTCGGCGTGCATTGCGTGGGTGGTATTCTTGGCGCCATCGGCACGGGCATCTTGGCTGATCCGGCGATGGGCGGTCAGGGGTGGATGGATTACACCGTCTTCCCAGCCGTAGCCGGCACCTTTGACATGGGCGCGCAGGTGATCACCCAGATCAAGGCGGTGGTGCTGACGCTGGTCTGGTCGGGTGGGGTGTCGTTGGTGCTGTTCTGGGGCATCGACAAGGTCTTTGGCCTGCGGCCGTCGACCGATGACGAACGCCAGGGGTTGGACCAAACCTCGCACGGCGAAAACGCTTACAATACCTAAAGCCTAGCCCCTCTGGGGCGGCTTTCTCCCTCGTCCCAGATATGGCAAACGGTCCGTGCGTCAGCGCACGGGCCGTTTTTGTGCGGGTGGCGTGCTTTCAGAAATAACCGCGCGGGATCAGCTTGAGTTCATGCGCTTCGCGCGACAGATCTTCGCGGAAATCGGGGTGGGCGATGGAAATCAGCAATTGCGCCCGTTCCGCAACAGTGCGGCCTTTAAGGTTCACCATGCCGTATTCGGTCACCACATACATCATATCGCTGCGCGGGGTGGTGACGATGTTGCCCTTGGTCAGCGCCGTGACGATACGGCTTTTTCGTTCGCCCTTCTTTTCAAAGGTTGAAGCCAAGCAGATAAAGCTTTTCCCCCCCTTGGAGGCATAAGCCCCCCGCACAAACTGCGACTGCCCCCCCGTGCCCGAGATGTGGCGATAGCCATCCGATTCCGACGCGGCTTGGCCCTGCAAATCCATCTGGGTTGTGTTGTTGATCGCGGCCACATTGTCGTTTTGCATGATGATGTGGGGCATGTTGGTGTAATCGACGGGGTGAAATTCCACCATCGGGTTCTTATGCAGGAAGTCGTAAAGATACTGCGCCCCAAGTGAGAAGGTGCAGACCATCTTGCCCGTGTTCAGCTGCTTTTTCGCCCCCGTAATCCGCCCCGCGCGGTAAAGATCAACGATGCCGTCGGTCATCATCTCGGTATGGATGCCCAGATCTTGCACGCTGCTTTCGGCCAAAAGACCGCAGACGGCATTGGGCATGCCGCCAATGCCGATTTGCAAGCAAGCCCCGTCTTCAATCTCGGCCGCGATCAGGCGGGCCACGGCGCGGTCAACATCGGTGATCACGGGCTTGGGCAGTTCGGCCATGGGCTGGCTGTCACCGGTCAGAACGAAATCCACCTCTGAGATATGCACGCTCGTGCCCTCGCCCATCACATAGGGCAAAGCGGCGCATTCTTCGACGATCACCACCTTGGCGCGTTCCACCAAGGCACGCATCCACAGATTGGATGGGCCAAAGTTGAAGAACCCGTTGGCATCCATCGGCGCAGTTTTGAACACCGCAATATCGACGGGATCGATGAAGCGGCGGTAATAATCGGGGATTTCGCCCAAATGCACGGGCAGATAATGGGCAACGCCCTGATCATGCTTGCGGCGGTCATAGCCGCTGAAATGGGTTGAGAACCAAAAGACATGATCGCCCTTGGGGTCGGCTTCCAGCACGGCGCGCGCACGGGTCGACAGGCAAGAGCGGATGCGCAGGTTGGTGACTTGTCCAAGCCGCTTGGCCAAGGCTGCGTCAAAGACATCGGGCTGGCCCAGCACTGCCCCGTAATCCAACCACATCCCCGACTGCACCATCAAGGCCGCCGCCTCTGCCGTGATCCTTTGGGCCGCTTTCGCCATTCTACCGTTCCTTGCGTGTCGCGTATTTAGACCAAGTTGAAATCAACCGCCCACTGCGGCGATGGCCTGCGCCAAGATTGGCACGGTGCGCGCGTTCAAGCCGGCAATGTTGATACGGCTGTCGCCCACCATATAAATCCCGTGAATGTCGCGCAGCTGGTCGACCTGTGCGTGAGTGATCCCAAGCCGAGAGAACATGCCCCGATGATGGGCCACAAAATCGTATCGGTCAGAGTTGGTCGCACGGCGCAGTTCTTCCGACAAGGACTGGCGCAGGGTCAGCATATTCAGGCGAACCTCTTCCAATTCGGCCTTCCAATCCGAACACAGGGCGGGGTCCTCCAAGATCATCGTCACCAGCCGCGCGCCGTGGTCAGGCGGGAAGGAAAAGTTCTGCCGGTTCAAATAGGCCAGATTGGCCTGCACCACGGCTTTGCGGGATGGCTCGCTCAGCGCAATCAGCACACCTGTGCGTTCGCGGTAGATGCCAAAGTTTTTGGAACACGAAGCCGCAATCAGCACCTCGGGGAAGCGGGAGGTGATCAGGCGGGTGGCTTCGGCGTCCGCCTCTAGCCCGTCGCCGAAACCTTGATAGGCCAAGTCGACAAAGGGAATAGCCCCACGGCTGGACAATACATCCGCCACCTTGGACCAAAGCTCTGGCGAAGGGTTGGCCCCCGTCGGGTTGTGGCAGCAGCCGTGCAGCAAGACCACATCGCCCTTGGCCACTTTGGCCAGATCTGCCAGCATCCCCGCCGCATCAATGCCGCCGCTTGCTGCGTCAAAATAGCGATATTCGGCGATATTCAGACCCAGATAGCGGATGATCGAGGTGTGATTGGGCCATGTCGGGTCGGAAACCCACACCGTGGCCTTGGGGGAAGCCATCTTGATCAACTCTAACGCCTGATGCAGCGCGCCCGTGCCGCCGGGGGTGGCGGCCACGGCCGCGCGGTCAGCAAAGCCCGGTCCAAGGATCAGGTTGGTCATAGCGGCGTGAAAGGCGGGCTCACCAGCAAGGCCAGTGTAGGTTTTGGTCACTTCCCGTTCCCACAACTGCTTTTCTGCCGTCTTAACAGCGCGCATCACAGGCGTCAGCCCCGTAGCGTCTTTGTAGACGCCCACGCCAAGATCAACCTTGGTGCTGCGGGGGTCTTCGCGAAACTGCGCCATCAGGACCAAGATTTTGTCCTGCGGCTGCGGGGTAAGAGCTTCTAGCATCATCGCTCCTTCAACAGCCAAGCGCCTTAGCGGGCGGGGCCTTTTTCAACGGAAAGGTCGTCGTACATGCCCCATTCGGCCCACGACCCATCGTAAAGCGCATGGGATTTGTGGCCGATACGTTCCAGCGCCAACGACAGGATCGCGGCGGTGACACCTGACCCGCAGGTGGTGATGGCAGGCTTGGTCAGATCAACGCCTGCGGCTTGGAATACGGCGCGCAGATCGGCTGTGGATTTCATCGTGCCGTCAGGGTTCAGCACATCGCCAAATGGCACATTGCGCGCGCCCGGAATATGGCCCGCGCGCAGCCCGGGGCGAGGTTCGGGAGCATCGCCGGTAAAGCGGGCCACGGGGCGGGCGTCGATGATTGCGGCC
The DNA here is from genome assembly GCA_945862465.1 of Pseudorhodobacter antarcticus. Classification (GTDB taxonomy): domain Bacteria; phylum Pseudomonadota; class Alphaproteobacteria; order Rhodobacterales; family Rhodobacteraceae; genus Stagnihabitans; species Stagnihabitans antarcticus_A. Next base: position 38,618 of record CAMAYO010000008.1, on the reverse strand, counting down.
TCGCCAAGTTTGGCGGCATGGGCCACTTGCGTCACATCCTTGACCAGATGGTTCTGGCGGCTGGTGGTCATATGGCGGTCTTTAACGATGGGGGGCATATCCTCAACCTCGCGCCCTTCGGCCAGCCATTTGGGCAATCCCCCGTCCAGCACGGCCACGTCCATCTTGCCCATCAGCCGAAAGGTCCACCAAACGCGCGCGGCAGAAAACAGGCCCGATCCGTCATAAACCACCACCTGATGCCCGTCGCCCACGCCCATAGCCCGCATCCGCGAGATGAACTTTTCGGGCGGGGGCGCCATATGCGGCAGGGAAGATCGGCTGTCGCTGATTTCGTCAATGTCAAAGAACCGCGCGCCGGGGATATGGGTTTGGGCGTATTCAGCCTTGGCATCGCGCCCGGCTGTTGGCAAATACCACGAGGCATCAAGCACCCGCAGATCGGGGTCTTTCAGATGGGCGCCAAGCCAGCCCGTCGACACCAAGGTTTTTGGATCATCCACCACCGCACCACCCCCAATTTCGTCGGGCAAGTTTGCCCCCAACTTTGGCCCTTTGCCAAGCCTTAGCTGCGCAACCCGTTCTTCATAATCCGCGCCTTTTGGCGTTCCCAATCCCGCTTGGCCGAAGTTTCGCGCTTATCGGCCTGTTTCTTGCCCTTGGCCACGCCGAGTTTCAGCTTCACAAAGCCACGGTCATCAAAATACAGCTTAAGGGGAACGATCGTCATCCCCTCACGCCCAACGGAATTCGTCAGCCGCGAAAGCTCTTTGCGCGACACCAGCAGCTTACGGCGGCGGCGCTCTTCATGGCCAAAGGTTTTGGCGGGCAGATAGGGGGCGATATAGCCGTTGATCAGCCACAATTCCCCGCCCTCGACCGAGGCGTAGCTTTCGCCAATGTTCGACCCGCCTTGGCGCAAAGACTTCACCTCGGACCCCATCAGGATGATGCCCGCTTCCAGATCGGATTCGATATAGAAGTCAAACCGCGCGCGGCGGTTTTCCGCGATGAGTTTTGAATTGGGGTCGGATTTCTCTACCATGATGGGTTCGAAATAGGCGAGACGCGGGCTTTAGTCCAGAGAGCGGCGCATAAGACGGCGCAAATCGCGGGGGCTTGGGGACGCTTAGCGCTGCGGGCGGTGCAGAAGCAGGGTCAACCCGCAGGCCACGATCAGGGCTGATCCGGCAAGGGTCAACGCATCGGGCCGCTCGCCAAAGACCAGAACGCCAACCGCCAAGGCAAAGACAATCCGCGTATAGCGAAAGGGCGTCACGGCTGACACTTGCCCCGTGCGCATCGCTTGGGTCAGTGCGCCATAGCCCGCGATACCAAACAGGCTGGCCCCTGCCATAAGCGCCAGCCCTTGCGGACTGGGCGGTGTCATGCGCCCTGTGACCAGCAGCATCCCAAAGCCACAAAGCGCCAGCACCGCAAAGCCTGCGACCCCCAGTTGCGCGTTCGACAGCGCAGGAGGTGCTGCGCGGGTGGCAAGGTCACGGCCTGCAAAGCCCAGCATCCCTGCCAGCGCCAGAAAGCTTAGGGCCGAAAAACCTGACAAGCCAGGTCGCAGAATAAGCAACACCGCCAAAAATCCCGTCAGGATCAGCGCCGCACGCAAGAGGCCAACCTTTTCGCCAAACATAAACGCTGCCACGGGCACAACGACCAAAGGTGTCGCCTGCAAAATGGCCGATGCGGTGGAGATCGGCGTCAGCGCCACGGCCAGCGCATAAAACAGCCGGCCTGCCACCTCAAACGCCGACCGAACCGCCATGGTGCGCGACAGGGCCGCGCGGGGCAAAGGCGGGCTTCCCGCGCGCAGGGCTGTGGCTGAGAACCACAAAATCCCCAAGAGCCCTTCAAACAGCAGCACTTGCCCCAATGGCATCTCAGAGGCGGCGCGCTTTAGAAATCCATCCTCGGCGGCAAAGCCTGCCATCGAGGCCATCATCCACAGGCTGCCGCGCAGGTTGTCCGAGGCCATGCGCTGCTCCTGCGAGGTGAGTTTTGGTCGTAGCTGCTCAGAAGTTAGATAAGGCCCGCAAACTGCATCGCAGCTTTGATCTTGGCTTTGGTGCCCTCAGTCAGGGTCAGCAGCGGCAAGCGCACCTCTTCTGCGCACATCCCAAGCAGTGACAGGCCGTATTTCGCGCCCGCCAATCCTGGCTCGATAAAAATCGCCTCGTGCAGGGGCATCAGGCGGTCTTGGTATTCCAGAGCTTTGGCATAATCGCCGCGCAATGTGGCCTCTTGGAATTCGGCACAAAGTTTGGGGGCCACGTTGGCCGTCACCGAAATGCAGCCCACGCCGCCATGGGCGTTGAATCCCAATGCCGTGGCATCTTCACCCGACAGTTGGATAAACTCTTTCCCGCAAGCAGCACGCTGCATCGGCACACGTTCAATCTTGCCTGTGGCATCCTTAACGCCGATGATGCGCGGCAGTTTGGCCAGCGTGCCCATAGTGTCGGGCAGCATATCCACAACCGAACGGCCGGGGATGTTATAGATCACGATGGGCAAGGTGCAGGCATCGTGCAGCGCGGTGAAGTGGGCGACCAGGCCCGCTTGCGTGGGCTTGTTGTAATAGGGCGTCACCACCAAAGCGGCATTGGCCCCGACCTTTTCGGCGTGTCGGATCAGGTCGATCCCCTCAGCCGTGTTGTTTGACCCAGCCCCCGCAATCACCGGAATGCGGCCCGCGACCGTGCGAACGACCTCTTCGACCACTTGGCGATGCTCGGCATGGCTTAGGGTGGGGCTTTCGCCAGTGGTGCCCACAGGCACCAACCCATGCGAGCCTTGTGCGATGTGCCATTCGACCAAGCGTTTCAAGGTTGCCAAATCCAACGCGCCGTTCTTGAACGGCGTGACTAGGGCGGGGAATGACCCTTTGAACATGGCAAGCACTCCTTGGTTGGCGGGCAATCTGCCCTAAGATGCGCGGCCATTCCTAACGGCAGTTGCGGGCTTTGCCAAGCATGGGCGGTAGACCACCGATCACGACCTTTGGTGTTGTGGCGCAGAGGCGCTTCAGGCAAAATCGTCCCATGATCAAATTCGCCCTCCCCCTTCGCGTTTTGGCCCTGCTGACAGGCTTGGCCCTGACCCCCGCCCTTGCCTATGACGCCAAGGAAATCATCGCCTTGCGCGATGCGCAGGGACTGGCCAATCAACAGGACTGGGCCGAGGCCTCGTCCCGCGCTCAAGGCGCTGGGGCCGTGGGGGCCGATGTCATCGAATGGCAACGCCTGCGCGCGGGAGAGGGGCTTTTGGGCGAGTATGAAGCCTTTCTGGCCCGCCGCCCCGATTGGCCCGGCCTGCCCTATCTGAAAGCAGCCGGAGAGGTGGCGGTCGCCCGTTCCACCGACCCCGACCGTGTCTTACAGTACTTCGGCGGCGAAGCCCCCGCCAAAGCCACAGGCATTCTGGCCTTGACGGCGGCGCTAGAGGCCAAGGGCCGCCATGCAGAGGCGGTTGAAGCGGCGACCATCGGTTGGACCAAGCTGAAATTCACCGCCGACGAACAGGCGCACCTGCTGGACACCTATGGCCCAGATCTGCGCGTGGCGCACGAACTGCGCCTTGACCGCATCCTGTGGGATGGCAATCGCGCCGATGAAGGCGCGCGGATGTTGCCTTTGGTGTCCAAGGATTGGGCCGCCCTTGGCAAAGCCCGACTTGCTTTGCGGGCAGACAAAGACGGCGTTTCAGCCTTGGTCAATGCCGTGCCCAAGGCGCTGAAAGACGACCCCGGTCTGGCCTTTGAACGGTTCTTATTCCGGATGCGCCACGACAATTACGCCGACGCCGCAGCCCTGATTGTTGACCGCTCCGCCTCGGCCCAAGGGCTGGGCGATCCGATGGCTTGGGCCGCCAAGCGGGCCGATCTGGCGCGCATTTTGATGCGCAAGGGTGAACCGAAAAGTGCCTATAGGGTGGCCTCGACCCACCACCTCACAGATTTGGGCGACATGGGTGATCTAGAGTTTCTCAGCGGCTTCATCGCCCTGCGCAAGCTCAACGATCCGGCGCGGGCCTTGCAGCATTTTGAACGGCTGGCGGGGGCCACCACACCGATCAGCCAAGCGCGCGCGCAGTATTGGCTTGGCCGCGCGCTTGAGGCCTCTGGCGACAAGACCAAGGCCCGCAGCGCTTATGGCAAAGCGGCCAATTATCAAACCTCGTACTACGGGATGCTTGCGGCCGAGAAACTGGGCCTGACCTTGGACGAAAGCCTTCTGTCCAACGCCCCGCCTGCTGGTTCTTGGAAGGGCGCAGGCTATGCCAAATCTTCGGTGCTGGAAGCCGCAGCGCGGATGGCGGCGGCGGGCAATGAACAGCTTTCGGCCCGATTTATGCTGCATCTGGGCGAAAGCCTGTCAGATGCCGAACTGGGCACGCTGGCGGGTTTGGCCTTGGACTTGGGCCAATACAGATCGGCGGTCTTGATCGCCAAGGCTGCAACCGAACGTGGTTTGGTCTTTCCCAGCGCCTATTTTCCCGTGCCCGATATGATCCCAGAAGCGCTGCCCGTCAGTCGGGCGCTGGCCCTTTCTATCGCACGGCGCGAAAGCGAGTTTGACCCCGAAGCGCGCAGCCCTGCGGGGGCGCTGGGCTTGATGCAGATGTTGCCCGCAACGGCCGCCGAGGTGGCAAAGGATCAAGGAATAAAGTTTTCAAAGGCCAAGTTGGCCTCTGATCCGGCCTATAACGCCACGCTTGGGGCGGCCTATCTGAAGGAACTGGTCGATCAATTTGGGCCTTCGGTGGCACTGGTCGCTTCGGGCTATAATGCAGGGCCGGGGCGTCCACGCGGCTGGGTGGACGCCTTTGGCGACCCGCGGCTGGCCAGCACCGACGTGGTCGATTGGGTCGAGATGATCCCTTTCACCGAGACGCGCACCTATGTGATGCGCGTGGTCGAAGGCGTGGTGATCTACCGCGCCAAACTGCGCGGAACGGCAGGGCCGGTAAACATCAGCGATGAATTGACAGGACGCTAAGGCTTTAGCCAGACCGACAAGTCGACGCGACGGCCAGTGCCAAGGTCAAGCCCAGTCACGCGCCCCAAGGCCTGCAGCCCTCCTGCGGGCGCATCTGGGCTGGGCAGGGCTATCACTTGGCAACCAGGCGCGGACAGGGCCGCCATGATCTGCTCTTGCGGTTCAAACTGCACACGCGCATCGGTTAAAAAGACCAACGATGGCTCGGCATAGCCCGCAACACGAAAGCCGCAGTCGGGATGGTTTGCAGCCATTGCCGCCAAGGGCCGAGAGGGCCACAGCGCATCAATCCCCGCCAGTGTCGGGTAGATCGTGGCATTCAGCGCCATCCCCCCCAACGCCAGCGCAACAGCCAAAGGCACAGCCCCGCGCCGCGCCGCCCATAAGATCAACCCAAGGCTTAGGGTGACAGCCAAGGCCCCGATCCAAAAGGTCAGGGGCATGGACACGCCCAAAAGCCCCGCCTGCCAAACCAGCGCTGCCAGCAACCCCAGCGGCAAAAGCCCCGCCAAAGCCATCGGCCAAAGACGGCGAAGCGCACCGCTTTGCACGGCATAGGCCACAAGCAGCGCCAAGGCGGGATAGGTGGGCAAGGTGTAATGCACCAGCTTGGTCGGCAAAGCCTCAAAGATCAGCCAAGTGGGCAACAGGCTTAGCAAAGCAAACTGCACCACAGCCTCGCGCCGCCCTGCCCAAATCGCGGCCAAGCTGGCCGCCAAGGGCATGGCCGCAGGCCAAAACGTCAACCAGATGGCCGCCAAATAAGACCCCGGCGGTGCCCCGTGCTTTTCTTGCGCCGAGGCCATCTTTTCAAACATATCCACGCCAAGAGAGGCGTTCCAAAACGCACCATCACTGACATAAGAGATGGCTATGAACCAAGGGGATGCGAGGGCCAAAAACACTGGCAGACCCGCCAAGGGCCGCAACCGCACCAGCGGCGCAAAGCTGCGCGCCACCCCGCATTGCCCCACCAAAGTCAGCGCCATAACCATCGGACCAATCGGACCCTTGATCAATGTGCTGATGGCCAGTGTTGCCCAAAACCCCATCGCCAAGCCCCAAGACAGGCCCTTGTCTCGAGCGCCACGCGCCAAGACATATTGGCCAGTCGCCACCGTCGCCAAAAGCATCGCATCGGTCTTGGCAAAATGCGCCTCGGCCCCCAGCATCAGGCTGGCCCCCAATGCCACTGCGGCCAAAAACGCCGCCTCGCGCCCCAAATAAAGCCGCGCCGTGGCATGGGTGAAGCCAACGGCCAAAAGCGCGCCAAGCAGGCTGATCAAGCGATAAGACCAAATCTGATCTGCCTGCCCCGTGACCGCAGCCGCCGTGGCTTGCATCCAGTAAATCCCTACCGGCTTTTTATAGCGCGGCGCATCGGCAAACCGAATGTCCACCCAATCGCCCGAGGCGAGCATCTGCTTTGAGGCTTGTGAAAACAGCACCTCGTCACGGTCAATCGGCGGCAGGCTAAAAAACCCCGGCAGCGCCACAGCCAGCATGACCAGCAGCGCCAAACCCAAGCCCCGCCCCTTGGCCACCTGATGCGCAATCCAGTTCATGCCGGCCCTCATCTCTTCATCTTGGTATAAGCACGGGGCGTCTGGGGGAATGAAACCCCATTAGGACCCGCCGCGCGTCAACCGTTCTCGCGCAGAACCGTGCCCGCAAGGTAAAGCGACCCGCAGATCAGCACACGGGCGTTAGGCGCTTTGGCGGCGATGGAGCGCAGCGCTTCTGCCACCGATCCCGCCACCTCGGCCTTCATGCCAGCAGATATGGCGGCGTCGCGGGTGATGGTGGCGGGCAGGGTGTTCTTTTCGCCGGGAATTTCAACCGCATGGAGCAGCGTGGTTTGGCTGGCCAAAGGCACCATATAACCGCGCACGTCTTTGGTGTTCAGCATGCCGCAAATCAGATGCGTCTCGCGCATAGGCATCCGCGCCAAGGTGGCGGCCACGGCAAGCCCACCGGCAGGATTATGCCCGCCGTCCAGCCATAGTTCTACCTGCGGCGCACTGTCGACCAATGGCCCTTGGCGCAAGCGTTGCATTCGGGCGGGCCAGAACGCTTGGGTGACAGCCGCCTCGCATTGCGCGGCAGTCGCCCCCAGATGACGTAGGGCCGTTAACGCCGCACCCGCATTCTGGATTTGGTGCGGGCCAGGCAGATTGGGCAGGGGCAGGTCTAGCAGGCCTTTTTCGTCTTGATAAACCAAGCGGCCATGTTCTTCGTGAACATGCCAATGTTGGCCAAAGGCCAGAACCGGCGCGCCCAACCGCATGGCCCGCGCTTCGATCACGGCTAGGCCTGCATCGTCTTGCGGGCCGATGATCACGGGCACGCCGCGCTTGATGATACCGGCTTTTTCCAAGGCGATTTCGCCCAAAGTCTCGCCCAGATATTGCTGATGGTCGATCGACACGGGCGTGATGATCGTCAGCGCAGGGTGATCCACCACATTGGTTGCATCCAACCGCCCACCCAAGCCCACTTCCAGCAGAGTGTAATCTGCAGGGGTGCGGGTAAAGGCCAACAAAGCGGCACAGGTGGTGATTTCAAAAAACGTGATCTCACCCGCGCCGTTTTTTTGCACGCACTCGTCCAAAAGGTCGGTGAGGGCGGCTTCGGAAATGATCTTTCCTGCCAGTCGAATGCGCTCGTGAAACCATGCCAAATGGGGCGAGGTATAGGCATGAACGCTAGCCCCACCTGCCTCTAGCCCCGCGCGGATCATCGCTTGGGTTGACCCTTTGCCATTGGTTCCGGCAATATGAACAACCGGCGGCAAGCACCGTTCAGGATTGCCCAAGGCCGCCAGCAGGCGGTGGGTGCGGTCTAAGGTGAGGTCGATCACCTTGGGATGAAAGGTCATCATCCGCTCTAAAATGGCGTCAGACGGCGCCATCCTTAAGCCTTCGCTGCGACTTTGCCGTCAGGAGAGGGCAGATCCCCCTTCACCGCCGGAGCCATGCCTTGCAACATCCGCACAATCGTCGCCAGTTCATCGCGCATCTCTTTGCGATGGGTGACGCGGTCTAGCATCCCGTGATCCAGCAGATATTCAGCGCGTTGAAAGCCCTCGGGCAGCTTTTCGCGGATGGTTTGTTCGATCACGCGCGGGCCTGCAAAGCAGATGAGCGCGTTGGGTTCGGCAATTTGCACATCGCCCAGCATGGCATAGCTGGCCGTCACGCCGCCGGTGGTTGGGTGCGTCAGCACGACGACATAGGGCAAACCCGCCTCGCGCAGCATTTGCACCGCCACTGTGGTGCGGGGCATTTGCATCAGCGACAGGATGCCTTCTTGCATCCGCGCGCCACCGGCCGAGCAAAACACAACCATGGGCCGCTTGTGCTTCACCGCCGTTTGGGCGCCGATGATCATGGCATTGCCCACAAACATCCCCATCGATCCGGCCATAAAAGCAAAGTCCTGCGCCACAGCCACGATGGGCGTGCGCAAAATCTCGCCTTCAGCCACAACCATGGCATCACGCTCTCCGGTCGCCTTTTGGGCGGCGCGCAGGCGTTCGGGATATTTCTTTTGGTCGCGGAAATGCAGGGGGTCAACGACCGGTTCGGGCACCTTTACTTCGGTGAAAATGCCGCCGTCAAACAGCGCCTTAAAGCGGTCACGCGGCGTGATCGCCATGTGATGATCGCACGAGGTGCAAACGTTCAGATTGTCGGCCAATTCGCGGTGAAACAGCATCGTGCCGCATTCGCTGCACTTGGTCCACAGATTGTCGGGGGTCTCACGCCGCGAAAACAGCGAGTTGATCTTTGGACGCACGTAGTTGGAGATCCAGTTCATCGGCTGGCCCTTTGGTCGCTTAATTCCCGTTCGAGATAGTCTGGGCGGGGGCGAATTGCAATCACCCTCAGGGCGCGGCGGAAGTGCATTTGTCAAAACCAAGGATCCGTCTTGCTCAAAAGCCATAGGGTCAGATAGGCTTTCGGCTGAACGGGGCAGATCACTGCCCAGATGGGGGACAAATGCCGGTTCTTGTGCGCCTGAGCCACGCCTTTTTGGGGGTCAGTCTGGCTTTGATGGGCTGTGAGGCCGTCCCAATAGGCCAAAACCTGCACGAACTTGCTGTGCTAGACGGGGCCATCACCGTGGCGGCCCCCAAGGGCTATTGCATCGACAAAGATGCCTCGGTTTCGCGGGGGGCGGCCACGGTCTTGCTGATCGGGCGGTGCAACGACCAAGGCCAAGTCGCGGCAGCGGTGGTGATCTTGACCATCGGTGGCCCAGCCTCGGCGGGGGTTCTTGCAGCCGGACCGCAAGCCTTGGGGGAATATTTCGCATCTAACGCCGGCCGCAAGGTTTTGGCGCGGGATGGCGACGCGGACCACGTTAAAATCGTGCAAATGCAAAGCGACGGGCGCGGGCTATTATTGCATCTGAACGATGACGTGGCAGGTGACTATTGGCGGGCCATCACGGGGCTCAAAGGGCGGCTTGTGACCATTTCCGCCTCTGGTGTGGCGGGGGCGGAACTGACACCTCCGCAAGCGCGGGCCTTGGTTACGGACACAATGGCCCTGTTGGAAAAGCGCAACGGCGTAAAGCCTGCAGCCTTTTAAGGGGCTAGCGCAGCAGCTTTGCGGTGATTCCCTGCCGATGCCCGACAGCCATAGAACAAATCCGCCAAACTAAGGCTGATTTCGGCCACAATTGCCCGGTTTTCCCGGGTTTGGATCGTTTCTGTGCCAAGAACGATCTTAGGAATACCCCGGAACAGTCGCCGCACTGCCGCGATCTTGCCTGAATTGGCGCTCACCCCTGAAGGATAGCACCTGAAATGCTGCCAAGGGGACGTGGGATGGACCGACTGACAGAAATGGAGGCCTTTGCCACCGTGGTGGATCAAGGCGGCTTTACCGATGCCGCGCGCAAGCTGGGCATTTCCAAATCGGCGGTGTCAAAGCACGTCTCGGCCCTTGAAGCGCGGCTTGGCGCGCGGTTGTTGAACCGCACCACGCGGCGGGTGGCACCGACTGACATTGGGCTGGCCTATTACGACCGCGCGCGTCGCGTGCTGAATGATGCAGGCGATGCCGATGCGCTGGTGATTGCGATGCAATCGGCCCCGTCCGGCCTGTTGCGGCTGAGCGTGGCGGCCGACTTTGGGGCAAACCTTTTGGCCCCGATTTTGGGCCAGTTCCTGCAAGACTACCCCGACATCACCGTCAACATGGTGATGAACCACCGCTACGTTGAATTGATCGCAGACGGGTTTGACATGGAGATCCGCGTGGGCGCGCTGGAAGACAGCGCGTTGCGCGCACGTCATCTGGCCGACACGGCGCGCAAATTGGTGGGCGCGCCCGCCTATTTTCAGCGCCACGGGCGCCCCCAGACGATTGACGATCTCGACAGCCACCGTTTGCTTCACCAGTCCACCGATGCGCAGGGCACGGTGTGGAAAATCACAGACCCGTCAGGTCAGATGCGCCAAGTGCACTCGGCAGGGTGTTTGACGGTAAACGACGGGCAAAGCCTGTTGAACGCTGCGATTGCGGGCCTAGGGATCGCCTATCTGCCGGCATTTTTATACGCCGATGCCCTGCGTCAGGGCTTGGTCGAAGTGGCGATGGAAAACCTTCCGGCCGAGGTGCAAGGGATTTATGCCGTCTACCCGCAGGGCCGCTTTTTGCAGCCAAAGGTGCGGGTCTTTATCGACTTTTTGGTGCAGCATTTTGCCAATAAAGGGCCGGAAACTTGGTAAGGTTACGCGGGCTTAGGGGTTCAGCAGAACCTCCACCCGCCGATTAAGCGCGCGGCCTTCGGGCGTTTCGTTGCTGGCGCGGGGGGCTAGATAGCCAGCCCCTTGCGCATCAATTTGGGCTGCCATGGCCCCATATTGCTTCAACAAGGCAGAGCGTACGCTTTGGGCGCGCAGACGCGATAGGTCGATATTGGCAAGCAGCGCCCCTGATGCATCGGTATGCCCAACCAGCGTCACCCGCCGGTCAGGATGGGCGGAAAGCCAAGCGGCAAGTTCGGTCAGCGAGGCATAGTCCTTGCCCTGCAACGCCGCCTTGCCAGAGGCAAAGACAAGATCATCCAGCGCCACCGAGCCCTCTGCCACCAACCGCCCCGTCAAATCTGTGGGCTGCGGTGGTGCTGTTGCCGCAGGATTAGGGTCAACATCGGTTTTCGCGTCAGAGGACATCACGATCGCACTGCCCGCCTCCGCACTGACAGTGCTGACCTGCACAAAGCCCTGATCAGCTGACCTGCTGACCAAAAGGGCAACAACCTCGACCCCGTCCGCCCCAGATCGCTGAACCAGCACGTACCGAAAATCGCCCAGATCAACATGCATCTGCGGTTCGGGCAGCACATCCATGCCATAACGAAAGTCAAAACCTCCGCAGGCCTGCGCCTCGCAGTCAAAAAGCCGCTGATAGCCCGCCGCTTCCAACTGGGCCAACAGGGGTGTGACCAGTTGCAACGTGGTCAGGCGTTGATTGTCCATGCGGTAAGCCCGCTGCGCCACAGAACCTGCGACGTCTTGCAACGGCAGCGTGCCATCGGCAAAGGGGCCAATTGGCAGGCGCAGGGTTGCGGGGCTTTCCGACCAGCCGCCGATGACGGTGGCTGGGGCTGGCATGTCTAACAGGTCTGCCGCCGTGGCGGGTAAGGCCAAGGTTAGGCCACAGGCCAAGGCATATGAAAACGATTTGACCAAGACGATGACGCGGGCCTGCTTAGACTTTGATGCGATAATGATACTCTCCCACAGGCTGCATCCCAAGGGAAGTATAGAGCGCGATGGCCCCGCTATTGGCCTGTGTAACGGCCAAAGCCAGCCGATCTGCGCCCTGTTCAGCCGCCCATTGGGCTGCAGCGGCAAGGATTTGGCGACCAGCCCCCTTGCGGCGCAGGGCGGGGCGCACCGCGATGGCGTGGATCATGGCGGTCGTGCCCTGCAGCGCCACAAAAGCCGCTCCACAGGGCCTGTCGGCGGTGCGGCCCAAGATTACGGTCTTGGGGCCAAGGGCGCGGTCCATCACGGCCAAACGCGCGGCGGATATGTGCCCCTCGTCCCAGATTTCGCGGGCGATTTGCAACGGGGGCCAGTGAGGGAAGCTTGTCATCCGCTGGGGCGGGGCAAAGGCGGATACTGGGGCCGCATAACCCATCACGGGGTCAATCTTGGCATAACCCCGCGCCGCAAGGGCGGCATCAAGGGCCTGGTCCCAAGGCCAGATCACGAACAAACTGTCCTGCCCCAAGCCCGCCTGCGCCTGTTCGGCCAGCGCTATGTCGTCAGCTCGCCAATCGCCCACAGGGGAAGCCGCACTGACCCTTTTGCCGCCACCCGCCCCTTGGCGCACAGCCCAAGGGCCTGCGCGGTGCAGGGCATGGGGGGGCCAAGTGGCCTCCATCGCAGCGGCGAAGTCGGACAGGTTCATGCCAAAAGCGCCTGTAACGCCAAAAGGGCAGCGTCGAGGCGGTCGGCATCGGTGCCGCGGATCACCAAGTTTGTGCCAAAGGCACCGTTGGTGTTGAAAGGATAAGAGCCCATTGACAGATCAGGATAAAGGGCCGCAAAGGCAGCGAAGGACGTCGCAATCTCGCCCTCGCCCTTCAGCATCCGCAGGCTGCGCGACAAAAGCGGTTTGCCGTGCGCAATGCCGGAAAGAACACCTGCCAACATCGCCTCGAAAATGCGGGGCACACCCGCCATGACATGAACATTGCCCAAGCTAAAACCGGGGGCGATGGACACGGGATTGTCGATCAGAACAGCGCCATCAGGAATGCGCGCCATGCGCTGGCGGGCCTCGTTAAACGGCACGCCCTGCCGTTCGTAATGCGCGCCCAGCAAGGCCATGGCATCGCCGCGCTGGGTGATGGGCACGCCAAAGGCAGCAGCTACAGCTTCGGCGGTGATGTCATCATGCGTTGGGCCAATGCCGCCCGAGGTGAAGACATGGTCATAGGCCCCCCGCAGCGCATTCACAGCCGCTACGATGGCGGTATGGTCATCGGCCACCACCCGCGCTTCGGCCAAGACCAAGCCATGTTCGGTCAGGGCCATGGCAAGGTGGTGCATATTGCTGTCACGGGTGCGCCCCGACAGGATTTCATCGCCAATCACCAACATGGCGGCGGTTTGGTTGGGCATTTCACTCTCCTATCGGGTCTGTCCCTAGTATAGAGGCTTGCGCCCTCTGGCAAAGGGCGCGGGTTTCTTTTATTTGTCGACAAAAGCAAAAGGGTTTGGCACGTGGACGATATCAGAGGCCGGGTCACCAAAGACGGCATTCGCATCTATGAAGACGCCGATTTTGCAGGCATGCGCGAAGCGGGCCGGATTGCGGCTGTGATCTTGGATGATGTGGGCGCTTTGGTGCAGCCAGGCGTTTTGACGGCGGAACTGGACGATTTCATCAGAACCGAAGTCACACGGCACGGCGCGGTTTCCGCCACGATTGGCTACAAAGGCTATCAGCACGCCTCGTGCATCTCGGTCAACCATGTGGTCTGCCACGGCATTCCTGGGGCGAAAAAGCTGGTCGAGGGGGATGTTTTAAACATCGACGTCACGGTGATTGTCGATGGCTGGTTTGGTGACACCAGCCGGATGTACGCCGCAGGCCCGATTAACCGCAAAGCCGAACGCCTGATCGAGGTGACGCATGAAGGCCTGATGCGCGGGATTGAGGCGGTTAAACCGGGCAATACCTTTGGCGACATCGGCCATGCGATACAAACCTTGGTCGAAGCGAACCGCATGTCCGTGGTGCGCGACTTTTGCGGCCACGGCTTGGGCCGTGTCTTCCACGCCCCGCCCAATGTGCTGCACTATGGCCGCGCGGGGGCTGGGGCGGTGCTGGAAGAGGGGATGTTCTTTACCATCGAGCCTATGGTCAACCTTGGCCGGCCTGAGACCAAAGTGCTGGCTGATGAATGGACGGCTGTGACCCGCGACAAAAGCCTGTCGGCGCAGTACGAACATTCGGTCGGGGTGACAGCCACGGGATGCGAGATTTTCACCCTGTCGCCCAAGGGCAAGTTTTTCAAACCTTGATGCCTGTGGCCCCGGGGCGCTGCCCCGGACCCCGGGATATTTGTGCACGTATGAAAGGGTTAAGAGCCACCCCGTGATGGGCGCGGGGTGCCCAAGCGCGGGTGCAGTTTGCCCGCGATCAAGTAAGCCATCCCCATCAGTGCGCCAGAGGCGGTGAAGATGGCAGCCGTTGGGGCCACAGCCAGCACAGCCCAAGCCATGCCGGGGGTAACAACCGAAGACACATCGCGGAAGCTTGAATAGATGGCCGACATCTCGGTGCGCTCAGACGGCTTAACCGACATCAGGAAGGGCAAGCCGCCGATGACATCAAGCGTGACGAGCATGGTCGAGGCCGTCATCAGGGCAAAGACCGTCATCCATGGCCAAGGGGCCACCAGCGAGGCCAGCACGAACAGGCCGCCACAGACCGCAAAGGCCCGCCGCACCGAAATGCGCACCGAAGAGCGGCGCGCGAATTTGAGCAGAACGGGGGCCAAAAACAAGATGGCGTTGGAGATCGACAGCGCCGTGCCGCCAACATTCTTGCCCAAGCCCTGCTCGATGCAGAAATAGGGCAGATAGACCACATAGACCCACCACCCCGTGGAGCGGATCACAGCAAAGGCCCATCCCGCAATCAGCCGCGGTTGGGCAAAGAAGCGGCTCATATAGGCCAAGGGATTGACCGCAGGTCCACGCGCGCGCGTGATGGCCTTGCCATTTCCCATCCGCAGCACCCAGAACAGAATCAACAGCGCCATGGCAAAAGCACCTGCCATCAAAAATGGCGCGGGTCGCCACAGCGAATGCAGCCAAACGCCCAGCATTGGCCCAATGGCCCAAGGTGCGGCCGAAAAGAACATCTGCATACTTTGGCTGCGGCCCAACTGCTCACGTTCAACATAATCCAGCACATAGGCATTAAAGCAGACAAAGGTCGTGGCCGTGGCCATGGCATTGGCCATCAGCGACAGGGTCACTGACAAGGGCGTGCCCACAAAAGCCAAAGCCATGCCGACAAAGTACAAAGAACAGCCGCCCGTATACATCCAGCGGCGCGGCACAAGCCTTGTGGCCCAAGGCACCATGAGCCCCCAGACCATCGAGATCAGCCCCACGATGAAATAGGCCTTGGATGATCCCACAGTCGAGCCCATCGCATCATGCACCACAAGCGGCATCACCGAGATGAGCGCGCCGCGCACACAGGATTCCAGCCCGTTGAGGGCAGCAAAATGCCAGATGGCGGGGGTGCGTGGCAGAGGTATTTGGTCTGTCGGCATAAGGATGGATCGCATGAAGCGGGGCACCCGTCTGGCCTTGAAGCGACCGCAAGAGTCAGTCTGCGACGGTTTTGGTCTGCGAAAGGTGATCTATCAGGCGACCGCGCGCTTCAGGCAAGGGGGATGCCGTGTTGGGGCGGGTTAGGGCGCGCGTTAGGAAATGCCCTGTGACGGCTAGGCCCTGCGCAACCTCGGCTGCGGGGCCGTCGTGCAGCGTCAGCACGCGGGGCAAGGGCAAAAGGCGCGGGGCCCAATCGCCCGCCGCCCCACGCGCCACAGCGCGGCCGGTGCGGGGTGAGATATAGGCAAGGTCTTGGGTCGCCCCCGTCAGCGCGCAAGACGTGAGATCAAGGCCATAGCCCATTTCATCCAACAGACGCAGCTCGAACAGAAGATAGGGCACAGCCCAAGGCCGGCCAGCTTCCAACAGGTCCAGCAGGGCGACTGTTTGGGAATACAAGGCAGGATGCGGATCGCGTTCGGGCAGGGCCAGATGCAGCAGGGCGCAGATGGCGTTCAGAGCCGACAAAGCACCACGGTTGCCCATCAGGGCGGCGCGGGCGTGCAGGGGTTCGGCGCGAAAGTTGCCCAACTGGTCATCCAACCGCGCGTGCCACTGCACCGCCAACTGCGCCCCCGGTTGCAGCACGCCAGCCATGCGCCTAGAGCCGCCGCCTCGCACCACGCCAAGGTGGCGGCCATGCGCCGCTGTCAAAACCTCGATGATCGCAGCACTTTCGCCGTGCGGGCGCACGGACAAAAGGGCCCCTTCGTCTCGCCATTCCATGGGGGGGAGTATCGCGCGGGTGACGGGGCGGGGCAAGACGGGGCTTGCGGTGGCTTTGCAATCTGGCAGGGTTGCGCAATGATGTCGCGTTTTGTTGCCCTGTTGATCGGAACTTTTTCACTGGCCGCTTTGCGTGGGCAGTTTGACGCCTTGCCCTATGCGCCCTTGGCCGACAGGCTGTGGGCGATGGCAGGGTTTTATACCGTTCTGACCACTCTTGGCGTGGCAGGGATGATGTTTGCTGTGGCGAAGGGCTGGCGGATGAGCGGGGCCGTTGCTGCCGCGATGCTGGGCGCTGTGGTCCTTGTGGCGGCGGCTTATGTCGTGCGGTTTTGGGCTTCCGCAGCGATAGCGTCTGGCTGGGCGGATTACGCCCTGCATCTGGGCGTGCCCTTGGCTGTGGGACTGTGGTGGTGGCGGTTTGCGGATAAGACGGTGAAAGGTCGCGACCTACCCCAACTGATCGCATGGCCTGCGATCTATGGGCTTTATGCGCTGCTGCGGGGCGCGCTGGCCTGATCTTTGCGACAAGGTTAGGTTGAAAGCCCGTCTTCATCCAATAGCGTGCGCCCCTGTCGGTCTTCCAGTTCGATCACCCACAGGTCGCGGTCGCGGGCCTTTTGCCGCGCCAAAAGCGCATCAACATCAACCTCGGCCCCTTCGGTCAGGGGAACCCAAATGCGCGCATTCGCCGCCATATCAAAGCTGCGCTGAAAGGCGCGGGCTTGGCCGTCTAGGGTGGCGACTTTCACCACAACCGCCCCCGCCGTCGCATCGCCCTTCTGCGTGACATAGACCGCAATTTCAGCCAAGCGCAGGCGGGTCAGATAGGCGGATACCCAAAGGCCACTGGCAAGGCGTGCGGACATATCAGCCCCTATTTCGGCAGGTTGCCATCTTTAAAATCAAGGCCCATCTCGGTGTAGCGTTCGGGTTCTTCCAGCCAGTTCGGGCGGACCTTAACCTCAAGGAACAAATGCACTGTGCGTTCCAGAAAGGCCGAGATTTCGGCGCGTGCCGCCGTGCCGATTGATTTGATCGTCTCGCCCTTATTGCCCAGAACAATGCCCTTGTGGCCGTCGCGGGCGACATAGATGATCTGGTTGATCTTGGCAGAACCATCGGGCTGATCCTCCCAGTTTTCGGTTTCGACGGTTAACTGATAGGGCAGTTCTTCGTGCAAGCGCAGGGTCAGCTTTTCGCGGGTCATCTCGGCCGCGATCATACGCATGGGCAGGTCGGCCAACTGGTCTTCGGGGTAGAACCAATGGCCTTGGGGAACGATCTCGGCCAGCCATGATTTCAAACGATCCACCCCGTGGCCCCGTTCGGCGCTAATCATGAAGGTGTTGGTGAAGGGAAAGGCGATGTTCGCCTCTTCCGCCAAAGACAGCAGGGCTTCGGCCTTGACCTTGTCGATCTTGTTGATGGCCAGCGCCACCTGCCCGCCCGAAGGAAAGCGGTCGCGCAGGCCCGCGATGATGGCCTTGGCCCCTTCGGTCAGGCCACGGTTGGCTTCGATCAGCAAAACGATGACATCGGCATCGGCAGCACCCCCCCAAGCGGCGGCGACCATGGAACGGTCAAGCCTGCGGCGCGGGCGGAAGATGCCGGGCGTGTCAACGAACACGATCTGCGACGAACCCTGCATCGCGATGCCGCGAATACGGGTGCGGGTGGTTTGCACCTTGTGGGTGACGATAGACACCTTGGCCCCGACCATCTTGTTGATCAGGGTCGACTTGCCGGCATTCGGCTCGCCGATCAGGGCGACAAAGCCCGCGCGGTGCGGGCCTTCAGTGCCCGTGGTTGCATCCTGCGTCATGCCTGTCCCTTTGTGATCCGCGCCAAAAGCGTGCGCGCTGCCAGTTGTTCGGCCTGCCGCTTTGATCCGGCGCGGGCGGTTTCGGTTGCGCCATCGTCCAGCGTCACGCGGACGGTAAAGACAGGCTGATGATCGGGCCCTTCGCGGGCGTCTTCGATATAGGCGGGCGGGGCCATGCCGCGCCCTTGGGCCCATTCTTGCAAGCTGGTCTTGGCATCGCGCGCATCGGCATCGACGGCACTGATGCGCTCGCCCCAAAGGCGCAAGATCAAATCGCGCGCGGCGTCAAAACCGCCGTCAAGATAGACAGCGGCAATCACCGCTTCCAAGGCATCGCCCAACAGCGCCTCTTTGCGCCGCCCACCCGAGATCATCTCGGACCGGCCGAGTTTCAACACCTCGCCCAAACCGTAAGCGCGGGCGACATCGGCGCAGGTTTCCTTGCGCACAAGGGCGTTAAAGCGTGGCGCAAGTTGGCCTTCGGCGGCGGCGGTATCGGCTGACAGCAGGGCTTCGGCCATCACAAGGCCCAAAACACGGTCGCCAAGAAACTCCAACCGCTGGTTATCCGCCCGTGTGGTGGACGACATCGACGCATGGGTCAGCGCCTGCACCAAAAGCTCAGGCGCGCGGAAAGCGTAGCCGATGGTGGCCGTAAAGGCCTGAATGTCGGCGGAAAGCTTCACTCAACCGCCTTAAAGAAGCGATCCGAGCGCCAAGTCCAGAATTGGAACAGCGACGATCCCGCAGAAGAGAACATGATCCGATCCGCCCGACCCACAAGATATTCGGCCGGAACCATGCCCACGCCGCCGACCGTCTGGGCAAAGCGGCTGTCCATCGAATTGTCGCGGTTGTCACCCATGAAGAAGTAACTGCCTTCGGGCACGGTGAAGACATGAGTGTTGTCGGCATAACCGTTGGTGTCGATATTCAAGACATTGTGCTTGACGCCATTGGGCAGGGTTTCAACACTGCGGATCTTTTCGCAGGTGCCGCCATTGCCCACCGGTGCGTTAGAACAGCGCGGCGAATTGCCCATAGACCCTTGAGCTTCGTAAATCTCGGTAAAAATGCCGGCGTCAACTTGCGGCAGTTCGGTGCCGTTGATGTAGACCAACCCGTTTTTGACCTGAACCTTGTCGCCGGGCAGACCGATCAAACGTTTGATGTAATCCTCGCCGTTGACAGGATGACGGAACACAACCACGTCGCCTTGCTGCGGATCACCCGACAGGAAGGGCACGTTGATGCGGCCGGGGATCGGGCAGGCCGCAAAGGGGCAGGAATAGCGCGAATAGCCGTAAGCCATCTTATTGACGAAGACAAAGTCGCCAATCAGAAGCGTGTCTTTCATGGATTCTGACGGGATCCAGAAGGGCTGAAACAGCAGCGTGCGAAACGCACCGGCGATCAGCAGGGCATAGACCACGGTCTTGATGGTTTCGACGATACCGCCGTCTGCCTGCTGCTTCTTGGCCATGGGATACGCTTTCCTGAAAGGTTTGGCGCTAGATGCGCGGGCGAACCCTAAGAGTCAAGACGAAGGCGGGCTTTGCGGGGTCACATAGGTGGGAAGCGGCGGGGTAAAAGGATTGGAAAGGGGCAAAGCCTCGATCACGACAAAGGCTTGGGCCCAAGGGTGATCATCGGTCAGGGTCACATGCACCACGGCGCGGTGGCCCGGGGGGGTCATCTGCGCCAGACGCTCGGCCGCCCAACCTGTCAAATGCATGACGGGTTGGCCTGTCCACAGGTTAGACACGGCCATGTCGCGCCAAGCGATGCCCATGCGCAATCCGGTGCCCAAAGCCTTGGAACAGGCCTCTTTTGCAGCCCAGCGTTTGGCATAGGTGGCCGCGATATTGCGCGGACGGCTAGAGGCTTTGGCCTGTTCCAGCGGAGTGAACACACGGTTCAAAAAGCGCGGACCAAAGCGGGCAATCGTGCCTTCGATCCGATCAATATTGGCAAGGTCGCTTCCGATGCCGAGGATCATATCTTAGCCGCCTGTGCCTGTCGCCGTGAAAGATGTGATACAAGCTGGGCGCTTTTGTGTCGAGCGCGGCTGCGGGACTGTGATTTTTCGCAGAAAAATCGATTTGCGCTGAAGATCAGGGGTGGCTCCGTGCCAAATCCATGCGGTGGCGCATTTCGGCTAAGGCATCTTCCAGCCCCAAGAAAATCGCCTCGCCGATCAGGAAGTGACCAATATTCAACTCCACCACTTCGGGGATGGCGGCGATGGGGCCGACATTGTCGTAGGTCAGGCCATGACCAGCATGGACCTCTAGGCCCAAGGCATGGGCAAGGGCAGCACCCCGTTGCAAAGCGTGCAATTCGGCTTCAGCCTCGGCCAAGCGGCCTTCGGCGTGCAGGTCAGAATAGTGGCCTGTGTGCAGTTCAACCACCGCCGCGCCGATGCGGGCCGAGGCTTCGATCTGGCGCGGATCGTGCCCGATGAACATCGACACCCGCGCGCCCGCGGCTTTGAGCGGGGCTATGAAATGGGCCAGACGGTTTTCATCGCCTGCCACATCAAGCCCGCCTTCGGTGGTGCGCTCGGTGCGCTTTTCGGGCACAAGGCAGACGGCGTGGGGTCGGGTGGCAAGTGCTATCGCCTGCATCTCATCCGTAGCGGCGCATTCGAAATTCAACGGGATGCCAAGGCCCGCTTTCAGTGCGGCGATGTCGCTGTCGCGGATATGGCGGCGGTCTTCACGCAGGTGGGCGGTGATGCCATCCGCACCGGCCGCTTCAGCCAAAAGGGCGGCGCGCAAGGGATCGGGCCAAGCCGAGCCACGCGCGTTGCGCACGGTGGCCACATGGTCAATGTTCACGCCAAGGCGTAACTTTCCAAGGTATTTCATGGCTCTCACCCCAATTGCATGGCCTTTACTTAGACCGGTTGACGGGTTCTGGAAAGAGGGGCTGGGGGTGCACTCGGTGTGGGTGTCCCACCCCCAGAGCCCCGGGGTATATTTGGGCGCGGGGGAAAGGGATCAAGGACGCGTTTTGCGGGCGAGAATGCGGTTGTGCAAGCGTTTGCGGCGCAGGGCTTGGGCTGCGGAAACGATGGGCACAGTGACCCACGCAAACAGCGCTGAAGTGGCCAAACCGGGCAGGATGGAGCCTATGAGATAGGGGAAATAGATCCTGTGCCAAAACAGGATCAACCCATCCCAATGCGCCCTTTGGGATGTAAAGGCCGCCCCCATATTGTGCCACAGATCTTGGCCCGCCGCCGCAAAAGCCGCGAAAACCCCGTTCAGGCTGATTTGTTCGGGCGTGCCCAGCATCCAGTGCCCAAGGTTCAACGACACCAGCGCAATGAGCGGCGTTGTAATGGGGTTCGACAAAAACGTGCCCAATAAAGCCGCCCACACATTGCCACGGACAGCCCAAGCCAACAGGGCCGCAACAGGCATCTGAATGCCAAAGATCGGAGGGAAGTTGGCAAACGTGCCCACAAACACCCCGCGGGCGATCCTGTGGGGCGGGTCAGGCAGGCGGCGCAGCCTGTGCCAAAGATAGGACCATGCGCGCCGCAACCCACCCTTGGGGTAAATCTGATGGAGCGCCCATTTGGCCCAAGTCATTGGTGTGCGGCGCTTAAACACGAAAATCCCTTGCCATTCTTGCTTAAGGCTTGCGGGTCACATTACGGACCCGCCCAACCTGCGCCACGTCAGTTTCTGCTTCTAGGGCTGTCATGACCATGTGAAAATGTTCGACATCGCGCAAGTCTACATCAATCAGAAGTCTATAGAAATCTGGTTTGCGTTCGATGAATTTCAAGTCCGAGATATTGGCCTTTTGCTCACCGATCACGGTGCAAATGCGCCCCAGCACCCCCGCATCGTTTGAAATGGCCACATCCAGCGTCACCGAATAGGCTGGCGCATGGCGGCCCGGTTGCCAATGCAGATCAACCCAGCGGGCCGGCTGCTCTTCCAATTCTTCCAAAGCGCGGCAGTCGATGGCATGCACGATCACACCGCGACCGGGATAAGTGATGCCGACAATACGTTCGCCCGGAACGGGTTGGCAGCATTGCGCGCGTTTAAAGGTTTGATCCGCCCCAAGGCCAATGACGGGGCGCTGGGTGTCAACTTCGTCTTTTTGCGAGGTGGAGAGTTCGGGATAAAGCGTTTCCAGCACTTTGCGCGCTGTCAGTTCGGCCGATCCTAGGCGCGCCAGAAGTTCGGTTTCATCGCCAAGCCCCAGCATTTTGGCAGCGGTGCGCAGGGCCTTATCGGTGGCTTTGCGTCCAACATGGTCAAAGGCGGCGCGGGCCAGTTCTTGGCCCAGTTTCACAAAGCGGCCGCGATCCTCTTCGCGCAAAGATCGGCGGATGGCGGCCTTGGCGCGGCCCGTGCTGACAATGTCGATCCACGAGGATTGTGGGCGTTGGCCTTCGGCGGTGATGATCTCGACCGATTGGCCGTTTTTCAAACGGGTCCACAGCGGCACGCGGATGCCGTCAATCTTGGCGGAAACGCAGGAATTGCCGATGCGGGTGTGGATGGCATAGGCGTAGTCAAGCGGCGTGGCCCCGCGCGGCAGTTGCACCACATCGCCCTTGGGCGAAAAGCAAAAGACTTGGTCGGACTACATCTCGAGCTTGACGTTTTCCATGAACTCGTCGTGGTCGCCTTCGTTCAGGCGTTCGGTCAGTTGGGCGATCCACTTGCCCGGATCGACGGCAAAGGGGTTCTTGGCGCGCACACCTTCGCGGTAGGCCCAATGGGCGGCAACGCCCGCTTCGGCCACTTCGTGCATTTCACGGGTGCGGATTTGCACCTCGACCCGCTTGCCATCGCGCCCCGAAACAGAGGTGTGGATGGACCGATAGCCGTTGGTCTTGGGCTGGCTGATATAATCCTTGAACCGTCCCGGCACGGCGCGCCAGCGTTGGTGGATAAGCCCCAGAATGCGGTAACAATCGCCCATATCTTGGCAAATGATGCGAAAGCCGTAGATGTCTGACAGGCGCGAGAAGGCCAGATCTTTTTCCTGCATCTTGCGCCAGATGGAAAAGGGCTTTTTGGCGCGGCCATAGACGTCAGCTTCGATCTTGCCGCGTTCCAGTTCGGTGCGGATGTCGGCGGTGATCTGGTGCACGACGTCGCCGGATTCTTTTTGCAGCGTTAGAAAACGGCGGATGATGGAATTGCGCGCTTCGGGGTTCAGAACGCGAAAGCCCAAGTCTTCCAACTCTTCGCGCATCCACTGCATGCCCATGCGGCCAGCAAGGGGAGCAAAGATATCCATCGTCTCTCGGCTTTTGCGGGCCTGCTTTTCGGGCGACATGCTTTTGATCGTGCGCATATTGTGCAAACGATCCGCCAGTTTGACCAAGATCACCCGCAGATCTTTGGACATCGCCATAAAAAGTTTGCGGAAGTTGTCTGCCTGTTCAGCAGCACCCGAAGAAAGCTGTAGGTTTGTCAGCTTGGTCACGCCATCGACCAGTTCGGCGATCTCGTGGCCAAACAGGCGCTCCACCTCGGTATAGGTGGATTTTGTGTCTTCGATCGTGTCGTGCAGCAGGGCTGTGACGATGGTGGCGTCATCCAGCATCTGTTCGGTGAGAATGGCCGCAACCGCCACCGGATGGGTGAAATAGGGCTCACCCGACTTGCGCATCTGCCCTTCGTGCATTTTCATGCCGTAGGCATAGGCCTGGCGGATCAAGTCAGCGTTGGTGCGAGGGTTGTAGTTGCGGACGAGGGCGATCAGGTCTTCGACATCGATCATCCTCGTCCTGCCATTTCCGACCGCTTAGGGTCAGTTGTCGCCTTGCGCTTCCATCAACGCGCGCAGCAGCTTTTCTTCAGACATATCGTCCTGCATCGGGCGATCCATCTCGCCAGACATCAAAAGCGCCATTTGATCTTCTTCAGGCTCATCAACCTCGATCTGAGTTTGATAGCTTTCGATCATCCGTTCCCGCAGGACCGAAGCAATCTGGGTCTCGTCCGCGATCTCGCGCAGGGCGACGACCGGGTTCTTGTCATTGTCGCGGTCAACCGTCACGGCAGAGCCAGACTGGATCTCGCGCGCACGATGTGCGGCCAGCATTACCAGTTCAAACCGGTTCGGAACCTTGTCAACGCAGTCTTCAACCGTCACGCGGGCCATGGATGCTCCATTAGGTGGGGGCTCGGGAAGCGCCTAGATAGTCTTGGGCAATTCTCTTGACAAGCGGCAAATGGGAGGAAGGGGCCAGTCAAAGCGGGCGAACAGCGTCTATTTCGCTTTGCGGGCACGCTTGCAGCATCTGCAGAACGGTTTGGCCGCGCATCGGGTGGCGCCAATCGGGGGCGATGTCAGCCAAAGGCACCAAAACAAAGGCGCGGTCTTGCAGGCGGGGATGGGGAAGAATCAGCTGATCGGGGGCGATTTTGCTTTGCTGGTCGGGGGCAAGATCGGCCCAGTGCTGCCAAACTTTTGCACTGGGCAGGACGCTGTCGCCCATCGCCAAAAGGTCAAGATCCAGCGTCCGCCCTGCCCAGCGGGTGGTTCTGGCCCTCCCAAACTGCGCTTCGACCTCGTGCAACAGGGCCAAGACCTGTGCAGCGGGCAGGCTGGTTTGAAGCAGGGCTGCGGCGTTGACATAGTCTGGCCCTGCCCCTACGGGAAAGCACGGCGTTTGGTAAAAACGGCTGGTTTTCAAGGCCGGAAAACCCAAGTTTGCCAAGGCTTGAAGGGCTTGCTGCAAGACAGCGACAGGCGTAGAGTCGCCCTTGGGCAAATTGCTGCCCAAAGCGAAAAGTGCGAAAGTTTGGTCATTTGGTATCATATTCACACTTACGGATAGGTCGGCTTGTCACTGCCGATGCGTGGGCATAGATCGAAGGTGTGGTATAATACCACAGTTGCATTTTACGCGCCGAAGTTTATGGCGGTATCGTGAATTAAAGGGATACACGATGTTTTACAAAGATGAACGTCTCGCGCTTTTCATCGACGGTTCCAATCTTTATGCCGCGGCAAAAGCGCTGGGATTTGATATCGATTACAAGCTCTTGCGTCAGGAATTCATGCGCCGCGGACGTCTGCTGCGCGCTTTCTACTACACGGCCCTTCTGGAAAATGACGAATATTCTCCCATTCGGCCCTTGGTCGACTGGTTGAATTACAACGGCTTTACCATGGTGACCAAGCCCGCCAAGGAATACACCGACAGCCAAGGTCGTCGCAAGGTCAAGGGCAACATGGACATCGAACTGGCCGTCGATGCGATGGAGCTTGCGCCGCGTGTGGATCATATCGTGATCTTCTCGGGCGACGGGGACTTCCGGCCTTTGATCGAAAGCTTGCAGCGTCAAGGCGTGCGGGTTTCGGTCGTCTCGACCATCCGCAGCCAACCGCCGATGATCGCAGATGAATTGCGCCGTCAGGCCGACAACTTCATCGAACTGGATGAATTGCGTGACGTGATCGGCCGCCCGCCGCGCGATCCGCGCCAGATGGACCCGATGGACGCGCCAGCTGAAGCAAACCTAAGCTAACGCGGGGCTTTCCAGCACACAAAAGGCCAATGCAGGTCGCTGCATTGGCCTTTTTGCTTTTGGGGCTGAACGCGGCCCATCCTGCGGTTTTCTTTGAGCATGACCTTTGCTAAAGTCTGTTCAAGGAGCGCGAAATGACCCCATTGACCCTATACCTTGCCGCCCCGCGCGGCTTTTGCGCCGGTGTGGACCGTGCCATCAAAATCGTGGAACTTGCCCTGCAAAAATGGGGTGCGCCGGTCTATGTGCGCCATGAAATTGTGCATAACAAATACGTGGTCGACGGGTTACGCGCCAAGGGGGCGGTCTTTGTTGAAGAGCTAGATGAGTGCCCCGTTGATCGCCCCGTGATCTTTTCCGCCCACGGCGTGCCAAAATCGGTGCCAGCGGCGGCAGAGGCCCGCCAGATGATCGCCGTCGATGCCACCTGCCCGCTCGTGACCAAAGTGCATAACGAAGCCGCGCGCCATTCCGAAGCGGGATTGCAAATGGTGATGATCGGCCATGCGGGCCACCCCGAAACCGTGGGCACGATGGGTCAACTGCCAGAAGGCGAGGTTCTACTGGTAGAAACGGTCGAGGATGTAGCCGCCTTAAACGTGCGCGATCCGGCCAAGCTGGCCTATATCACCCAAACCACCCTGTCGGTCGATGATACGGCGGGCATCGTGGCTGCTCTTAACACCCGCTTCCCCAATATCCTTGGCCCACATAAAGAAGACATTTGCTATGCCACCACCAACCGGCAGGCAGCGGTTAAGGCAATTGCGGGCAAGATTGATGCTTTGCTGGTGATCGGCGCACCAAACTCGTCCAATTCGCTGCGCTTGGTCGAAGTGGGCCGAGCTGCGGGCTGCGCCTATGCCCAATTGGTGCAACGCGCCAGTGAGATTGATTGGCGCGCCCTTGAGGGCATTCGAAGCCTTGGGGTGACGGCGGGGGCTTCCGCGCCGGAAGAGTTGGTCAACGAAGTGATCGACGCCTTTCGCGCCCGCTTTGCCGTGACGGTGGAATTGGTGGAAACCGCTCAAGAAAACATCGAATTCAAAGTGCCCCGCCTGCTGCGAGAGCCTGCATGATCCCAAGAACTGCCCTGTATTTGGCCCTTGGGGGCCTTGTTCCGTTTCTGGTCTGCGCTGGCGTGGCTCTTTCGGGCAACCAAGTGGCGCTGCGCGGGGCGGAAGATGAGATCATGCTGCGCTACGGCATCATCATCTTGGCGTTCATGTCGGGGGTTTTGTGGGGCTTTGCTACCAATGCCAGCGGAAAAATGGCGGCGGTGGCTTATGGCCTGTCGGTGCTGCCAGCCCTTTGGGCGTTTTTTACCGCCGTTGGGCCAACGCCACAGGCGCTTGGAGCTTTGATTCCGGGGTTTTACGGGCTTTTGGCGCTGGATTATTACTTTTGGCGCGCGGGTTTGGCCCCGCCATGGTGGCTGCGCCTGCGCTTGCCTTTGACGGCGGTGGTGATGGTAACTTTGGGCATCGGCATCTATATGTAACGGCCAATCTCCAAGGAAAGCCGACCCATGCCTGATCTTTTTGCCTATACCGACGGGGCCTGTTCGGGCAACCCGGGCCCCGGTGGTTGGGGTGTGTTGATGATCGCCCGCGACGGCGCGCAAGTGGTCAAAGAGCGCACCTTGCAGGGCGGCGAGGCCATGACGACCAACAACAGGATGGAACTTCTGGCCGCCATTTCAGCCCTGGAAGCGCTGGCCAAGCCTGTGGCGATCACCATCATCACCGATTCGGCCTATGTCAAAAATGGCATCACCGAATGGATGGACAATTGGAAACGCAAAGGCTGGCGCACGGCAGGCGGGCCTCCGGTCAAGAACGTCGACCTGTGGCAAAGGCTGGATGCCGCGCGCGCTGCGCATGAGGTGACATGGCGCTGGATCAAGGGCCATGCGGGCCATGCCGAAAATGAACGCGCCGATGCCTTGGCCCGCGCGGGGATGGCGCCGTTCAAGGTGGGCTAAGGGCCCTTTCCAAGCCTTGATCCAAAAGCGCGCTTTCAGCGCATTCCTTTTTCGCGCCCTTGGGCCCAAGGGGCAACCGGCTTGGGAAAGATGGCTAGATGGGCCAAGATGAAAGGGCATTGCCTGTTGCGGTTTGTGACCGCGCGTTTACAATTACCCCATGGCCCGCCCAAGAACCCTGCCCGATTCTGACGTTTTCGCTGTGATTTTGCAGCGGATTGCGGCTGACGGCGAAAAATCTGTCGCGTTTTCCGCCATATCCCGCGCGACGGGGTTGGCGGGGGCTTCGCTGGTGCAGCGCTATGGCAGTTTGGCCCAGATGGTCGAGGCGGCCCTGAATTGGGGTTGGGACGAGTTGGACCGCATGAGTGTTGCAGCCGCAGGCGGCGCTGATGGCGCAGAGGCCTTGGGGCCCAAGGGCGCTCAGGCTTTTCTCAAAGGATTGACCGATTTGGTTGGGGCCTTGCCCATGGGCGCCCTTTTGGCCGCCAGCCTACGCCATCCACATCTGCGCCCGCGCGCTGCAGCATGGAAGGACAAGGTCGAGGGGGTGATCGCCCGCCACCTGCGTGACCACGATGCAGCCGTTATAGTCTTTGCCGCATGGCAGGGGCAGGTGCTGTGGGAAGGGCTAGGGACGAAAAGCTTCCGTCTGAAGGATTTGGTCAAAAAGCTGGGCTAGGCCCCTACCGCTTGGCGATATAGGTCTTCCATATCCACAAAAGCACCAACGCGCCCAAGACAGCGCCGACAAAGCCTGCCATCCAGCCGGCAAGCTCTGCCAAGCCGCGGATCACCAATGCGCCCACGATCGCCCCGCCCACGCCAATGGCGATGGTTGTTGGGATATCGGTCTGCATCTTCATCATCCGCGTGGCCAAAAAGCCCGCGGCTGCGCCCACGATCAAAAGCAATACGACTTGCATCAACGCCTCCTGTTACGCACCTTATATGGGAAGGGGATTGGGCAAAGGGAAGGGACATGTCCACCTATCGTCATCCCCCTTGCCACAGTCTTCGCCATGGGCCACACCCTAAGCATGAGCGATACCCTTGCCATTCAAGCTTTTCTGGCCCCGCTGAAGCGGTTGGCTGCCCGCCACCCCGGGATCGAGGGGCAGGTGCTTTGGGCGGCTGAGGTGGATGAAGGCTGGCAGGTGCAAGATGACACCGCCGATATGCTGGATGCCGAAGAGATCCCCTTTTACATCGAAGGTCTGCTGGTCGAAGGCTTTGGCTTGATCTGGCAGGTTATGGCCGAAGCCGGCGAGGGGCGGCGTGATCCTGATCATGTGCTGGTCATGGTCTGGGAGGCTGGCACACCCCCGCCGGCTGCCCCGTCCCCAGCCGAGGGCTGGGTCCTGTTGGACAGCGGCCGATGGGACGGAGCGCCCCCGCCGTGACAAGGCTTTGCCTATGACCCGTCTGACCCTGCGCGCCTTTGGGCCAACACAGTCTGCCCCCAACCAGACGCAAGCTCTCCACGCCGCTTTTGGGGCCATGGCGGGGCTTTTATTCACGCAAGCCGCGCTTTGGGGCCTTGGCCACCTGTTTGGCTTGGCCGATCTTGGGCTTTTGGCGCATCCATTGCTTATGGCACCGCTTGGGGCCTCAGCTGTGCTGATCTATGCCGTGCCTTCCAGCCCTTTGGCACAGCCATGGTCGGTGGTGGTGGGCAACACGCTGGCCGCAACCCTTGCGCTGATGGCGCTGCAATTGGGCTTACCGCCCATGGCAACTCTGGGCCTTGCGGTCCTTGCCAGCCTGATCGCCATGGCTTGGGCGCGTTGTTTGCACCCGCCTGGCGGGGCTGTGGCCTTGGCCACGGTTCTAGCAGCCCCTGCGGGAATTGGGGCCAGCTTGATCTGGCTGTGCCTGACGGTCTTTGCGGGCTCTGCCTTGCTGGTTGCCTTTGGGGTGGCCTATCATCGCACCTTTGACAAACCCTATCCTTCTTAACGTAACCCTTGCCCTCGCAACTGAAAGACGCCGCCATGCCACATCCCACACCCCAAGCGCTTGAGACCTTTGCCGCCCTCCACAAGGCTTGCGCGGCTTTTGGCACGCGCCTGTTCACCGTCACCGTGATGGACGAGGCCAACCTTATTACCCACCGCGCCTATACGTCGCATCCGGTGGAATATCCCGTGTCGGGCACCAAACCCGTCACGCGGGACGGTTGGTATGACCAATGTATCGCTGAGCGGCAGGTCTTTGTCGCCAACACCACGCCAGAGTTTGCGCGCTATTTCTTTGACCATGCGCTGATCACCTCTTTGGGTCTTGGATCGTGCATCAACGTGCCAATTTTTCCGGCCAGTGGCGCTGTGCTGGGCACGGTCAACCTTTTGGCCGAGGAACACCACTTCACCTCTGAAAGGCTGGCGGACTATGCCAGCCTGATCACCCGCCACCACGCGGCCCTTTTGGATGCCATGTCCTAGAAAGATCGTCACTCCCAAAGGCACTTCGCGCCGCCTTAAGTTTGAAAATTCTATCTTTGGTATAGGATGGCATTTTCTAGTCATATTCTTATGCCAATCGCGAATTACACTCCAAGTTGAGGCAAGAGATTGCCATTCAAACATCAAGGAGATGCCAAATGTGCACTGATTGCGAAACCACCCAAGCGGGTCCCGTCTTCGGACGCCGCCATTTCTTTGGCCTTGCTGCTGCCGCCGCCGCCCTGTCGACCGGCATGGCGCGGGCCGATGACTGCGCGCATTTTGATTCCGAAGCGCTCAAAGCCGCTTCGCCCGATCAAGCTATTCAAATGCTGATGGACGGCAACGCGCGTTTTGTGGCGGGCGGATCTTTGAACTGCGATCTTGTCGCCCTTGGCCATGCAACGGCTGAAAAGCAGACCCCCTTCGCCTGCGTTCTGGCCTGCATGGATTCGCGCTCGGCACCCGAACAAGTGCTAGACCAGCAGATTGGCGATGTGTTCGTGGCCCGTGTTGCGGGCAACGTAGCCACAACCGAAGTTATCGGCAGCTTCGAATACGGAACCGCAGTGGCTGGCGCAAAGGCCATTATGGTCTTGGGCCACAACCATTGCGGGGCCGTCAAAGGTGCTGTCGACAAGGCGGTCGTTGGCGACGCCCTGACCACCCTGCTGAACGAGATTGAACCCGCTGTCGCCGCAACGCCGCTGACAGGCGAACGCTCCTCGCACAACCACGAGTTTGTCGAGGCTGTGGCCGAAGCGAATGTGCGGATGAACGTGGCCGCTTTGACCGAGAAAAGCCCCGTGTTGAAGGGCTTGGTTGATTCGGGCGCGTTGAAGATTGTCGGCGCCCTGTACAATCTGGAAACCGGTGTTGTGACGCTGCTGTCTTAAGCCTAATAAAACAAAGCCCTAGGTCGGGTTGCAGACCTGACCTAGGGCGTTTCGCCGTGGCTCAAGCCGCTGCGGCCGCCCGTCCGGCCCATCGGCCCGATGCCCAGCATCCTGTCAGCAGATACCCGCCTGTCGGGGCCTCCCAATCCAGCATTTCGCCGCAGACGAAGGTTTTTGGCAGGGCGCGCAGTTCCAAGTCTGGCGTGACACTGGCGAAACTTACGCCGCCCGCGACCGAGATCGCCTCGTCCATCGGGCGGGGCGGGCCGAGGGGGATGGGCAGGGCTTTGACCGCTTGAAGCGGGGATAAAGCGCGGCCAAACTCCATCACCAAGGCCAAGGCGGGGGCAGACAGGCCCAGCTTGCGCAATCGGTTGACCAGCGTTTCGCTGGACCGCATCGCGGATAGGCGCTGCGCCACCTCGTCCACAGAGACGTCTGGCATCAGGTCTAGCTGTAACGCAGCCCCTTGGCGCAGATCGCGCGAGACGGCATAAATGCCGCCACCCTCGATCCCTTTGGAAGAGATGATAAACTCCCCCCGCTCGCGGCGTTTGTCCACGCAAAGGGCAGCGCCTTTGACGGCTTGCCCAAAAACCTTGGCCATATGCGGTGACCAATCGACATGAAAGCCCATGTTGGCAGGCTGAAATGGGGTGATCCGCACCCCTTTTTCTGCCAACCAAGGCACCCAGGCCGCATCCGACCCCAGCCGCGCCCAACTGGCCCCGCCCAGCGCCAAGACCGTGACGGCTGGGTGCAAAACCGTGCGGCCCTGCGGCGTGTCAAAGGCAAAGCCGTCGTCAAAGCCCACCCACCGCCACCGGCTGCGCAGCTCTACCCCCATCCCCGCCAAGCGCGCCATCCATGCCCGCACCAGCGGAGAGGCTTTCATGGCCTTGGGAAACACACGGCCAGAGGAGCCTGTAAAAACATCCGCCCCCAGCTGATTGCACCAATCCATCACAGCCTCTGGCCCAAATTCAGCCAGAAAAGGTGCCATATGGGGGCTTTGATAGGCTGCAATAAAGGCGGGCAAGGCTTGGGCTTTGGTGACGTTCAACCCCGATTTCCCCGCCATCAGAAACTTGCGCGCGGGCGAGGATTTGCCCTCGCAGATCACCACACGGCGACCGGCCTTTGCCAGTTCTTCCGCGGCCATCAGCCCAGCAGGACCTGCCCCTATAACCAAGGCGTCAAGCATCGGCGGCTACCCGGCGTTTGGGGCGGCTATCTTGGCGCATGGCGATGATCCCTTGCCGTGAAACTTGCGCCCTATTACGCCCGCCCGCCGCTGGGCGATAGGGCCATAGCGTCCACACCCATGCCCGCCAAGGCCAAGGCCCATTTGCGCGCCGGTTCGGCCCCAAAGATCAGCCCATCAGACGCATCGCCGATCAACCAATCGTTGCGGGCAATCTCGGCCTCTAGCTGGCCAGCGCCCCAGCCGGAATAGCCAAAGGCCATCACGGCCTGAAGAGGCCCAGAGCCAACGCTTAAAGCTTCAAGCACATCCAGCGTGGTGGTCATGCCATAGGTTTCGCCCACAGCCATGGTGGCTTTGGCGCTGTGGTAATCAGAGGAATGCAGCACAAAGCCGCGCCCCCGTTCTACCGGCCCGCCGATCAGCAGCCGAATATCGCGGGCCTGATCACCGCGCGGGATTTTCAACTGCACCAGCAGATCCTGAAAGCGCAACTCTGGCACGGGCTGGTTTAGGATCAGCCCCATGGCCCCGCTGGGGGAATGCGCGCAAATCAAAACCACCGCACGTTCAAAGCGCGGATCGCCCATGTCGGGCATGGCGATGATCACTTGGCCGGTCAGGTTCATCTGGGTCTCCTCCCCCCAAGATGGGGCGAAGCGGCCCTATGCTCAACCCTCAATCACAGACTGTCGCTGCAAAGTGAACGGGACGGGCTTTCTAAGCGGCCTTCGCTTTCGTAAAGTGCCCCCATGATCCGCTATGCCCTTCTTGCCCTATGTCTTGTCAGCCCTGCTCTGGCGCAAGATCAAGACGACCTCGTTCAGGCAGATTTTCTGTCGGGCTGGCAACTGCCCAACGGGCATTACATGGCAGCGCTTGATCTGCGCCTTGCCCCCGATTGGAAAACCTATTGGCGCGCACCTGGTGAGGCGGGCATTCCGCCGACCTTCGATTGGGCGGGGTCAACCAACCTTAAAAGCGTGCAGTTTCATTGGCCCAAGCCGCAGGTGATCACCCTTAACGGGATGAAAAGCATCGGCTATTTGAACGAACTTATCCTGCCTGTTGAAGTGGTGGCGCAAGACCCCGCGCAGCCCGTGACACTGGCCTTGGCAATGGATCTGGGCATTTGCCACGATATCTGCATGCCCGCCCACCTGACCTTTGCCGCTACCTTGCAGGGGGCGGGGGCGAAAGACAGCCAGATTGCGGCGGCCTTGGCGGATATGCCCCAGCAAGCCAAAGGGGCCACTTGCAAGATCGAACCGATCACTGATGGCCTGCGCTTGCAGGCTGACCTGAAACTGCCCACCCTTGGCGCTGAAGAAACCGTGGTCTTTGAAACCAACGACCCGCAGGTGTGGGTGGCCGAGGCGCAAACGTCGCGGCAGGGGGCAGTTTTATCTGCGACAACAGACCTTGTGTTGCCTTCAGGCGCACCATTTACACTGGATAGGTCGACTGTGACGATCACGGTTCTGGCCGAAGGGAAGGCCGTCGAATATCGCGGCTGCGCTGCGCCCTAACGCTCGCGCCGCGCAATGCGGATCAAGGTGCGTTCCATCACGGCCATGGCTGGCGCGCGCGAGGTGGAGCGCAGGGTCATGTCGGTTTCCACCAACAAAGACAGGGCCTTTTCGATCTGTCGTGATGTCCAACTGCCCGCTTGTTTCATCATGCGGTCGCGCCGTTTGAAAAACCCCCGCGCCTTGGCAAAGCCCGAAGCAGGGCCTTCGGGGTCGGTCGCCATCAAGTGCAGCGTGGTGAAATGGCGCAGGCCTGCGATGCAAAGCGTTACGGGCAGAACGCCTTGGCCTTCCAGCCGCCGCAGGATCGGGCCGATAGAGCCCATTTGCAATTCGGCTACGGCATCCAGCAACTCTTCTGCCTCGGTTTCCATCGTAGCTGGCGCAAGGGCGGCTATTTCGGCAGGGGTCAAGGGCTGCGGGTCCTGGAACTTGTACAGCGCGATTTTCTCTAAGGTTTGGCGAAAATCCCCTGGATCAAGGGCGCGAGACAGGGTCAACAACTCTCCCATCGCATCGCTTGGCACCTTGGACAGGCCCGCACGGGTCAGTTCGGCCTCAATCTCTTCGCGGGTCGGCGGGTCGTCATAAAGGCCGATGCACATGACGGCAAAATGCTTTTCCGCCAGCGTCTTAAGCGTAGATTTGCCCGTCAGGTTGCCCGCCGTGACAACGATATTCGCATCCCCCGGACGCCACGCATCAAAGCTGGTTTGCAAGGTGGCCGACAGCCCATCCGTGGCATCTTCGACCACCACCACCCGTGCGCCGGGGAAAAAGCTGCTGGCCTTGATGGCATCCAACAAGGCCGCACCGTCTTTGCGCAAATCGGCTGCGGGAATGCGGGTCAAGCGCATTTCGGCATCAGCGTTGGGCCCGCCCAAGGCCACCACCGCTTCGGCCCGTTTCAATGCCACGCGCATGGCGTCTTCGCCAAAGATCACAAGTGCTGCCTTGGCCGGATCAGGTTTGGCCAGATAGCGCCGCGCCTCGGCCCCTGCCATTTTCATGGCGCAAAACTGGCCGAGGCGGCGATCAACCGCACCAAAAGATCATCGCCCAGCAACCGCATCAGGCGGAGATAGGCATCCGATTGCGCCGTTTGACCCGCAACAGTTGAGCCTGTGGCGGAATACGAGGTGAAGGCGTCAATGTGCCCGCCCGCCATGCGCGTCTGGTCTGCCAAGCGCGTCAGGGTCCAATCCAGCCCGCCCGTCACCGTGTAGCGGGTGATGGCCCCATCAGGCGTGATGCCCGCGCCGATGGCCGCGGTGGTGATCGTATAGGCAAGGCTGTAGGCAGGCTTGGTCGGGCGACCTAAACGCTCTTCCAAGTGCTGCACGAAGTCAAAGCTGTTCTTGTCGGTCGGATCATTGGCGCGCACTGCGCCCATCAAGCCCTCTGCCGTGCCTTTGGGCCCATAGGCGGGCTGAAAACCGCAAGCTGCAAGGGCTGCGGGCAAGGTCAAAAGCAGGCTGCGCCTAGACCACGACATTGATGATACGCCCCGGAACCACGATGAGCTTCTTGATGGGTTGCCCCGCTAAGAAGCGCAGCACATCTTCGTTGGCGAGGGCCAGCTTTTCAACCTCTGATGCGGGCATGGCCTTGGGCACGCTGATTTCCGCCCGCCGCTTGCCGTTGATCTGAATGGGCAAGATCACCGTGTCATCTTCCAGCAGGGCCGGATCAGCCTTGGGCCAAGGCGCTTGGGCAACCAAGCCCACACCACCTTGAGCGGCCCAGACTTCTTCGGCCAAATGCGGTGTCATCGGCTGCATCAGTTGCGCCAGAACCCGCAGCGCATCTTTCATGGCAAGGGTCGAAGCAGAGGCCCGCCCGATCGCATTGGTGAATTCATACAGCTTGGCGATGGCCTTGTTGAAGGCAAAGCCTTCGATCCCCGCCGTCACTTCGGCAATGGCGCGGTGGGTGGCGCGCAGCAGGTCGGCGTCGCCTTCGCCCTGATGGTCCAAGGGCATTTCCGCCACGCGCACCGACAAGGCCCAGACCCGCGACAGGTGTTTGAACGTGGCTTCCGCGCCAGAGGCTGTCCATTCCACATCCCGCTCAGGCGGCGAGTCAGACATCACAAACCAACGCGCCGTATCTGCGCCAAAGGCACTGATGATGTTCATCGGGTCGACGACGTTCTTTTTCGACTTTGACATCTTGGCCGAGGGGATCACCCGCACCCTTTCGCCAGTAGATTTAAGTCGTACGTTTCCGTCTTCCGACATCTCTACCTCTTCAGGGTAGTAATACCTTAAGACGTTCCTCTTCGCGTCTGCTTCCAGAGCAGCATCTGCTTCCGCGCCGGAACCCACTACTGGTGGTCCAGACAAAAAGTTAGTGTAAATCTCGTGCGTCACCATGCCTTGGGTGAACAGCGCGTTGAAGGGTTCAATCGCTTTCGCGGGCAAGTGGCCCGTTTTGTGCATCGCACGGGCGAAAAAACGCGAATAGAGCAGGTGCAAAATCGCGTGTTCGATGCCGCCGATATATTGGTCAACATTCATCCAGTATTCCGCATCCGCAGCCACTGTAGGGGTGGCGGCGTGGGGCGCGGTGAAGCGGGCGAAGTACCATGACGAATCAACAAACGTGTCCATCGTGTCGGTTTCGCGCCGCGCAGGTGCGCCACAGGTTGGGCAGGTGCAATTGCGCCATGTCGGGTGGCGGTCCAGCGGGTTGCCGGGGATGTCGAACGTCACGTCATAGGGCAGTTCAACCGGTAGGTTCGCTTTCTTTTCCGCCACCACACCGCAGGCATCGCAATGCACCACAGGAATAGGGCAGCCCCAATAGCGCTGGCGCGAAATGCCCCAGTCGCGCAGACGGTAGTTGGTGACGCCGTGGCCAAAGCCCGCCGCTTCCGCATGGGCGATGGCGGCGGTCACCGCCGCTTCACCGGTTTGCAAGGCCGGGCCAGCAAAGCCGCGAATATAGCGGACAGGTTCAGATTTCATCGGCACAAAGGGTTCGCTCAGCGGGGCGTCATCGGCCCCCTCGGCCACAAAGACAGACTTGATCGTCAGCCCATATTTCGTGGCAAATTCGAAATCGCGCGCATCATGGGCGGGGCAGCCAAAGATAGCGCCAGTGCCGTAATCCATCAGGATGAAATTGGCGATCCACACCGGCAATTCAACCGAGGGGTCCAGCGGATGCTTCACCCGAAGGCCGGTATCGATCCCGATCTTCTCTGCCGTCTCAATCTCAACTGCCGAGGTGCCACCCTTGCGGCACAAAGCCACAAACTCTGCCACTTTCGGATCAGATTCCAGCGCCTTAGCCAGCGGGTGATCTGCCGAAATCGCAGCAAACGACGCGCCCAAAAGCGTATCGGGGCGGGTGGTGTAAACCTCTAGCTTGTCAAACCCAACAGGCGCGCCCACGGTGTCAAAGGCAAACTGCAAGCCCTTGCTTTGCCCAATCCAGTTCGCCTGCATCAGGCGCACCTTTTCCGGCCAATCTTTCAAGCCGTCCAAGGCCGCCAACAGCTCGCCCGAATAATCACTGATCTTGAAGAACCACTGCGTCAGCTCGCGCCGTTCGACCAAGGCGTTTGACCGCCAGCCGCGCCCGTCGATCACCTGTTCGTTCGCCAGCACGGTCATATCGACCGGATCCCAGTTCACAACAGCGGCTTTGCGGTAAACCAAGCCCTTTTCCATCATATCGATGAACATTGCCTGCTGCTGGCCGTAGTATTCGGGCCGGCACGTCGCCAGTTCACGGCTCCAGTCAATCGACAGGCCCAAAGGCTTCATCTGGGCCTTCATTTCCGCGATATTGCCCTCGGTCCAATCGCGCGGATGGCCGCCCCGCTCCATCGCGGCGTTTTCGGCGGGCATGCCAAAGGCATCCCATCCCATCGGATGCAGCACCGAATAGCCCTGTGCCGCCTTGGTGCGCGCCACAACATCGCCCATCGTATAGTTGCGCACATGGCCCATATGGATGCGCCCTGACGGATAGGGGAACATCTCTAGCACATAATACTTGGGCTTGGCCGGATCACGCCGCGCTTCAAAGACGCGCGCTGCGTCCCAAGCCTGCTGCCATTTCGGTTCAATATCAGAAGGGTCGTAGCGCGACATCATCAGCCCATGTTCTTAAGATCATTTGGGCATGACCTACCCTGCGCGCAGCGCAAGGTCCAGCCTGACGGGCCTGATTACAGACCGGCGTCAGCAATCCGCAACTGACGGGCGCGGTTCAAAATGGCATCTTCGACGGCCGAGATGGTTTCCGGTGCCACAGCCCCGCCATTCGCCCCTTGCAGCGACAGCTTCAACGACCGCGCATCCAGGGCCGGATCTTGCACATAAATCGTGGCGCGGTAGCTGCGCGATCCGCCGGGCGGGGTGCCGTACCCTGTCACGATCACGCCCGTAAAGGGGTCAACCGACTGAATAGGCAAGAAGTTCAGCACATCCAGCGACGCCGCCCAAATATACTTGTTCACCTTCAACGTCGTGCTGGGGTCGGTGTTCTGGTTCAGCAAATCCCAAATCTTGGTGCCGGGTTCATCCGTGCCTTCAAACTTGGCAATCGCCGCGCGCTGCGCTTCGTTGGCGTTCAGCACATGGCCTTCGGCATCCACCACAGGGGCTTTGCGCTTAAACATCCCGCCCACGCCCCCGCCACCACAGGCAGACAGAGACAGCAAACAGGCCAAAGCCGTGATGGCAACGATGTATCGACGATAGACCATGCAAAAACCCCCAGGTTCGGCCTTGTGTCTAGCCGAGGTCGGCGGGCCTGCCAAGGGCTTTCCCCAAAGCACGGCGCGCGGGGCGGTGGCGGGCGGGCGCTAAGAAAGGTGTGGGGCAGATACCTATCCTAAAGTGTAGGTATAAACACGAATGTTGCATTTTTGCACCGCTTACACCGGAAAAATATCCAAGTGTTAAACTTTAGTTGAAATGCGCCACCAAACGGATAGGTCTGCCCCTATCCAAGCCGGATGACCCGGGTTGGAGCAAACCTGTAATTTGAACGGTGGAGCGATTATGAAAAAACTTCTTCTGGCAACGACCATGTTGGTCACGGCGGGCCACTATGCCGCAGCGGATGTGTCGGTTTCGGGCGATG
>CAMAYO010000007.1 GCA_945862465.1 Pseudorhodobacter antarcticus | reverse complement strand
GCCGCCGCCAGCAGAATAACAACCACGGCCGCGATGCCAAAGGCCACGACACGGTTGCCCGCGCGCAGGCTGTCAGTAACGGAGGAAGAACTCTCCGGCACTTGCTTTCCTTTCATCCAAACCTTCGGGGCCAAAACTGGACAGAACTTTCAGCAATGTCCACCCATCTGCGGCAAGGCGCGCGGCCAAGTCGGCCTCTTGGGCACCTGTATCGCCGCAGATCTCATCGCTGACCTGTGACACACCATAAGCCAGTTGCAGAGGGTTGTCCTGCTTGGCTTTGTAATCCACGAAACACTCGGCCTGCGCGGGCCATGCCAGCAGGACAAGGGTAGCCCAAATCGGGCCAGATAGGGTTTTGGGGCGCATCAGGGGTCTCCACCGCTTTGCGCCACTGTGCGAGGAATGGCGCTGCTATACAATATCAACTGCGTGCAGCGACCTAGCGGGGCTTTCGCTGGGGGTAAAACTGCGCTTTGATGGCCCCATGATCCTGCCTGACTTCAGCTTTGAAACCGCAAGCTTCGCCCGTGGCCTGATCCGCGTGGTGGGGATTGACGAGGTAGGCCGTGGCCCCTTGGCAGGCCCCGTCACCGCCGCCGCCGTGGTGCTGGACCCAGCCCGCATCCCGCAAGGCTTGGCCGACAGCAAAACGCTGAACGCCGCGCGGCGCGAGGCATTGGCGGCAGAACTGGCCTTGGTGGCCGAGGTGTCGATTGCCCATGCAACGGTGGAAGAGATCGACCGTTTGAACATCTTGCAGGCCAGCCTTTTGGCGATGGAGCGCGCCGTGGCAGGGCTGGCGCGGCCACCCGATCATTGCCTGATCGACGGCAATAAGATCCCGACTGGGCTGCGCGGGCGGGCCGAGGCGATCGTAAAAGGCGACGCGCGCAGCCTGTCCATCGCCGCCGCTTCGATCGTAGCAAAAGTGGCGCGTGATGCGATCATGGCCGATTTGGCGCAAAAATTTCCCGGTTACGGCTGGGAAAAAAACGCCGGATACCCCGCGCCAGCCCATCTAAACGCCCTGCGAAATCTAGGGGTAACCCCTTGGCATAGGCGTTCGTTCAAACCGGTACACAACATCTTGTATCAAGATAATTCTCTAACCTCTTGATTCAAAAAGATATTGACGGCGAATCGCCTTTGACTCACAATTGCACTCAACAAGGGGCGATCAACGCCGCATGATTTGAGGGCAGATATGGCAACGAAAACCAAACCGGCAGAAGCGGTGACGCTTCCGCGC
This sequence comes from Pseudorhodobacter antarcticus, assembly GCA_945862465.1. GTDB lineage: Bacteria > Pseudomonadota > Alphaproteobacteria > Rhodobacterales > Rhodobacteraceae > Stagnihabitans > Stagnihabitans antarcticus_A. The sequence continues at coordinate 53,299 of CAMAYO010000007.1, read as the reverse complement.
AACCAGATATTGGCGGGCGATTGTATCGAGCTGATGCGCGCCCTTCCGGCAGGCTCGGTCGATCTGATCTTTGCCGACCCGCCCTATAACTTGCAGTTGAAGGGCGACTTGCATCGCCCCGACAACAGCTTGGTCGATGCAGTCGATGACCATTGGGACCAATTCTCTAGCTTTGCCAGCTACGACAGTTTCACCCGCGACTGGCTGGCCGCTGCACGGCGTTTGCTCAAGCCCAACGGAGCGATCTGGGTGATTGGGTCGTATCACAACATCTTCCGCGTCGGGGCAGAGTTGCAGAACCAAGGCTATTGGCTGCTCAACGATGTGGTCTGGCGCAAGTCAAACCCCATGCCCAACTTTCGCGGCAAACGCCTGACCAATGCCCACGAAACGCTGATCTGGGCCGGGCGGGAAGAGGCTAGCAAATACACCTTTAACTACGAAGCGCTCAAGGCGCTGAATGATGGGGTGCAGATGCGCTCTGACTGGGTGCTGCCGATCTGCACGGGCCATGAGCGCCTGAAAGACGAAAACGGCGACAAGGCCCACCCGACGCAAAAGCCCGAAAGCCTGCTGCACCGGATCATCATCGCCACCACCAACCCCGGCGATGTGATCTTGGACCCGTTCTTTGGCACGGGCACGACCGGAGCGGTCGCTAAAATGCTGGGCCGCGATTACATCGGGCTAGAGCGCGAAGAAGGCTATCGCAAAGTCGCCCAAGCGCGGATTGACCGCGTGCGGCGGTTGGATGCGTCTTCGCTGGAAACCACCGGCTCCAAGCGGGCCGAACCGCGTGTGCCCTTTGGCCAAGTGGTCGAGCGCGGGATGCTGCGCGCGGGGGAAGAGCTGTTTTCCATCGGATCACGCCACATCGCCAAAGTGCGTCCCGATGGCACCTTGGTGGGCAATGACGTCAAAGGATCCATCCACCAAGTCGGCGCTCATCTGGAAGGTGCGCCAAGCTGCAATGGCTGGACCTATTGGCACTTCAAGCGTGACGGCAAGATGATCCCGATTGACATTTTGCGCCAACAAATCCGCGCCGAGATGGAAGCCGACGACGGACGCAAACACTAACCCTTTAGGGCCAAGCGCCCCAGCCTATTCCCATGCCTGCCTGCGGCCCGCCCGCAAGGCCAACTCCCCGCCATGCCTTGCGCTGGCGGGGATTTTTTATCCTCACAGGGGCCTTTGACCTGCGGATCAGAACTTGTTCGGATTGCCCGGTAGGATGGTGCCCGTGCCGCCATCAACACCGTCTTTCACCCAAGTGACAGCCTCGCCCGCGATCTTGACATGCCAGCAATCAGCGGCAGCCCCTTCGTAGGTGAAGCACATAGTGTCACCCTCGACAGCCCATTTTGCGGTGTAATCTTTGCCCTTGATGGTGCCATCAGCGGCATAAAACTCGGTATAGGCGCCCGAAGACGTCATGCTGCCCTGCACCGTATTGTCGCTGATCGCAGCCTTAATCGCGTCACCAGTGGCAAGGTCTTGGGCAAAAGCCGGAGCGGCGACGAAGGCCAAAACGAGGGGAATATATCGTAGCATAGAGGATCCTTTCATGTTGATCCTATGATGTAAGTGCGGTTTTTAAACCGTCAAGTAGCCCGCATTTGGCGTGTTCACGTGCCAATTGGGCTGGGCCAAGCCAAGTCATGCGCCTTGCGCATCAGGGTCGGCAGGTCACCCGCACGCACGGCATTTGACCCATAAAACGTGCCCCGCTGGGGACGGGTGTCTTGCTGCAGGTCAGCGACAAGCACGGTCAGGTCCAGATGGAAATGGGTGAACGTGTGGCGCACCATGCCCACCACCTGCCACGCGCCTTGTGCGGGCGCATCGGCGTTAGACCCGTCCCACCCCGTTCCCGGAAAGCCCAAAGTGCCGCCCAGCAAGCCCTTATCCGCCCGCCGTTCCAGCAAAATCGCCCCATCGGCGCGGCGGCCCAGCCAGACTTGGCCTTGGCGGGTGGGCTTGATCGCCTTGGGCAGTTTGCGCGGCAACTCGGCAGCGATGCCTTGTGCTCGGGCTTGGCAGCCTGCGCTCCATGGGCAGATCGCACAGGCCGGTTGGCGCGGGGTGCAGATCGTAGCGCCAAGGTCCATCACCGCTTGGGCGTAATCGCCCGCGCGCAGCTTTGGCGTCAGGGCGGCTGCGGCTTGAACGAGCAGGGGCTTGGCAAGCGGAAGCGGCGTTTCAATCGCAAAGACCCGCGCCATCACGCGTTCCACATTGCCATCCACCACCACCTCGGGCAGATCAAACGCGATCGAAGCTATGGCGGCAGCGGTATAGGGCCCAACGCCGGGCAAGGCGCGCAACGCCGCCAAGTCAGCCGGAAAGACCCCGCCGTTCTGCGACACCACGGCGCGGGCACAGGCCAAAAGGTTGCGGGCGCGGGCGTAATAACCAAGCCCCGCCCATTCGGCCATAACGGCCCCATCCTCGGCCGCCGCCAGCGCTTGCACCGTGGGCCACAGGGTGGTGAAGCGGGCGAAATAGGCTTTCACGGCCGCAACAGTGGTTTGTTGCAGCATCACCTCTGACAGCCAGATGCGATACGGATCGGCCACCTGCCCTGCCATCCGCGCCGCTGGCCTGATGCGCCACGGCAAATCACGGCCATGGGCATCGTACCAATCCAGCAGGCTTTCGGCCGATGGTGTCACGTCACGCAATGTTTATCCCCCACAATGACGCAATCCGCTGGCAGGCTGCCCCGTGCAGGGCTTACATTAGCGTGAAACCATGGCAGGACCAGATGGCCCGCAAACCCGCAAACCCTGATGCGCCGCCTGCCCGCCGTATGCGCGGGTTTGAACCTGCGGCGCAATTGCTCACCCAGCGCATCCGCACAGCCGGAGAGGCGCGCGGCTTTGCCGTGTCGCGCCTTTTGACGGGGTGGGACGAGATTGCGGGCGAAACAGCCGCACTAACCCGCCCCGTCAAGGTGCATTACGGGCGCGAAGGGCTGGGGGCCACGCTGACGCTGCTGGTGACATCGTCGCACGCGCCGATGGTGCAGATGCAAATCCCCCGCCTGATCGAACGAGTGAATGCCGCCTATGGCTATGCGGCAATCGCCCGCATCACGCTCACACAAACCGCAGCCACTGGCTTTGCCGAAGGGCAGACGCCTTTTAGCGGCCCACCCAAGGTAACCGCCCCCGATCCCCGTCTGACGGCCCAAGCCCATGACTTGGCACAGCCCATTCAAGACCAAACCCTGCGTCAGGCCCTTGAACACCTAGGGCAGAACATCTTAACTCGGCGCAACATCACAAAAGGCTAAAACCCATGACCCTGACCCGCCGCAGCCTGCTTGCTCTGACATCTTGCTTTGCCACCCTGACGGTTGCGGGTGGATGGGCCAATGCCGCAACCACCTCTCCTGATCCGGCAGCGCCAACCGACGCGATCAAAGACTTTGCCTTGGGCAGCCCCGATGCCAAGGTGAAGATGGTGGAATACCTGTCTTTTACCTGCCCGCATTGCGCGCATTTCCACGCCGAGGTGTTCCCCAAGCTCAAGGCCGAATACATCGACACGGGCAAGGTGATGATCGAATACCACGAGGTCTATTTTGATCAGATGGGCCTTTTGGGCGCGATGCTGGCCCGATGCGGCGGCGAAATGCGCTATTTCGGCCTGACCGATATGTTGTTGGACAAGCAGCGCGATTGGGCCGCAGCCGAAAGCATTGACGCGGCCGTGGTCGAGTTGAAGAAATTCGCCCGCGCCGCTGGCATGGTCGATGCCGATGTGGATGTCTGCCTGCATGACCAAAAGATGGCCGAGGCGCTGGTAGCGCATTATCAGGCCAATATCGCCAAAGATTATCCAAACGACAGCTTCGGTGGCACACCGTCTTTCATCATAAACGGCGCGCAGCATGCCAATATGTCGTTTGAAGAGCTAAAAGTGATCCTCGACGCCGAGCTTGCCAAGTAAATGACACCCCTTGACGGCGTAAAGGTTGTTGAACTGGCCCGCATTCTGGCCGGCCCTTGGGCTGGGCAAACCCTGTCTGATTTGGGTGCTGATGTCATCAAGGTGGAAGCCCCTGAAGGCGATGATACCCGCCGCTGGGGCCCCCCCTTTGTCACTCAGGAAGATGACACCTCTGCCGCCTATTTTTATGCCACAAATCGCGGCAAAAAGTCGGTCACCTGCGATTTTCGCACCGCCGAAGGCCAGCAGATGGTCCGCGATCTGGTGGCCGATGCCGATGTGCTGATTGAAAACTTCAAAGTGGGCGGGTTGGCGAAATACGGTCTGGATTATGACAGTCTTCGTCAAGTGAACCCCAAGCTGATCTACTGCTCGATCACGGGGTTTGGGCAAACCGGCCCCTATGCCCACCGCGCAGGCTATGATTTCATCATTCAAGGCATGTCAGGCCTGATGTCTGTCACCGGCGAGCCTGACGGGCAGCCGCAAAAGGTGGGCGTGGCGGTGACGGATATCTTCACCGGCGTCTATTCCGCCACAGCAATCTTGGCAGCCTTGGTGCAGCGCGGGCGCACGGGACTGGGCCAGCACATCGACATGGCGCTGTTGGATGTGGCGACCTCGATCATGGCCAATCAAGCGCTGAATTACCTGACCACGGGCACCCCGCCGGGCATGATGGGCAACGCCCACCCCAACCTTGCCCCCTATGCGGTCTTTGACTGTGCCGATGGCTGGATCATCCTTGCCACTGGCAATGACGCGCAATATCGTAGGCTTTGCACCTTGTTGGGCCTGCCCGACATGGCGGAAGCGCCCGAATTTGCCACCAACGCCCAGCGCATCGCCAATCGGGTCGAGATGACCCGCCGCCTAACGCAAGCCACCCGCCGCTTTGCCAAGCTGGCCCTTCTGGCCGCTTGCGAGGCGGAAGGCGTCCCTGCGGGGCCCATAAATGATCTCAAAGCGGTGTTTGATGACCCGCAAGTGATCGCCCGTGGCCTACAAATCGCCCCAAATGGCATCCCGGGTGTGCGCAGCCCGATGAGCTTTTCTGACGCCGATCTGTCTATCGGCCGCACCGCCCCAAGGCTCGGCCAAGACGACGCGCGCTAAGGCGGACCTGCCACGAACCGCGTCAGGTCTTGGCTTTGATCCGCGCGATATAATTGGTCAGGTCGTCGACCTCACGGCGGGCGTCTTTCAGGCTGTCTGATGTGGCGCGCAACTCGGCCTCGGTCTGGGCGGCTTGCTCCATCAACTCGGCCTCGCGTTGTTCCAGATACAAGATCGCCTGATCGCGGGTTTCTTCGGCCTCATGCAGGGCTTGGGCCAATAAATCCATCTCGGCGATGTCGCCGCCCGCCACGCGCGTAAAGCGATGCAGCAGCCAATACGTGAACCAGCCCAAGGCAAAAGCCGCAAGCAAGACAAAGGCGGTGGCGAGGATCAATTCCGTGCGGTTCATAACGTTTGTCTGGTCTTTGCAGCGCGGGCCGTCAAGGGGCTGGGCTTAGCCCTTGGGGCGGGCAGGGGGTTTGATCGTGGGCTTTTCGGGGGCAAGGGGCGTGCCATCGGGGGCGGTTTCAACATCGCCTTTGGTGGTTTTTCCAGCCAAGGGGCCTTTGGCGGAGGTGATAAGGGTGAACTCAATCCGCCGATTTGTCTCGCGCCCGGCTTCGGTGGCGTTATCGGCGATGGGCACGGTTTCGCCATACCCCACCGCGCGCATCCCCGACACATCCACCTGACGATCCAAGAGCGCCATCAACACGGCCTCGGCCCGCGCTTGGCTAAGCGCCAGATTGCCTTGGGTTGATCCTTGGGCGTCCGTATGGCCGCCGATCTCGATCTTGATGGCAGTGCAGTTCTTAAGGGCCTTTGCCAAAGCCCCCATCGCGCCAACAGAAGCGGCATCCAGCGCAGCAGAGCCTGGGTCAAAGCTGATCTTGTGTTGGAATTGAACGGTTTGCACCCGCTCCAGACATTCTTGCGGGGTGGGCAAACCCTCCATCGGGTCCATCGCCTTGTCATAGCGCACATCAACCTGAAATGGGCTGCCTTGCCCCAAACGGTCAGACAGGATCTGCGAGACTTTGTCTGAGGCTGTTTTTTGCCCCGAAATGCCGCTGATCACGAGCGTGCTTTGCAACACCTGCACCTTGCCCGAGTCCAAGACCGACAGGGCCTGCAATCCCGCCAGAACCCGTTCGGTCCAGCCCGTTGGCAGGCTGGCGTCAGGCTCGGTCGCCACGAAAACCTTGTCCGCGCCAAAGCGCGCTTTGGCAAAGCTGATCACCACGTTTTGCATCAAGCTATCGCCCAAACGCCCGCGCAATTCCGCGCTGTGGGTTTTGGGGTCTAGGGTGGCCGTGAACTCAGCGGTGGCAAGGTCTGCCGAGACTTCGGCCTTCTCTGCCATCTTGGCGTCAAGCGAGAACACATCGGGCAGCGTCGCGCGCAGCGATCCGACGGCACTGTCAAAGCTGTCTTGGCTGACCGTATCCGCCGCCAAAAGCGTGATGTCAGCATCCGAAAACGTCACCGTGCCAGCCCCCATCGCGGCCAGCGCGGCCATAGACTCTGAAGTCGCCTGCGCCCACGAGGGGCTAGGCACGCCCATGCCCACGGTGCAGGTCAAATCACCTTTGGCGCCCGCCGCCACCGCTGCAGCCAAGATACGATCCCGCGCCGCTTCGGTATCGGCAGAGCAGGCATCAAACCGCGCGCCACCGGCATCAATCACAAAGCGCAGGGTAAAGGGTGTCAAAACGGGGCGCGGGGCTGTGATATCGGTGGTCACCACCAGGCCTTGCGGGGCCGCTTGGGCCAAGACCGCCTCAAACTGGCGCTTTTCCACTTCTGATCCGGCGATAGCGATGATCTCCACCCCCTCGGCCGAGATCGAAATCTTGGCCCTTGGCAGCAGTTGCAGCGCAGTTACCCCAAAACTCAGCGCATCCTCCCAAAGCGGGGGCGCGGGATAGGCTGCGGTTTCAAGCATATCGGTGGGTGGGCGGGCAGAGGGGATTGCAGCCGCAGCCTCGGCCAGTTTGGCCTTATCCTCGCCCTCGGGCAAAAGGCCAATCAGCTGCACCCGATCATCATTGCGCATCATCTCCACCGAAAAGCGCGGGGCAGCCACGACTTTGGCGGGTTCCACGGTGAAATCGTCATGCAAACGGCCCGCATCGACCAAGCTTCCTGCAAGGTTCACCGCTGCAAAACGCTGCGCTTCAGTCGGCGCTGTGCCGGTGAGCGATACGATCAGCCCATCGGTGCTGACATAGGCCCAAGAGTATCCGGCGGTGAGCATGCGGGTGCGGATGACTTCGGCGGTGCGGCTTTCGATGACAATCGCCAAACCCCAGCCGACCAGCAGCGCCAAAACGCCCGCCACAACAAAAGCCGCCCCCGCCAGCCCCCAAGCCCATACCGGCTGTCGCAGCTCGGGCATCTTAAAGGCGGGCAGGATGGCCAAGGGCGAAAACTCCAACGCTTAGTCTGCAGGCATACCCGCTTGGACTGTGGCCTTCAATCAAAGAGCCGCCGCCACGGCAAAAAACAGCGCAACCAACAGGCCCGCATCGCGGTTACTCAGAAACACATCGCGGCACGATGCGGCATCATCAATATCCAACCGCCGCATTTGGCGCGCCATATGCAGGCCAAAGGCGGCGATTCCCGCCAAGGCTGCGCCCAGCGCCCAACCCTTTGCTTGCGCCAGTACAACGGCGAGCGCCATCAGCGCCAAGGTGGCCGCTATAAAACCCCAAAGCCAAGCCCTGCTGTTATCGCCAAACAGCCGCGCGGTGGATTTGACCCCGATCAGCGCATCGTCATCCTTGTCTTGATGCGCATAGATCGTGTCGTAATACAGCGTCCACGCTATGCCCGCCCCGTAAAGCGCCAAAGACGCGCCACCTATCCGCCCCTGATGAGCCGCAAAGACCAAAACCGCGCCCCAGTTGAAGGCCAGCCCCAAGAACACCTGAGGCCACCATGTGAACCGCTTGGCGAAGGGATAAATCGCCACCAACCCAAGCGAGGCGATGCCCAACCCCACCGCCAACCAGTTGTAACTGAACAAGATCAAGGCCGCGATCAGCGCCTGCGCCACCATCCACACCACAGCCCCCCGCGCCGTCACCGCCCCTGACGGCAGCGGACGGCTTTTGGTGCGCGCCACGGCGGCATCAATATGGCGGTCGGTGATGTCATTCCAAGTGCACCCCGCCCCTCGCATCAAGAACGCGCCCAAGCCGCAAGACACAGCCAGCCAAAGATCCCACCACCCATACCCGCTTTCCAGCGCAGCCAGCGCAATCCCCCACAGGCAAGGGATCAGCAACAGCCATGTCCCAATCGGCCGATCCGCCCGACTTAGGCGCAGATAAGGCCGCGCCCGCGCTGGCGCATAAAGATCAACCCAATTGCCCTTGGGCGCATCGGCCACGGTCGGACCCTCTGGCATTTTGAACGTCTGGGGCATAGGTTCTTTCTCATGACAGAGGCGCGCATCAGGCTTTATGTAGATCAACCACTGGCTGCGGGGCAACCCGTGGCCGTTGGCGACGCACAGGCGAATTACCTGTTCAACGTGATGCGCCTATCTTTGGGGGCCACGGTCAAACTTTTCAACGGCCAAGATGGCGAGTGGCTGGCTGGCGTAGAGCATGCAGGCAAGCGCCAAGGCATACTGCGCTGCACCGTGCAATCCGCCCCCCTGATGCCGCCGCCCGATCTGTGGCTGCTGTTCGCGCCGATCAAGAAAGCGCGCACCGATTTCATCGTGGAAAAAGCGGTTGAGATGGGCGCCGCGCGGATTTTACCCGTGCAAACCCGTTTCACCAACGAACGCATCCGCGAAGACAAACTGCGCGCCCACGCCGTTGAAGCGGCCGAACAATGCGAGGCGACCTATGTGCCCCCCGTCGACGACCTAATCCCGCTCGACAAGCTTTTGGCTACATGGACCCCTACCCGCCGCATCCTTTGGGCGGATGAGGGTTTGCAAGGCCGCACTGCCCTACTGCAAGCCCCCCCCGGACCGTGGGCGATATTGATCGGCCCCGAAGGCGGCTTTTCCCCCGAAGAACGCACCAAACTGCGCGCCCTGCCCTTTGTCACCCCCATCAGCCTAGGCCCCCGCATCCTGCGCGCTGATACGGCGGCAGTGGCGGCCTTGACGCTGTGGCAGACAACGTTGGGGGATTGGCTGTGACCCCTGCTGTGGCGGCGGATTTGGCCGAGGTTGACGCCTTTCTGTCCGCCCATGTCACCTGCGCCATGTTCCCCCTGACCAACCTGCGCGACTATGGGCTTTCGGGCGATGCTGCGCAGCGGCAAGATCTGTGGCTGACCCGCCAAGGGGGGCAAGTGACGGACGTGTTGGCGCTAAACCATGCGGGCTTGGTGCTGCCTGTGCTGCCCTCGGCCAGCTACGCTGCCGCCACTCGTGTGCTGGCGGGGCGCAAGATCATGGGCGTTATCGGCCGCCAAGACTGGGCGCGGGGATTGCAGAACGCCTTTGGGTTGACCGGACCCTTTACCTTGAACCGCGACGAACCGCATTTCGAGTTGTCCCTGTCCGCCCTGCAAATGCAAGTTGGCGCGGGGCAGATCGTCCCCCTCGCCCACGCGCCTGAGGATACGATCAAATCTTGGATCCACGCCTATATGATCGAGGCGCTTGATACCCCGAAGGCCCAAGCCGATGCCGAGGTATTCACCCGCTACGACCGCTATGTTGCGGCGAATAGCCATGTCGTGCTGATGGACGGCACCCAGCCCCTTGCCATGTGCGGCTTTAACGCCCGCCTGCCGCAGATCGTGCAAGTGGGCGGGGTTTACACGCCCCTCGCCTTGCGCGGCCAAGGCCATGCGCGCCGCGCCATAGGCCAGCAACTAGCGCAAGCCCGCGCGGCAGGGGTGCAGCGGGCGGTGTTGTTTGCAGCATCGGATACAGCCGCAAGCACCTACCGCGCTTTGGGCTTTGAACAGATAGGCCTTTGGACGTTGCTGTTGCTGACCAACGCGCAGGTGGTGCATGGCTGACCCCATCTGGCAAATCCGCCCCGAAATCACAGAGACAGCGCTGCGCTACCGCGAAGCTTTGGGGGCAGGCTTGGTTGTGCTGGTGGGCCTTTGGCTGATGGCTTTGGGCGGCTATGTCTTGGTGCCCTTAGGCGCGATCGTGGCCGCCATCGGGGCCATCTTGACCCTCACCGCCTTTCGCCGTGCACGCTTTGCCCAAACCGTCGCAGCCCCGGGCGTTGTGGAACTGGACGAGCGGCAGGTCAGCTATCTTGCCCCCGAACTCGGCGGGTTTATTTCGTTGGACGAACTGGTGGAAATTCGCCTGCTGTCGATGCGGGGCCGCCGGATGTGGCGCTTGAAACAAAGCGATGGGCAGGCCCTGTTGATCCCCGTCGATGCCGAAGGCGCGCAAAAGCTGTTTGACGTTTTCACAAGCCTGCCAGGGATGGATACGGCGGAACTGGTCTTGGCCCTGCACCCCCCAGCGCCACAAAAGGCCAACCTGACACTGGCCGCAGAAACCCGTGTCATATGGCGGAAACAATCCGGCCCCAGATTGGCGCGCTAAGATAGGCGCTTTAGCGTGTATTGGGGCGCGTGAATTGCACAACCTGCCACCGCAACCCTTGACTTGGGCCACAGGGCGCGACACCTGTGGCGCTTCTGAATGTGCCGCTTTGAAAGGGCCTGTCTGATGTCGATTCCCCAATCCGGTGGCGGGCCCATCGAAAGCTTCGACCAGTTGGCTGAACTTCTGGCCTCGGGCAACAAGCCCAAGGACCAATGGCGCATCGGGACCGAGCATGAAAAGTTCGGCTTCCTGAAAGACACCCATGCGCCCCTGCCCTATGCGGGCGACAGGTCGATCTCGGCCCTGTTTGCGGGGCTAGAGGCGCGCTTTGGCTGGACGCCGCTGCGCGAAGGCGAAAACATCATCGGGATGACGCGCAACGGGGCCAATATATCCTTGGAACCGGGCGGGCAGTTTGAACTGTCGGGTGCCATGGTTGCCAACATGACCGAAACCGCCGCCGAATTGCAAACCCATCTGGATGAAGTGCGCGCCCTTGCCGACCCTTTGGGCATTGGCTTTATGGGCCTAGGTGCCGCCCCGCAGTGGAGCGGGCCTGATATGCCCGTCATGCCCAAGGGCCGCTATCGTTTGATGACCGATTATATGGGCCGTGTCGGCACGCATGGCACGCAGATGATGTATCGCACCTGCACGGTGCAGGTGAACCTTGACTACGCCTCCGAAGCCGACATGGTCAAAAAACTGCGTGTGGCTTTGGCGCTGCAACCTGTCGCCACGGCCCTTTTCGCCTCTAGCCCCTTCTTTGACGGCAAGTTGAACGCCCATAAATCGTGGCGCTCGCGCATTTGGCGCGGCTTGGATGACACGCGCACAGGCATGCTGCCCTTTGCCTTTGAAGGTGACTTTGGCTTTCAGGCCTATGTCGATTGGGTGCTGGATGTGCCCATGTATTTTGTTTACCGAAATGGCAAATACATCAACGCTTTAGGCCAATCTTTCCGTGATTTTCTGGCCGGAAAGTTGCCCGCTTTACCAGGGGAAAAGCCCACCCTGTCGGATTGGGCCGATCATATGACCACCGTCTTCCCCGAAGCGCGGGTGAAGAAGTTCATCGAAATGCGCGGGGCGGATTGTGGCGATCAAGCCCATATCAACGCACTGCCCGCCTTTTGGGTGGGGCTGATGTATGATCAAACAGCGCTGGATGCAGCGTGGGATCTGGTGAAGGGCTTTGATGCCGAAACCCGCGAAGGCTTGCGAGTTGCAGCGTCAGTCAGTGCCCTGCAAGGTGAAGCCGAAGGGGTGAAACTGATTGATCTTGCTCGCGCCGCCGTGGGTCTAAGCCACGCCGGCCTCGCCGCGCGCGGCCTTGACGAGCAGCGCTTTCTGGCCCCCTTGGTTGCCAATCTGGAAACTGAAACCACCCAAGCCGACCGCTGGCTTGCCCATTACAACGGCGCTTGGGGCAAAAGCCTGACGCCGATCTACGACGCCGCAAGCCTTTAAGTTGCGCTTTGAGCAAATAGGCTTTTGCAGCAAGCCTCGCCGCAAAAGCCTATTCCTTAGCGCCAATCCTCGGTTCAGTCCCCGCCGCAATGCGCTGAATATTGGGCCAGTGCTTCCAATAGATCAGCATACTCAACGCCAAACTTAGCGCCAGCATCGCGCTGTCTTGCAGCACCACAACCCACAGGTTGGTCAAAGCCACCGCCACCAAACCTGAAAGCGAGGATATCCGCGTCACCCCCGCCGTCACGGCCCAAGTGGCACAAGTGGCAAGGCCCAAGCGCCAATCCAGCACCAGCAACGTGCCCAGATAGGTCGCTACCCCTTTGCCGCCCTTAAAGCCCAGCCAGACGGGGAACAGATGGCCCAGAAAGCTGGCCAAAGCCGCCAGCAGCGCCGCATCCGCCCCGCCCACCAAACGCGCCAAAGCCACCGCAATCCCGCCCTTACCCGCATCCAGCAACAAGGTGGCCAAAGCAGCCCCCTTATTGCCTGTGCGCAGCACATTGGTGGCCCCGATATTGCCCGACCCGATCTTGCGCAAATCGCCCAAGCCCAAGGCTCGCGTGATCACGATGCCAAAGGGCACCGATCCCAGCAGATAGGCCCCCACAGCCACCAGCGCCAAAATTGCAGCAGAAGTTTCCATCATTGGCATGGCCTAGCCTTTATGCACCTGAACGCCCGCCACCCAAGTGGCGTGAACCTTACCCTCCATCCGCATCCCGTCAAATGGCGTGTTTTTGGATTTTGAGGCCAGCTTGAAGCGGTCCAGCACAAAGGGCGCGTCGGGGTCAAACAGCACCAGATCAGCGGGCGCGCCTTCGGCCAATCGTCCCTGCGGCAGGCCCAATCGTTTGGCAGGGTTCAGCGACAAAGCCCGCCACAAACTCGGCAGGTCAAGGTCGCCCGAATGCACCAAGCGCAATGCGGCGGGCAGCAGGGTTTGCAGGCCAACAGCGCCCGAGGCCGCCTCTTCAAACGGCAAGCGTTTGGATTCCTCATCCGCAGGCGTGTGGAAGGAGGCCACGACATCAATCACCCCTTCCGCCAGCGCTTGCACCATCGCCAAGCGGTCGTCTTCCGACCGCAAAGGCGGGGTCAGCTTAAAGAACGTGCGGTAATCGCCCACATCGAAGTCGTTCAACGTCAGGTGGTGAATAGACACCCCGGCTGTCACATCTAATCCCCGCTCTTTCGCCCGCTGGATCGAGGGCAGCGCCCCCGCTGTGGTGATCTGGTCGGCGTGATAGCGCACGCCGGTCATTTCCACTAAGCCAAGGTCACGGTCCAGCCCCAAGCGCTCGGCCATCGGGTGCACGCCGGGCAAGCCGCGCAGGCTGGCGAATTTGGAATTGGTCGCAGCGGCCCCTGCCGATAGGCCGGGTTCCTGCGGATGCCCAACCACCAAAGCACCCAAGGACCGCGCATAGGTAAAGGCGCGCGCAAGGGCCTTGGTGTTGGTGGAAACGCTGAACACATCGCTAAAGGCCACAGCCCCCGCATCAAGCAGAAAGCCTATTTCGGTCATCTCTTGCCCCGCACGCCCCTTGGTCAGCGCGGCCATATGGCGAATGCGCACCACAGATTCCACGGCGCGGCGGGTCACAAATTCCAGCGTTTCAGGCGTGTCAATCGCAGGCTGGGTATCGGGCCGCGCGATGATGGTCGTAACGCCACCCGCCGCCGCCGCTTGCCCCGCCGAACGAAAGGATTCGCGGTGCCGCTCTCCGGGTTCGCCAATCTTGACGCCCCAGTCAATAATGCCGGGGGCCAAGCACAGGCCCGCACAATCAATGGCTTCGCCCCCTTTAGGAGCAGCCCCATTCCGCGCAACGATCACACCGTCTTTGACGGTGAGCGAACCCAAAGCATCTGTCCCAGCCTCTGGGTCGATCAATCGTGCGTTGGTCAGGTGCAGGGGCGCGGTCATCGTCTCTTGCGGCATCAATTACCCCCCCAAATCATCCATGCCACCAGCACAAACAGCACCAGCAGCACAACCGTGGCGACCATGCCGCCGATCCGCGCATCCGACATCGGTTTTTTCACGCCATCACCCCCACCGCCGCACGGCCCCGTTCCGCACGCAAATTGCGCGCCAAAAGGTCCATGCAGGCCATGCGAACGGCAACGCCCATTTCGACCTGTTCTTGAATGACGGATCGGTTGATGTCATCGGCGATCTCGCCATCAATTTCCACGCCACGGTTCATCGGGCCGGGGTGCATCACGATGGCGTCGGGCTTGGCATAAGACAGCTTTTCCGCGTCCAGCCCATAGCGGTGGTAATATTCCCGCTCGCTGGGGATAAAGCCGCCATCCATGCGTTCTTTCTGAAGGCGCAGCATCATCACCACATCCGCGCCTTCCAGCCCCTTTTTCATGTCGTCATACAACTCGCAGCCAAAATCTTGCACACCGGGCGGCATCAGCGTGGGCGGAGCGATCAGCCGCAGACGGTTCTCCATCTTGCCCAGCAAGATCAGGTTGGAACGCGCCACCCGCGAATGGGCGATGTCGCCACAAATCGCCACTGTCAGGCGCTGGATGCGGCCCTTGGCGCGGCGGATCGTCAGCGCGTCCAGCAGCGCCTGTGTCGGGTGTTCGTGCCGCCCGTCGCCTGCGTTCAACACCGCACAGTTGACCTTGGACGCAAGCAGGTTCACCGCCCCCGAAGACGGGTGCCGCACCACCAGCAAATCCGGTCGCATCGCATTCAAGGTGAGTGCTGTGTCAATCAGCGTCTCGCCCTTTTTCACGCTCGATTGCGCGACCGACATATTCATCACATCGGCCCCCAAGCGTTTACCGGCCAGCTCAAAACTGGCCTGCGTGCGGGTGGAGTTTTCAAAGAACATATTGATCTGTGTCAGCCCCGCCAGAACGTCGGACGATTTCACCGTGCGCCGGTTTAGATCAACATAGCGGTCGGCCAGATCCAAGATTTCGGTGATTTCTTGGGGGGAAAGCTGCTCGATCCCAAGCAGATGGCGGGCGCGCAAGGTCATGGTGCTCTCCTAAGGTTGGACGGCTTATGCCAAACAAGGGCGCAAGGGGCAAGGTTAGGCGGTAAAAGCCAAGGTCTGCCATGCATCACGGTGGGGCAGGCCAAGGCGGATTTGGCCTTGCGGGGTGTCACCCAGTTGGAACAGAACCGAACCAAAGGTTTGGCTGCGGCTGGCGCTGTCGGCCACCATGCACAGCGGTGTTGCGGGATCGGTCAGCATGGCCTTGACCCCCTCGGCCCCTTGTGGGTTCAGCGCTTCCATATGCGCCAAACGCTTGGTGGAATCCGCAACCCGCCCCCGCGCTGTCAGCATCTCCATGGCGCGGCTGTCGGTGTCGGTGCTGGAAAGCGGATGGTTGGTGTGCAGCAAGCGGCCCTGCCCTTGAAAGCTAACGGACGCCCCAAGGGCCGAACATTCCAACCCCGTCACCCCCGCCCGATCGGCCACGGCATAATGCTGGCCGCTGGCATGGGGCAAAGCGCGCAGAACGCCCAGTGCGCCTTCGGCCGAGCGTTCCGCCAAGGCGCGGCGCAGCATAAAGGCCACAGGCAAAGCGCGCGGTTGATGGCGCAGCATCAAAAGGGTGTTGACACAAATCGCCACCCCGTCACGGTTCATCCCTGTCAACCCAATCAACCCCGCCGCACTTAACAGCAACGTCTCGGGCAGGTTCGGCCCGCCCAAGTGCAAGATGACCTGCGATCCGTCCATGAATTCCGGCAAGTCCATGTTCTGCGCGATCACAGTGTGACTCGCGCCTTGCAGCGCCATCAAACTGCAGCCGGGTTCGGCCTTAGGCGCCGCATCACTGGCGTCAAAATCATACCACCACTGCTCGTCCATCAGGTTATAGGCCGCCACCAGGGCTTCGGGCAGGCCCGCGCCATGGGCAATCCCGCGCACTTCGTCGGCCAAGTCGGGGGTCAAGCGTTGGGCCGTGTCCCACAAGCCAGTGCTGGCCAGAAAACCCGCTGCATAGTCCTGCATGCTGGGCGCGTTGGGCAAACCGCCCAAAGTGGCCTCCTCCCACCGCGCAAGGGCGGCGCGCACTTTCGCCCGCGCGCCTTCGCCATGGGCAAGGCCCCGCTGGAGCCCAGTTCCAAAACACGCAATCGTGGTCATTTTCGGCGTTCCTTCCCAAAGCGGCATCGTGATGCGGCCCACGATAGCGCCAAAGGACCAATCCGCGAAACCCCGCCCCTTCATCTTGGCGCAAATACTGCGGGAGCCGACCCCCGCTTTGGCGCGCAAAGTCAGGTTGTTCTACCCGCCCCAAGCGCCTAGCCTACACGCATGGGAATCACACCGCCGATCCTTGAGCCGGAAAACTGGCAATCCGCCCTTGCCGCTTTTGATTGGCAGGTGGAGATGGGCGTTTCAGATTGGGTGCAAGACGACCCTGTCAACCGCTACGATCTGCCGGAGCGCTTGGAACGGCCCGTTGTTGACAGCCCTGCGCGGTCAAAGCCAGCGCCCGAGGCCGCAGCCCAAGTGCTGCAGGTGGATGCGGTGGCCGTGGCGCAAAAAGCCGCGGACGAGGCTGGCAGCTTGGCGGCCCTGCGCGAGGCCATCGCCGCCTTTGATCATTGTGATCTGAAAAAAGGCGCGCGCTCCACCGTCTTTGCCGATGGCAACCCCACAGCCCGTGTGCTGATCTTAGGCGAAGCGCCGGGGCGTGAGGAAGATCAAGAGGGTCTGCCCTTTGTGGGCCAAGCGGGGCAGTTGCTGGACCGGATGTTCGACGCCATTGGCCTGTCGCGGCATTCGGCTGATCCTGCCACTGCGCTTTACATAACCAACGTTCTGCCATGGCGGCCGCCGCAAAGCCGCGACCCCTCGCCCGAGGAAATCGCCATGATGCGCCCATTTGTCGAGCGGCATATTGAGCTTGCAAACCCCGATATCATCGTGGCCTTGGGCAACACGCCCTGCATGGCGCTGCTGGGCGAAAAGGGCATCCTGCGCTTGCGCGGCACTTGGGCACAGGCGCTCAACCGTCCCGTGTTGCCCATGACCCATCCGGCCTACCTTTTGCGCACCCCAGCCGCGAAACGCGAGGCTTGGGCCGATCTGCTATCCCTTAAAGCCCGCCTACAAGCGGCGAGGAGCTAACCCATGTCCCGCATTGATGAGACAAAAGACTTCATCCCCGTGCGCATCGCCGTGCTGACCGTGTCTGATACCCGCACCTTGGCCGAGGATAAATCCGGCGACACTTTGGTCGACCGTTTGACCGATGCCGGACACCTGCTGGCCGCACGCGCCATTGTGCAAGACGACCGCGCCACCATTGCAGCCCGCCTGCGCCAATGGATCGCGGACCCAGTGATCGATGTGATCTTGTCCACCGGTGGCACCGGCCTTACGGGCCGTGACGTAACGGTAGAAGCGCACCGCGATGTGTATGAAAAAGAGATCGAGGCGTTCGGCACGATCTTCACCATCGTTTCGATGCAAAAGATCGGCACATCGGCGGTGCAATCGCGCGCCACGGGGGGTGTTGCGGGTGGCAAATACCTGTTCGCGCTGCCTGGATCACCCGGTGCCTGCCGCGATGCTTGGGATGAGATCCTAAAAGCGCAGCTCGACTATCGCCACAGGCCCTGCAACTTTGTCGAAATCATGCCCCGACTGGAAGAGCACAAACGCCGCAAGTAGCGCCTTGGGCTGACCAAGAGCCTTCGGCGAGAGTATTTGGGCAAAGGGCAAGAGGTTAGAGAAGTGCTTTCAACGCCACGATCAAACGGTCAGTTCCGGCATCGGTGGTCAAGATCCCCGGCGACAGGCGCAGGGTTTGGCTGCGCGCATCAGTCGTGATCCCTTGTCCGCGCAGGGTGGCTACAACCTGCGGTGCGGGCAGCGCATCGGGCAGGCGCACCATGATCGACCCGCCGCGCTTGGTTTCGGGGCGCGGGGTAAGCAGGGGCAGACCAAGGTCATCAGCGCCGTCGATCAGGCGCGCGGTCAGCTTGCGGTTATGGGCCAAGATGTGCGCTTGATCTTGGGCTGCGTGCCAATCAAGCGCGGGCAAGGAAGCCAGCGCGGCCATCACCCCCGGCGTGCCATTGTCAAAGCGGCGAATGTCGGGGGCAAAAGCAAAGCGGGTGATGTCCCAGTTGAACGGGTTGTCTTGGCTGAACCACCCGCGCAATTCCGGTTGGCAATGCGGGATCAATCGGGGCGACAGATACAAAACCCCCGCCCCCGGCGTGCCGCACATCCATTTAAGCGAGGTGGAGACGGCGAAATCAATTTCAGGCGCGTTCACGTCAAAGGGCAAAAGCCCCGCCGCTTGGGTGATATCCACCCCGATCAAGCTGCCCATCCGACGGCCATGTGCGACCATCTGGGGCAGATTGATGCGGTGCGAGGTTGTGGAAGACACCCATGTCAGCAGCGCCAGGCCGACATCAGGCGTCCAATCGTTCAGGAAATCCTCATCTTCGACATGGGCCGCCCCTTGGCGCAGCGCCACGGTTTTCAGCGTAAAGCCACAGCTTTCGGCCAAGCTTTGCAGCAAAAAGTGGTTCGAGGGGAAGCAATCCGCCCCCACCAGCACTTTGCGCCCCTTGAGATGCCCGGCAGGCAAAGAGGTCAGAAGCGCGTGAAAGGCCTGCGTGACGCTTTCAAAGGTCGTGGTCGACCCTTCCGGCGCGTTGATAATCGCCCGCCAACGGTCAATAAACGCCTGCCGTTTGCCCAAAGCGTAAGCCCATTGCCCATCATCCGCCGTGCCCCATGACAGAGCAAACTCAGCCATAGCACCCGCCAAATCGCGGGCCTTGCCAGGGTATTGGCCGATGGAATGATAGAGAAAATAGCTTTCGCCCGACATGACTTCCCCCTGTTTGCCTAGCCCTTGGGACATGGTATCTGGGTCTTACCCGCTTTGTTTTGAGTTTGAAAGGATATCGTGATGCTCTACCGCCGCCTTTACCCGATTGAATTCAACCATTGCGACCCCGCTGGGATCGTCTTTTACCCGCGCTATTTCGAGATGACCAACCATGTCTGCGAGAATTTCTTTCGCGAGGCGGTGGGGGTGTCTTATGGCGAGATGATGAGGCAACAATCTGGCGTGCCCACGGTGCGGCTGGAAACCGATTTCCGCGCGCCGTCGCGCTTGGGTGATGTGCTGGAGGTGACGCTGGAAGTGCTGCGCCTTGGCGCCACCTCGGTGACGTTCGAGATTGTGGGGGCTTGCGGCGGGCAGGTGCGCTTGGTGGTGACGATCACGCTCGTTTGGGTGGCAGAGGCTGACGGGGCCATTGCACCGCAGCCCTGGCCAGAGGCGATAAAGGCAAAACTGCACAGCTATCTGAGGGCCGCATGAAAATCCGCTCCGTCACGGCGACACCCGTCAACATTCCGCTGCGCGCACCTTACCGGTTTTCGTATGGATCAACGGCATCCCTGACAAAAACCGTGATTGAGGTTCTGACGGATGACGGCATCGTAGGTCTTGGCGAATGCGCCGATGGCGACCGCGCGGCAGAGGTGATGGCCGCTGGCGAAAAGCTGATCGGGCTGGACCTGCGGGCGATTTCGCAAGCCGAAGGGCTTGTGGTGCCCGGCATGGCCTTTACGCCTTGGGGCAATGTCGCTGCGGCACGGCGGGTGTTTGGCGGCATTGAAATGGCGATGTGGGATGCGCGGGGCAAGACTGAAGGCGTGCCCGTGGCGTTGCTGTTGGGCGGCGCGGTAAGGGATGAGGTCCCTTTGACCGAATACTTCAGCTACCGCCTACCCGGCACCGACCCCGGCGAAGCCACCCCGCTAGAGATAGCGCGCTATTGCGCCGCGATGATCGAGGCTCATGGATCGACAGTGTTCGAGGGCAAAGTCGCAACCGTTTCGATGGCCGAGGAAGTAACGATGCTGTGCGAAATCCGCGCGGCGATAGGTGTGCGCGATTTGCGGATCGACGCCAATGGCGGCTATACTTTGCCCACCGCCCGCCTTGCCCTGCGCGCCTTTTCTCCCTTTGAAATCAGCTGGTTCGAAGACCCCTGCGAAGATTACGAGGATATGGCCGCCCTGCGCGCCCATACCGACATCAGCTTTTCCAGCCACCGGATCGACCTGCGCAAAGCCGTGGCCCTGCGCTGCCCCGATGCGATTGTGACCAACCTGAACGAACTGGGCGGCATCGCGGCCACGGTGGCCTTTATCAAATCGGCCGAGGCGTTCAACGTGGGTTTCCGCTTTCATTCAGGCGAAACCGGCATCGGATCTGCGGCCTATCTGCAAGTCTCGGCGGCGGTCGAGGCGGTGCGCGGTGCGAGCCAAACCTTGCTGCGCTGGTATGGCGACGACGTGATTGAGGGCGGGCCGATGGTGCCCAAAGGCGGCAAGTTGGGGCTGCCCGAAGGGGCAGGATTGGGCGTGACGCTGGACCGCAAGGCACTGGCGCGCTGCCATCAGCGGTATCTGGACGAGGGGGCGTTCCCGTCAGGCGTGGCCGGATTGGGATATGGCGGGCGGTTTCGCAAGGGGTGAGGGGGCGCTTGGGTTTAGGCACAGCGGGCGGTGCTTTGCCGCGTCGAGAACGAACTTGAAAACCGCGCTGTGCAATGATACAGATGACGAAGTGGCAGATGGCGGGGCTTTCTTAGGATCGCTGTTACTCGCGCACCCTTATGGGTCGGCATACCACGGTAAGGCGCACCCGCATGGTTGAAGGCTCCCTTCGGGGGGCCTTTTCTATAATTGTTAAGCTTTTGGGACACGTCCACCCTTGAAGCAGACTGTCCTAAGAAAAACGCGTATCTTTTCGCGTTTCTTTTGACGCTCAAAGTTAATTGTCCTTTGATAGCAGGACTTTACTTTCATCTCGACATGAATGCCGGCGATGCCACTATGATAAAGATAGTAGACCAAAACATTGTGGGTGCCTGAAACCATTTGCAAACTTGCTGGCGAAAGCACAGCCAAATTAGCGAACTGGTTCTTGTCCTTCACCTCCCAAGTATAAACGTTTTGATCGAGCATCCTTCGAACATCATCGGGAAGGGTGAACGAAAAAGCGTATCGATCCGCGCAAAAGAACCGCCTATTCCCTGACTCGTCCAAAAAGTCATGTTTTCCAAGACCTTCCGACTTTGAAAAGACGTGTGATTCGAACGTGACGCGAATGACTAGTGCTTCGTTGTTCGGTCCGAACCCTTCAAGTCTATGCGTGAACGCCACCAAATGCGCTAAGCACCTGCTTTGACCGCGAAAATTCAACGTCTTTGGAAGTCCAGATTGCAAAATCACTCCTGTCAAAATCGGACGGCTCAATCGCGAAAGGTTAACGGAAAGAAAAATGGGTCACTGGGTTGGTCAAATCGGTGAAACTTCGCACTCACGTGGGGGGCAAATCAAGCTTGTAAGTCAAAACACATCCAACCTCACGTTTGCAAGGTGTCTATGGTTTCCTTACTGGCGGCATCATCGGTATCGTCACTGCGTCGTTGCCGTTACGCCGCGTCGCAACGATGCAACCTTAAGGTGGCTCAAACGTTATAATATTCCCGATACCACGCCACAAATGCCGCAATCCCGTCTTTCACATTGGTCTTGGGCGCATAACCCGTCAGGGCGCGCAGCAGGCTGGCGTCGGCCCATGTGGCGGGGACGTCGCCCGCTTGCATGGGCAGGTAGGTCCGTTGGGCTTTGCGGCCAAGAGCCTGTTCGATGGCATCGACAAAGTCGAGCAGTTTGACCTTGTCAGAATTGCCAATATTCACCACGCGCCAAGGGGCCACGGGCGACAGAGTGTCGCCTGCGATGGGTTCCGCCGTGCGCGGCAAGGGCGGAGGGGTGTCGATCAGCAGGCGGATGGCTTGGACGAGATCAGCGACATAGGTGAAGTCGCGGAACATCTCGCCGTGGTTATAAACCTCGATCGGGCGGTCTTGCAGGATGGCTTCGACAAACTTGAACAGCGCCATGTCGGGGCGGCCCCATGGGCCGTAGACCGTAAAGAAACGAAACATCGTGGTGGGGATCGACCACAGATGCGCATAGGCATGGCCCATGCTTTCGCTGGCCTTTTTGGTCGCAGCATAGATCGTCAGCTGCGTATCGGCCTTTTGCGTTTCGGCAAAGGGCATCTCTTCATTCGCCCCATAGACCGAAGAGGTCGAGGCCATCAGCAGATGCTGCACCTTTAACCGCCGCGCGACTTCCATCACGTTAAAGCTGCCGATGACGTTGGAATCGAGATAAGCGCGGGGGTTTTCAAGGCTGTAACGCACGCCGGCTTGAGCTGCGAGGTGCACGATCACCTCTGGCTGGAAGTCGTCAGCGATGCGGTCAAGGGTGGCGTGGTCTTCCAACAGCGCCTCGGTCGCGGTGAACTGGGGGTTTTGCAGCAAGATCTGGTGGCGGCGCTGTTTGAGCCGAATGTCGTAATAGTCTGACATGCCATCATAGCCATGCACGCGAAAGCCTTCGGCCAAAAGCAGGCGCGCAAGGTGAAAGCCGATGAAGCCTGCGGTGCCGGTGATCAGGATTTTGCGCATGGGGGCCCCTTGGATGGATGGAACTTGCTTGGCCGATTGCGGGCGGCTTGGCAAGCGGGGTGCCCCGGGGCGCTGCCCCGCGCCCCGGGATATTTGGGCACGTATGAAAGGGGGGTGCGGGGGGGTTATTCCACGCCTTCGGGCGGGTCGGCCACGATGCGGCCAGAGGTGAGATCAACCGTGGGGATCACCGCGCGGGTGAAGGGCAAGAGAAGGTCAGCGCCTGCGCCAGAGATTTCCAAAAGATCGCCGGCACCGTGGTTGTGCACCGCGCGGACTTTGCCCAAGGGCTTGCCACCAGGATCGCGCACGTCGAGCCCGATCAGGTCGGCGTGGTAGAATTCGTCATCGGGCAAGCGCGGCAGGCGATTGCGGTCGGCGTAAAGCGACACGCCTTTCAGTGCATCAGCTTGGTCTTTCGTCTCGACCCCCGCAATGCGCGCACCCAAGCCGCCGGCCACCGGGCGGGTGAGTTTAATCTTGAAGGACCGGGTGCCGTCTTCGGAAAAGAGCGGGCCGTAGGATGCGATATCCTCAGGCTCGGCGCAGAAGCTTTTCAGCCGCACTTCGCCTTGCACGCCAAAAGCGCCAGAGATTGCCCCGACGCAGAGGCGCTGTGGGCCTTGGGCTTTGATGCCGTCATCTGCCATAGCTGCCTCCTAGAAAAAGGGCGCCCCCTAGGGGACGCCCGTTGGATATCATTCAGCAGCGGGAGCTTCAGTGGCCGAAGCTTCGGCCGCGGGAGCCTCCACAACTGCGGGGGCTTCAACAACTGCCGGGGCTTCAACCACTTCAGGGGCTGCGGCAACTGCGGGGGCTTTAACCTCGACGGGGGCTTCGGCCGCGGCGGCTTTCTTCTTGGCGCGCTCGGCCATGGCTTTGCCCGGAACAGCCGACTTGGGGTTCGAGCGCACGGTTTTGGGCAGCACGCCAGCGGCTTCCAAGAAACGCGCCACGCGGTCGGTGGGCTGTGCGCCCTTGGACAGCCAATCCTTGATCCGGTCCAGATCCATCTTGATGCGGTTTTCGTTGTCTTTGGCCAGCATCGGGTCATAGGTGCCCAGCTTTTCCAAGAAGCGGCCATCGCGCGGCATACGGCTGTCAGAGGCGACGATGGAATAGTGCGGGCGCTTTTTGGAGCCGCCACGGGCGAGACGGATTTTCATGGACATGATGTTTCTCCTTAACATGTCTTGGGGGCAGATGGGCAGAATGCCCAAGCTGCGGGTTGGCTATTTTTGCAGGTGTTCGTGATGCCTGATCACTTCAGAGATGATGAAGGTCAGGAATTTCTTGGCAAATTCGGGGTCAAGGTCGGCATCCGCCGCCAGCTTTTCCAGCCGTTCGATCTGGCGGGCTTCCCGCGCCGGATCAGACGGGGGCAAAGCATGGCTGGCTTTGAGCTTGCCCACCGCTTGGGTGTGTTTGAAGCGTTCGGCCAAAGTATAGACCAAGATCGCATCCAACCGGTCGATTGACGCGCGGTGGTCTTTAAGCACCTCGGCGGCGCGGGCGATGAGATCAGCGGTCATGGCGGCTCTCGCGTAAGGACAGCTCAGGGCAAACGTTGCGGCGAAGGCCACAAGGATTTTTCGCAAAAGGTTCGTGGGGTGCGGGCATCATCATTTCTTTTTGAACATCCCCGACAGGCCCTGTGGCAAGCCGCCCATGCCGCCCAAACCACGCGGCAGTCCGCCGCCCATACCGCCCATGCCCGATTTCATCGCACGGGCGGCTTCTTCCAACTGGGCGGGGTCCATGTTCTTCAGGTCGGGCATTCCACCGGCAGCACCGCCGCCTTTGCCCATCATCTGGGCGATGGCCTGCTTCATCATGCCGCCCTTGCCCATTTTCTTCATCATATCGGCCATTTGCTGATGCTGCTTGAGCAGCTTGTTCAGCTCTGACACTTCCAGCCCCGCCCCTTTGGCGATGCGCTTTTTGCGGCTGGCGGCCAGCAAATCGGGGTTGGCGCGTTCTTTCTTGGTCATCGACTGGATCAGTGCTATCTGGCGTTTGAGCATGCGGTCATCAAAGCCCGCCTTTTCCGCCGCCTTGGCCATGCCGCCCATGCCGGGCAACATCCCCATGATCGACTGCATGCCGCCCATTTTCAGCATCTGTTCCAACTGCATCCGCAGGTCGTTCATGTTGAACAGACCCTTTTGGAAGCGCCGTGCCATGCGTTCGGATTGCTCGGCTTCAAACGTCTCGCGGGCTTTTTCGACCAGCGCCACGATGTCGCCCATGCCCAAGATCCGGCCCGCCACGCGGTCGGCTTCAAAGGTTTCCAGCGCATCCATCTTTTCGCCCATGCCGACAAAGCGGATGGGTTTGCCGGTGACAGCGCGCATCGACAAAGCCGCACCGCCGCGACCGTCACCGTCCATGCGGGTTAGCACCACGCCGGTGATGCCGACCTTGCCGTCAAATTCAGCTGCGACGTTTACGGCGTCCTGGCCCGTCAACCCATCAACGACCAGCAGCGTTTCGCGCGGGTCGGCGATGTCACGAACGGATTGGATTTCGTCCATCAGCACTTCGTCAATGTGCAAGCGGCCTGCGGTGTCCAAAAACAGCACGTCATAGCCGCCAAAGGCCGCTTGGGTCTTGGCACGCTTGGCGATTTGCACCGCAGTTTCGCCCTTGACGATGGGCAGGCTGTCAACGCCGATCTGGCCCGCCAAAATCGCCAACTGCTCCATCGCGGCGGGGCGGTTGGTGTCAAGCGAGGCCATCAGGACGCGCTTGTTATTCCGCTCTTTCAAACGCTTGGCCAGCTTGGCCGTGGTCGTGGTTTTGCCCGAGCCTTGCAAGCCCACCATCAAAATGGTCGACGGCGGATTATCGATCTTCAGCGCATCTGCCGGGCCATCACCGCCCAAAACCGCGATCAGTTCGTCATGCACGATCTTGACGACCTGTTGGCCCGGCGTCACAGATTTGGTCACCGCTTGGCCCGTGGCCCGTGTTTTGACCGCCTTGATGAAATCGCGCGCCACGGACAGCGACACGTCAGCCTCTAGCAAGGCCGTGCGCACTTCACGCAGGGCGGCGTCGACATCGGCTTCAGACAGCGCGCCAGCCTTGGTCAAACGATCAAAAACGCCACCAAGGCGGTCTGAAAGGCTTTCGAACATGGCGCTCTCCTCAATCAATGCCCAGACGGGCGGCGTGCGGGGCCTGGACCAAAACGGCAACAGCACCCGTGGGCGCAACGCGCTGACGGATGGCGATCCCGGCTTAAGCCTAGGGACCGGAAGCGAACAGCCTCCGGGGAATTGGGGGTGAATTACGGGCGAAGGGCGCCAGAGTCAAGCGCGCAAGGGTCTAGCGCTGGAAATCCGCTCTGTTGCGGGCCAAAATCACGGCTGAGGCTGCGGCGAGTGCCATAGCGGGTGGCGCACCATCCCAACCCAGCACGCTGGCGTGGGCAACTGTCGCGCAAAGACTGACCGCCAAGGCCAGTGCCGCGCCATAGGCGGCACGGCCCGGGGCCATCAACGCCACGGCGGCCAGCACCTGCATCAAGCCCGCGCCCACGCGCATCGCATCGCCTGCCCCCAAGGCACCAAACCTTGCGCCCATCCGGTCGTAACCGAACGCCGTGGCCAAGCCAGCAGCCAACATCATCAGCGCAAGGCTTGCTTTGAACAGGGTTGCAGCGGTCAGTTTGGGCATCGGGCCTCCTGCGCCATCTCTAGCGGGGAAGAAGGCCCTTTCGCAAGGATCAGCGCGACAGTTGCGCGCGGTAAGCCCGAAGGGTCATGGCGGCCAAGGCGCCCAGCACAAACGCGGGCAAACCCCCAGCCAAGCCCAGCACCATAGCATGGGCGATCAAAGCGCCGATCATGGTGCAGACCAAAAGCCCCGCCGCATAGGCTTGCAGGCCCGGAAGCCACAGGGCAATGGCCGAACCAACCTCAATCAGGCCCGTCAGATAGCGGAACCATTGGCCAAAGCCCACGGCGTCAAAGGTTTGCACCATCATCTCGGCCCCTACCAGTTTGGCTAGGCCAGCGGCGGCAAAAGCTGCGGTCAAAAGGGCGCGGATGATCAGCAAGACAGTTTTGTTCATGACATTTCCTATGATTTGTGTGTCGTTCCTGTCGCAGCACCAATAATGCCACTTGCCGATTTGCGCGCAATTCTGCCAAATGGCAGATGAGTTGTTCAGGAACGCACAGATATGCTGGTCGATACGTGGGGCGAAATTCGGACGGCCTATCAAGTGGCGCGTTTGGGCACGGTGTCGGGGGCGGCTGAGGTTTTGGGCGTGCACCATGCCACGGTGATCCGCCACATCGACGCTTTGGAAAAGCGCTTGGGCACCAAGCTGTTTCAACGCCACGCGCGCGGCTATACGCCGACCGAG
The DNA here is from genome assembly GCA_945862465.1 of Pseudorhodobacter antarcticus. Classification (GTDB taxonomy): domain Bacteria; phylum Pseudomonadota; class Alphaproteobacteria; order Rhodobacterales; family Rhodobacteraceae; genus Stagnihabitans; species Stagnihabitans antarcticus_A. The sequence continues at coordinate 26,368 of CAMAYO010000007.1, read as the reverse complement.
GCGGGGCGTGATCTTTTGTCAACCGCCCAGCGCACCGAAGAGCAGTTTGGCCAATTGGTCAGCCGCATCAAAGGCCAAGGCGAAACGGTGACGGGGGAACTGGTTGTCACCTCGATTTCCGGCATAGCCCCCGTTCTGTCACCTGTTTTTGCCGAGTTTCAGGCCCTACACCCTGATGTTGCCATTCGGTTTTATTCCGATATGCGCCTGTTTCGGCTGGATTACGGCGAGGCGCATGTGGCCATTCGCGCAGGCGCGGCCCCACAAGATGGCGACTATGTGGTGCAGCCCTTGGCGCGGGTGCAATCAGCCCTTTACGCGGCTAAGGCCTATGTGCAGGCGCGCGGAATGCCCATTGGACCGCAAGATTACCTGCACCACCAGTTCATCGGTCCCGTCGATACCGACAACCGCGCGCCGTTTTACCGCTGGCTGCGCGACAGCGTTCCGGCAGAAGCTGTCAGGTACCGCGTCAGTGAACCCTCAGCCACAAGCGCCGCTGTTCTGGCGGGGCTTGGCTTAGGCTTTATGCCGATTTGGGAGGCCGAAAAGCACCCCGATCTGGTGCAAGTTTTGGCCCCGATGCCCGAATGGGAATCGCCCTTGTGGATCGTGACCCATGTTGACCTGCACCGCACCTTAAAGGTGCAAACCTTTCTAACGGTGCTGAAGCGCGCTGCAACCCGTTGGTCCTGCGCATGATCCGCACCCCTGCGCAAAGCGGCCATCTGGCGATGCTGGCCTTTTCGGCTTTGGTGGCAGGGTCGTTTTCACTCGGCGCACTGGCTGCCCCACTGATCTCACCCGCCGCGATGACGGTGGCGCGGTTCGGGCTGGCGGGGGCCTTGGTGGGGGCGGCTGCTTTTGCCAGCAAGGGCGGCGTGCCGCGCAGCGCAGCCGCTGCCCCTTGGCGCTATTTGGTGCTGGGCGGATTGCTCGCCTGCTATTTTGTGCTGATGTTTGAAGGGTTGCGCACCGCCGCAGCGGTGCCCACGGCGGCGGTCTTTACCTTAACACCCCTGATGGCGGCTGGCTTTGGCTGGATTTTGCTGCGCCAAGTCACTTCGGTGCGCATGGCAGTGGCCTTGGCTTTGGGGGCAGCGGGGGCGGTCTGGGTGATCTTTCGCGGCGATGTGCAAGCCATCGTCGCTATGCAAATCGGAAAGGGCGAGGTGATTTTCTTTGTCGGCTGCATCGCCCACGCCTTTTACGCCCCGATGGTCCGGCGCCTGAACCGCGGAGAGCCCGCTTTGGTCTTTACCTTTGGCACGCTGCTGGCTGGGTTCTTGCTGCTGGGCCTTTGGGGCGGGTCTACCACTTTGGCGACCGATTGGGCCCATATGCCCGCGATCGTGTGGATCTGTCTGGCCTATGTGTCCATCGCCGCTTCTGCCATGACGTTTGTTTTGATCCAATACGCCACCATGCGTCTGCCTGCGGCCAAGGTCATGGCCTATACTTATCTGGTGCCCTGTTGGGTGATCTTGTGGGAAATGGCCTTGGGCCACTCTGCCCCGCCAGCCAAGGTGTTGGCGGGCGTTGTTCTGATTTTGGCCGCCTTGGGCCTGTTGCTGAAGAACGAAGGTTAGGGCCTGACCCCAACGACCCGCCCGAAGGATTAAAGATGAGCACGAACAAAACTTTTCTTGCGCTGGTGGGTCTTGTTACCTTGGCTTTTGCTTGGGTGCTGTGGCCCTTATTTGGGGCGCTGTTTTGGGGGCTGACTTTGGCCATCGTCTTTGCGCCGCTGCATGCCACGGTGCTGACCCGTCTTGGCGGACGGCGCAATTTGGCAGCGGTGACGATGATTTTCGGCCTATTGGTGGGGGTGATCCTGCCCATGCTTTTGATCATCGCGGCCGTGGTGCAAGAGGCGTCAGCCTTGGTGGCGGCCATATCCTCGGGCGTGGTTGACCTGCAAGGACTTGCGCAGCAAGCCCTTGCCGAGTTGCCCCTTTGGGCGCGCGGTCTGGTGCAGGGATTGATCCCCAAGGACCTGCTTGGCCTGCAACACAGTCTGGTCGTTTCGGTCAGCCTCTGGCTGGGGGCCAATGTGCCCTTGGTGTTTTCCATCGGCCAAAGCACGGCAGGGTTGGTGATGGGGCTGGGGGTGACGCTGTATCTGGTCTTTTTCTTGTTTCGCGATGGCGAAAGCTTGACCAAGCATTTCACCGCCGCCATCCCCATGCCCCCTGAGGTGCGCGCCGATCTGCTGTCGACCTTCACCACCGTGGTGCGCGCCACAGTTCAGGGCGATATCATGGTGGCTTTGCTGCAAGGCGCTTTGGGCGGTTTTGGCTTTTGGGTGCTGGGGGTCCATGCCGTCTTGCTTTGGACTGTGCTGATGTCGATCCTCGCCCTGCTGCCTGTTTTTGGCGCGGCTTTGGTTTGGGCGCCGGTGGCGGTTTACTTCATGGCAACCGGCCATGTCGTCGAGGGCGTGGGCTTATTGATTTACGGCGCTTTGGTGATCAGCCTTGTGGACAACCTTGTGCGGCCCTATTTGGTGGGCAAGGCCACGCGCATTCCAGATTTTGTCGTGCTGCTCTCTACAATCGGCGGCATTGCCAGCTTTGGCGTTCAGGGCTTTATCACTGGCCCTGTTGTTGCGGCGATGTTCATCGCCGTCTGGCGCACCTTTCTGGCCCAGAAATAGGGCAAAGCCAAAATCCTAGGGGGTTCAAGGCGCGCCTGTTGCGACGCCGGCCCCTGTGCTGACCTTGTTGATTGGAGAACATTATGACCAAACCCACCACCCCCAAACCCGTGGCCCCAAAGCCTGCCGCCAAACGCGCCGGTGGCTTCAACGCAGGCCTGACCAAACCCAGCGACGCAGGCCGCACGTCTGCAGCCTTGGGTGGCAAAGGGTCCAGCAACGGTAAGGGGCGCTAGGCGCAAAGCTTGCGCTAGATCACGGCCCGCCCGCCGTGGTCTGATAAGGTAAGGGTTCGTCATGAATGGACAACCCCAATGCCCGACACTTTGCCAACCGCCCAGCCCAAGCCGACCCGCAAAGCCGCTTGGGGCCTAGGCGCTGTTGTGATCCTGGGACTGGTGAGCGCATTTTGGCTGCAACCCTTTGCGCCCAAAACCCCTGTCGTGGCGGTCGAGGTGATCGCCACGGCCCCCGCGCAGAGGGTGCTTGCGGTGAACGGGCAAGTGGCTGCGCTGAGTTCAATCTTTGTGCGCGCTGCCGTCTCGGGGACTGTGGTGGGAAAGATGGCAGAGGAAGGGCAAAGCGTTGCAGCGGGCGATATTCTTGCCCAACTTGACGCCACCCAGCAGCAAGCCGTGGTCCGTCAGGCGCAATCGGCCCTTGCCCAAGGGCTGCTGGTGCAAGCACAGGCGGGGTCTGATTACGCCCATCTGCGCGATTTGGGCCCCCTTGCCCCGCGCATCAAGCTTGAGGATGCCGAGCGCGCCTTGGCGCGCGCCGCGCAAAGCGTGGAATCTCTGCGCGCCACCCTTGAGCAGGCGCAAATCCAACGCGACCGCTATACGATCCGCGCCCCTCTTTCAGGCGTGATCCTGCAGCGCAAAGCCGATCCGGGCCAGTTCATCGAACCGGCGCTGTCGATCTTTACCCTGTCAGACCTGACCTCTTTGCGCATCGAAACCAATCTGGACGAGGCCTATGCCACCCAAATTGCCACCGGCCAAAAGGCCGTTTTGCAACTGGTGGGCACAACAGGCACGCAAGAGGGCACGGTCAGCTTTGTCTCGCCTCGGGTTGATCCGGCAACGGGCGGCTTGCAGGTCAAGATCACCCCCGATGCGGGCCTGAAGGCGCCCGTGGGCCTGACGGTGACGGCCAATATCATCATCGAAGATCGCCCCCTTGCCCTGACCATCCCGCGCAGTGCGATGGTAGCCGGGCCTGCGGTCTTTGTGCTGGTGGCAGGCCATGCCGTCAAAACCGCGGTCGAGGTCATTGATTGGCCCGCCGCACGCTTGATTGTAACCAAGGGTCTGTCGGCGGGTGATGCTGTGATTGTCACCGCCGCAGGGCTGACAGACGGCCAAGCCGTCAAGGTTGGCCCCTGATGCTTTATGCGTTGAAAATCGCGGGGCGCTATCTAACAGCGTCCAAGGCGCAGACGGGGCTGTTGGTCTTGGGCGTGGCGGTGGGGGTCTTTATCTTCATCTTCATGTCGGCGCTGATCGGCGGCTTGGCCGAGTTGATCTTGTCACGCACCGTGGGCGACATTGCCCATGTCTCGATCCAAGCAGAGCCAGAAGACCCCGCCCTGTTGCTGGCAGGCTCCCCCCTTTTGGTGCAGCAAAAGTCCAGCACCACGGCGGCAAACCTGCCCACAGCGGCCAATTTCATCGCCTTGATCGAATCCTTGCCCGGTGTGCGCGCGGTCTCGCCGCAAATTTCGGGCGCAGGGTTTGTCACCCATGGGGCGCAGGTGGCGCAGGTTAGCATCAATGGGCTGATGGCGGGCCGCGAATCGGCCATCGCCAATCTGGACGGCTATGTCGTCGAGGGCACGGCGCGGTTGGGGGCAGGATCGATCCTGATCGGCAAAAGGCTGGCCGAGGATCTTAACCTGCTTTTGGGCCAATCTGTCCGGCTATCCTCGACCAAGGGGATCGAGACGGCCCTGACGGTCACGGGCATTTACCAAATGGGCGCGGGCGGGCCAGATCGGCGCACGGCTTATGTCAGCCTTGGCACGGCCCGCACGCTTTTTGCCATGCCACAGGGACTGACACGGGTAGAGATCAAATTGACCGACCTATACGCCGCCGATGCAATGGCCCCGCAGATCACCGCGCTGACAGGGCTGACGGCCAAGTCATGGACAGTGGATGGCGCGCAGTTTCTGGAAGCCTTGTCCGCGCAGGCCAAAACTGGCGTCTTTTTGAAAAGCTTTGCGCTGATCACCATCGTGATTGGTGTGGCATCGGCCTTGCTGCTGTCGACCTATCGGCGCAGGCCCGAGATCGGGATTATGCGCGCTATGGGGGCGTCAGAGCGGTTCGTGGTGCTGGTCTTTGTGCTGCAAGGCGCGCTGATCGGTCTGATGGGCGGGCTTTTGGGCGCGGCTTTGGGCTATGCAGCGCTGCTGCCCTTTCCGGCGGGCGGGCAGTTTCGCACGGGATCATTGCCCATCGACATCAAGCAAGGCTCTTACGGGTTGGCGATTGGGTTGACGCTTTTGGGGGCTATTCTCGCCTCGATCTGGCCGGCGCGGTCGGCGGCCAAGGTCGATCCGGTGACGGCGATCGGCCAATGAGCGCGCTTGTCGTGGTGCAAGATCTGGTCAAGACCTTTGGCGCGGGGCTGACCGAAACGCCCGTGCTGCGCGGACTGAACCTGACGCTGCAAACGGGTGAGGTCTCGGCGCTTTTGGGGCCTTCTGGCTCTGGTAAAAGCACGCTTTTGACCATTCTGGGCACCTTGATGCAGCCCACATCTGGGGCACATCAGATGCTGGGGTGCGATCTGGTGCGCGCCAGTGACAGCGCGCGCACCGCCTTTCGCAACCAGCACATCGGCTTTGTCTTTCAGTTTCATAACCTTTTGCCCGACTTTACCGCGCTGGAAAATGTCATCTTCCCCGCAGCCATCCGCGCGGGGCGCGAAACGGCTGTGGCACAAGCGCGGGGCAAGGATTTGCTCGCCCGCATGGGGCTGCAAGACCGCATTCATTTTCCAACGGCCCATCTGTCGGGCGGGCAAAAGCAGCGCGTGGCCGTGGCGCGGGCCTTGATGAACCGCCCCGAACTGGTGCTGGCCGATGAACCCACGGGCAACCTTGACCGCGCCTCAGCAGGCCAAGTCATGGAATTGATCGCCCAGATCAACCAAGACGAGGGCACGACCTTTCTGATCTCGACCCATGATGAAAAGATAGCGGCCTTGTGTGCGCGGCAACTGGTCGTTGTGGATGGGCAGGTGCAGGGCTAGGCCGCCTGTGGGGTGAAGAACGACCGCAGCAGGGCCATGGGATGGCTGCGCAAGGTCAGGCGCATGGAAACATAATCTTCCACCACCTGCTCGCCCTCGCTCATCGTGCGAAACTGCACGGCGGGTTCCACGATCCCCTCGCCGTCCATATCGGCGGCAAACAGTGGCAGGGGCGCATCGCCTGTTAACGCACGCGCGGCCCACAGCGCATCGCGCCGCGACAGGCCAAGGGAGGCGAAGGCATCCGCCTCGGCCAAGCGGGTGATGGTGGTGGGTGATGCGCCCGCCCTTCGCCAGACATCTTCCACCGCCAAATAGCCATTGCCCCGCGCGGCAATGATCCATAGTGCCTCTTCCTCGGACAGGCCCTTGATCTGGCGAAAGCCCAGACGCAGGGCCAAGGCACCCTCGGTCTTTTCCATCACATTGTCCCAATGGCTGGCGTTGATCGACGGCGGCAGAACGACAACCCCATGTTCACGCGCATCACGCACAATCTGGGCGGGGGCATAAAAGCCCATGGGTTGCGAGTTGAGCAGCGCACAGGCAAAGATCCCCGGATGGTGCCGCTTGATCCACGCCGAGGCATAGACCAGCAGGGCAAAGCTGGCCGCATGGCTTTCGGGAAAGCCGTAGCTGCCAAAGCCCTCGATCTGGGCAAAGCAGCGGGCGGAAAAGTCGGCCTCATAGCCATTGGCGGCCATGCCCTGCAAAAAGCGGTCGTGAAATTCGCTGACAGAGCCATACTTTTTGAACGTGGCGAGTGAGCGGCGCAAGCGGTCCGCCTCGGTCGGGGTGAAGCCCGCGCCGATGATGGCGATTTGCATGGCTTGCTCTTGAAACAAAGGCACGCCCAAGGTTTTGCCCAAAACCCGTCCCAAAGCATCGGACGGAAAGCTGACCACTTCCTGCCCGTTGCGCCGGCGCAGATAGGGATGCACCATGTCACCCTGAATAGGGCCGGGGCGGATGATGGCCACCTGAATCACCAGATCATAAAAGCTGCGCGGCCGCATCCGGGGCAGAAAGTTCATCTGCGCGCGGCTTTCCACCTGAAAGACGCCCAAGCTGTCAGATTGGCAGAGCATCTCGTAAACCTGCGGATCTTCGGGCGGCAGGGTGGCAAGCGTATAGGCGGCGTGGTGGTGCTTTTCCAACAGACCAAAGGCTTTGCGGATGCACGACAGCATTCCCAAAGCCAGAATATCGACCTTTAGGATGCCCAAGGTATCAATATCGTCTTTGTCCCAGCAGATGACGGTGCGATCCTCCATCGTGGCGTTTTCGATGGGCACCAGCTCGTCCAAGCGGCCTTCGGTGATAATAAAGCCGCCCACGTGCTGGGATAGGTGGCGGGGAAAGCCTTGGATCTCTTCGATCAATTGCAAGGTCAGTTGCAAGCGGCGATCGGTCGGGTCTAGCCCGATTTCGATCAGCCGTTGGGTGTTCATGGCCTTTGACGCGCCAAACCCCCAGATTTGCGATGACATGGCCGACAACGTATCTTCGCTAAGGCCCATGGCACGGCCCACCTCGCGCACGGCGCGTTTGCCACGGTAGTGGATGACGGTGGCGCACAGGCCGGCGCGGTGGCGGCCATAGCGGGCATAGATGTGCTGGATCACCTCTTCGCGGCGTTCGTGTTCAAAGTCGACGTCAATGTCGGGCGGTTCGTTGCGCGCTTCGGACACGAAGCGTTCGAAGACCATCGTGCCGATTTCAGGGCTGACCGAGGTGACGCCCAAAGCATAGCACACCACCGAATTGGCCGCCGACCCGCGCCCTTGGCAAAGGATGCCGCGATCACGGGCGAATTGAACGATGTCGTGGACGGTCAGGAAATAGGGCTCGTAGTGCAGCTTGCCGATCAGGGCCAGTTCATGCGCCATTTGGGCGCGGGCCTTGTCGGGTGGGCCTGCGGGATAGCGCCAATGCAAGCCCGCCTCGGCCAAGCGGGCCAGACGGGTGGCGGGGGTTTCGCCTGCGGCGATTTCAGAGGGGTATTCATAGCGCAATTCGTCCAGCGAAAAGGTCAGGGTGGCGGCGAGGGTGCCTGCGCGGTGCACGGCGCCCTCATAGCCACGAAAAAGCCTTAGCATCTCGGCCTCTGAGCGCAGACGGTTTTCGCCGTGCGGGGCGGCATCAAGGCCCAAGGCGTCAATCCGCTTGCCAAGGCGAATGGCGGTCAGCACATCCGCCAATTTGCGCCGCGCGCCGTGGTGCATCAAGGGCAAGGCCGAGGCGAGTGTGGGGATGCGCAACTGCGCGGCCAACTGGGTCAGGGCCGCAAAGCGCGCCCTGTCCTGCCCGTCATAGCCGGGGGCCATCAGCAGGTAACAATCGCTCTCAAAGCGGCGCGTCAGCCTATGCGCCACCGTCAACCAAGCGCCCGCGCCGCCCTGCACTGGGTGCGCCTGCGTCACCGTTTGAGGGTGGATCAGCAGCGCCAGTCCTTCGCCCCAGTCGAGCAAATCCTGCAAGGTCAGATGGCACTGCCCCTTGGGCACGCGCCTGCGCCCAAGGGTAAGCAAACGGCACAAGCGGCCCCATCCCGCGCGGTCCTGCGGCAGGGCTGTGACGCTAAAGCCGCCCTCGACCACAATCCGCGCAGCGGGGATCAAGCGCAGCTTAGGCCCCCCATCCCGCGCCAATTCCCGCGCCTTGGTATGGGCGCGCACAATGCCTGCAACCGAATTCACATCGGCGATGGCTATGGCGTCAAACCCCAGCTCTGCCGCGCGCAGCACATAGTCCTCGGGGTGAGAGGCCCCGGTGAGAAAGGTGAAGTTCGACGTGGCGCTCAGTTCGATGAAGGGCATGGGCAGGACCAGAACAATAAGTGAACAACTTACCCCACCCCGCGCCCCACCGCCAGTGAGTCGTTCCCCAAACCCTGCGCCCTTTACCTTTGGATATTTGGGCACGTATGAAAGACAAAGCCGCGCGCCCGCGCCGATTGGCGGCACGCCAGAGGCGAGATAAAACCAACGCGCTGAAAGCGCTCTGTTTTCTTATTTCTTCTTGGGGTAAAACCGCCGACCGGCAGCGCGCAGGGCCGAGGTTTCCATCGTCGCGGTGTTGGTGCCGTCTTCGGCCAACAGCTTTTGCCAGCGCACAAAGCGCGCCGGGTCTAGATCACCCGCGGCAATGGCGCCTTGCACCGCACAGCCCGGCTCGCCCGCGTGGCGGCAGTTGCGAAACTTGCAGGTCAGCGACAGGGCGGTCAGATCGTCAAAGAACAGGCCGATCCCATCATAGGCATCGCTCAGTTGCACTTCGCGCATTCCCGGCGTGTCGATCAGCCAGCCACCATCGGTCATGGCAACCAGATAGCGGCCCGTCGTGGTGTGACGCCCCTTGGCGTCATCATCGCGCACATCTTGCACGGCGGCGGCCCCGCCGGTTAGGGCATTGACGATCGTGGTCTTACCCACGCCCGAAGACCCCAGCAGCGCCACGGTCTGCCCCGGGCCGCACCAGGGCGCCAGTTGGCCGCGCACATCGCCACGCTTGGCATCCATCAGCACCACCGCAAGGCCCGATTTCAGCGCCTGCGCCTGCGTCACAAAAGACTCGGGGTTTTCGGCGGTATCGGCTTTGGTCAGCACGACCACGGGTTCCACGCCGGCACTGGCGGCAAGTACCAAAAACCGCTCCATCCGGCCTGCATTGAAATCGGCGTTGCAGGACGACACGATGAACAGCGCATCCAGATTGGCGGCAATCACCTGTCGCGCCACATTGCTGCCGGCCGCTTTGCGCGCAACAAGGCTGTGGCGGTCCAGCACCCGCAAGGCCACCCCGTCCCGTGCCACCACCCAATCGCCCACAGCCACGGTCGAGGTCGACAGGGTTGAGGCTGGGATCAAATCCACCGCCCCCATGGCCCCCAAAGCTTGAATGCGCGCGCGGTGCACGGCGGTGACACGCACAGGAACCACATCAGATTCGGTGACTTGGGCGCTGAACTGCCCCGACCAGCCCAAAGCGGCCAAAACCTCGGTCAGCGGCTTGCCCTACGGCAGGAGATTTCACGATTCATGAACCATCCTCCGCCAATTGAGGGACAAGGTGAGAGGTCGACCACGACCCAAGTGGGGCTCGTTACGGCTGCTTCCTTCCGGACCTGACCGGGTTGGCGAGGCACCTGCCCGCGCCAACCTCTCGACCGTTCATATAGGGCAGAACTTGGCAGGGTGCAAGAACACCGCTGTGGGATTTGGGGCAAGCGGCGCTGCCTCCGGCGGGGATATTTGGGCACGTATGAAAGGGGGCGCGGGGGAAGGCGGGTTAAAGCAGACCCGCGCGGCGCGCCCCTGCCATCAGGTCTGGGGCCACATGATGGGCCCAGCGGCCACTGGCTTGCACCACATCAGGCACCTGCACCACCACGCAACCCGCACGATGTGCAGCCTCGGCCCCCGCTTCGCTGTCTTCAAACACAAGGCAGCGCGCAGGAGAGACACCCAAAAGGCGGGCGGCCAGCAGATAGGGTTCAGGGTCGGGCTTGGCGCGGGTGACATCATCCACCGTGACAACCGTGGGGAATGCTGCCCGCAAGCCTGCAACCCCAATCTTGTGATGCGCATCTTCGCGACCTGACGAGGTGACCACCGCGCGGTGGATATGGCCGGGCGCTGCCGCCAAAAGCTCGTGCACGCCCAGCTTGAGGTTCAGGCCGCGATCAACCCCAGTGCGAAAGCCTTGGTTCCAATGGGCATTCAGCGCCACCAGATCAATATCAGGCACATGGGCGCGGATGATGCCAGCCGAGGTGGGCTGATCAATACCGATCAGACGGTGCAAAAACGCCACCTCAACCGCATAGCCCAAACTGGCAAAGGCCTGCAAACCCGCCGCCATCGACAGGCTTTCGGTGTCAATCAGCGTGCCATCAAGGTCGAACAATACGGCGTCATACATGGCAGGCTCCCCTTCGCTTGGACCAAGCCTTAGCCCATCACAGATGCAGGCGAAAGCGGCGGAAGCCTTGCGGGGTGATGGAAAGGGGTGTTGCGCGCAGTGGGGTAAGGCTGGGCAGATGGCTTTCGGCGCGGGGCGCGGTATCAAACACGACAGTGGTGTTTGGCATCGGCATAAAGTGCCAAGGGGGCGGGGCTTCGGCGGCAACGGGGGCATTTTGCGCGATGTAGGCCGCCAAAGCCTCACGGCTGCCACGGGGCGGGCCGAGCAGCAGTGCTTTGCTGGTAGGGCCAACGAAGCCGCCTGACCCACTGGCGCGGTAGCTGTTGGTCGCAAGAACAAAGGGTTGGTCCGGGGCCAAAGGCTGGCCGCTACAAGAAAGGTTCAAGATGCGGCGTGGCGATTGGTAGACCACCCCCTTCGCATCGACCCACGGCGGGGCGGACAGGTCGACGGCCCAAGTCAGACCCTCGATCGTGTCAAAGTTGAAACTGGGAAAATCTGGGTTCAGCAGGGGGACATCTTCTGCTTGCGGAGCAATTTGCAAGAACTGGCCAAAAGACCGTTCGAGCCACAGCCGCAGCTCTGCGCCTGTCACCAGCAATGCCGCCACAGCATTGGGATGGGGGTAAAGGTCATAGACATGGCGTAGGGTCAGCAGGCCTGCGGGGATGTCGACAAAGTTATCCGGCCCACCGCGCCCGCCCGCATGAAAGGGGGCGGCGGCGGAGAGGATGGGCAGATGCGCATAGGGGCCGCCGGAGAGGGCCTGCGCAACATGCGCCGCTTGGGCGCGGGCAATCAGGCGTAACGTGCTGCTGGGGGCTATCATCGCGAAATAGCTGTGCAGGGCATGGGCGCTGGACCCCACGGGCTTGTTGGCCCAAGCGCGGGTGGCCCGATGGGCTGGGGCCGAGGCTTGGACAATATCGGGCGCATTGGGTGCCACCGACCGCAGCGCCCCACCCGCAGAACGACGCGATATGGGCTGCAAAGCGCTTTGTCCGCCCTTCACCTGCCAGCGCCCTGCGACCCAGATCAGGTCCAGATCAATCACCCCAAGGTGCGATCCGTAAAATCCGGGCATCACGGCAGGCTTACCTGACAAAAGGCTGCAAGCGGCCTTTCCGGACACGGGAAAGGTTTGGTGCGTATGCCCTGTCACCAGCGCGTCAATACCATCGAGGGCCGCAAGGGCGGCGCTGGCATTTTCCATCCCCTGCGCGGCCATCTCAGCCCCTATGCCCGAATGCGACAGCGCCACCACCACATCGGCGCCTTGCGCGCGCAGCCTTGGCACATAAGCAATCGCCGACTCTAGAATATCGCGGCCTTGAAGCTGAGCGCCAAGCTTTGCCCTCTCCCACACGGCCGTCTGCGGCGGGGCTAATCCCACGAAGCCCACCCGCAGTGGGTGGATCTGCCCGTCTTGATCGGCGAGTTCACGGGTAACAATCACGCTGGGCGGGACGAGCCGTTCATCTTGCAAAGGGCTGGCGCCAAGGCGGCGGACCAGATTGGCCGAGATGGCGGGAAACTGGGCGCGGGCCAGATGGTTCATCAGAAAATCTAAGCCATGCGAAAATTCATGATTGCCCAGATTGGCCACATCATAGCGCAACAGGTTCATCGCCGCGATCATTGGGTGCAGCGCCCGTGCGGCGGCGGGGGAGGCCAAAGCCTCCTCCTCGCCCAAAGGACTGCCTTGCATAAAATCGCCATTGTCGACCAACACGCAACACCCCACCTCGGCCCGCGCTTTGGCGATCAGGCTGGCGGTGCGGGCCAAGCCCACGGCGGGGTTGGGGCGGTTTTTCAGATAATCCCATGATCGCAGATGCGCGTGCAGGTCCGATGTGGCCAGAATACGCAAGCGGGCGGGGGATGGGGCGCGACTGTTCAAGGGTCAAAAACTTTTGATTTAAATGGAGTTAATGCCGCCTATCTGGGGCAGTCTGCACCGAATTCAAGGAGAATTTGCCACTGCCCCGCCCGCATGGCATCAAGGCTCAAATCGGGGGGATACAATGCGGCTGGCAGAGACGGTGACATTCGGCGGATCGGGGTTGGATCGGGCGGGGGCTCTGCGCGACAACCCACAAACGCAGGCCGATTTGTGGCAGCGCGGGCAGGTGCTGGCGCTGTGGAAGGGGCGGCCATTGTTGCAAGACGGGCAGTGCATTGCTTGGCTGCCCAGCGATGCGCCTTTGGCTGGGGTGCGTGAGACAGCGATTTTTCTGGGCCTGTCAGGGGACACGCCCGTTTTTGCCCAAAACGTATCGTCTTGGGTGCCCGAACAGTCCATCACCCCATCATCCGGCTTTTTTGACACCCAAGTGCAAAGCCACCCCGACCTGCCCGCCGACCACGGCTTTTACGAATTGCGCGCTGTGATGGCGCATTTGTCGCCCCGCGATGCCGAGCTTTGCGCCACGGCGCGCGCGGTGATGGAATGGCACCGCAGCCACGGCTTTTGCGCCACGTGCGGGGCCAAATCAGATATGACCCACGCCGGTTGGCAGCGGCTTTGCCCTGCCTGCGGCACATCGCACTTCCCGCGCACTGACCCTGTGGTGATCATGCTGATCACGCAGGGCAACAGCCTGCTGTTGGGGCGAGGCCCGACTTGGCCCGATGGGATGTATTCGCTCCTGGCGGGCTTCATCGAACCGGGTGAGACGATTGAGGCCGCCGTGCGGCGTGAGGTGTTTGAGGAATCAGGCATTGAGGTGGGCGAGGTCAGCTATCTGTCCAGCCAACCTTGGCCCTTTCCCGCATCGTTGATGCTGGGGTGCAGGGGGGAAGCGATCACCCGAGAGATCACGCTTGACCCAAATGAGTTGCAAGATGCCCGCTGGGTCACGCGCGAAGAGTTGGTGTCAGCTTTTGCCGGCACGCATCCTTTGATCAAGCCATCCCGCAAGGGGGCTATCGCGCAGTTTATCATGCAGCACTGGCTGGCCGATACGCTGGATTGACAGGCTGCTGTCAGCCCCTGCGGCGGTCGGCGGGGTATACGCCCAAGATCTGCAGATGGCTGGTGAAATAGCCCAGTTCTTCCAAAGCCAAGGCCACGTTGGGGTCTTCGGGATGGCCTTCGATGTCGGCGTAAAACTCGGTCGCGGTGAAGCTGCCGCCGATCATGTAGCTTTCCAGCTTGGTCATGTTCACGCCGTTGGTGGCAAATCCGCCCATGGCTTTGTAAAGCGCTGCGGGAATGTTGCGCACGCGGAACACAAAGGTGGTGATCATATCGGCCGCGCGACGTGTGTGGTCGGCTTGTCGCGACATGACCAAAAAGCGCGTGGTGTTGTTGGCTTGGTCTTCGATTTGGCGCGCCAAACAGTCAAGACCGTAAATCTCTCCCGCCAGTTCCGAAGCCAGCGCCGCTTCGGCCTTATCGCCTAAAGCTGCCACTTCGCGGGCCGCAGCGGCGTTGTCATGCCACGCCAAGGTCGAAAGGGCATGCTCGCGGATGAATCCCCGCGCTTGGCCGTGCAAGATGGGCATGCAGCGCACGCGCTTCACATCGGCCAGCGTCGCCCCTTTGACAGCCAGCAAGTTGATATGCACCCGCACAAAGGCCTCATCCACGATATGCAACCCGCTTTGCGGCAAAAGCGCATGCACATCCGCCACCCGCCCGTAGGTAGAGTTTTCGACAGCCAGCATCCCCAAGTCACAATCGCCTTGGCGCACTTGATCGATCACCTCTTCAAAGGTGGCGCAGGGCACAGCCTCCATCGCAGGGCGCGACTGGCGGCACGCCTGATGAGAATAGGCCCCCAGCTCTCCTTGAAAGGCAATTCGGCCTGACATCTGCGTTACTCCGAAAAAATCACGCCCTTTCGGGCAATTGTTGGCGCTACTACACCTTGCACCCCGCCGTGGGAAGCGGGTAGATAGCGCGCAAAGTCCAGTCCAGCGGAAGGTGCTGCATGTTCGACACGATGACCATGACCAAGATTGTTGGCGGCGTATGCGGAACGCTGCTGTTTTTCCTGTTCGGCGCTTGGGCCGCAGATGCCATCTACGGGCTGGGCGAACAACCCAAAGCCGAAGAGCGCACCTTTGCTTATGCAATCGCTGTCGAGGGCGGCGAAGAGGTTGCGGCCGAAACGGCCGAGGCCGAGCCCACCTATACCGAGGTTGCGGCGACCGCTGACGCTGCGGCAGGCGAGAAGGTCTTTGGCAAATGCAAATCTTGCCACTCAATCGAAGGCAAGGAGATGACGGGCCCGCACATGAATGGTGTCGTGGGCCGCGCCCGCGCCTCGATTGCAGGCTATACCTATTCTGAGGCTATGGCATCGGCGCAAACCCCTTGGACAGGCGACGAGCTTTACGCTTTCCTCAAAGCGCCCAAAGAATATGTGCCTGGCACCAAGATGGGATTTGCGGGCATTGCAGCGCCGCAAGACCGCGCCAATTTGATCGCCTATTTGGCGACGACCAAGTAAGGCAAATGCCTCTCAAACATTGGGCCGCCCCCATTAGGGCGGCCTTTTTGTTTGGTGCGCGCCTTGCTCACGCAGTTGCAACTTGTGAAACAGGCGCGTTCCGATTTAGCTAGAGATTGACACAATCCAGCGCACTTTTGGGGGCACTCATGGGCAAAGCAGCAACAGTTACGGCCAAACGGCAGGATTTGCGCGCTTTGAGGCGCTTGGCGGCGTCAGGTCTGGCGATTGTGGCGCTGGCAGTTTTTGGGCAAGGCGCGCGGGCTGACGATGCCAAGATCATTACCAGCCACGGCATTTCCACCTTTGGCGATTTGAAATACGGCCCCGATTTTGTGCCCGACTATGTGAACGTCAACGCCCCCAAGGGTGGCGAGATGTCGCAATGGGCCTTTGGCAGCTTTGATTCGATGAACCCCTATTCGGTCAAGGGCAGCGCCGCTGCGGGCTCTAGCTTTCCTTACGAATCTATCCTGACAGGCACGGCCGATGAAATTGGCGCGTCGTATTGCTTGATGTGCACGTCGATGGACTATCCTGAAGACCGCTCTTGGGTGGTCTTTCATCTGCGCCAAGATGTGAAATTTTCCGATGGCTCGCCCATGACAGCGGAAGATGTGGTTTTTTCCTATGACATCTTCACCACCAAGGGCCTGTCCGATTTTCGCACCGTGTTCAACAAACAGGTCGAAAAGGTCGAAGCGCTTGATCCCTACACCGTGAAATACACCTTCAAAGCGGGCATCCCCTACCGCGACCTGCCCGCATCCGTTGGCGGCCTGCCCGTGATTTCAAAGGCCGATTACGAGGCGAACAAGCGCGATCTGGAAGAATCCAGCCTAGAGCCATTCTTGGGCACAGGGGCTTATCTGTTGGACAAACTCAGTGCGGGCCAAAGCGTGGTCTACAAGCGCAACCCCGATTATTGGGGCGAGGCGTTGCCGCTAAACAAGGGCACCAACAACTTTGACACGGTGCGCTACGAATATTTCGCCGACCCCAACGCCGCATTTGAAGGGTTCAAGGGTGGCACTTACACCTTCCGGCAAGAAAACTCGTCGAAGTCTTGGGCCACGCAGTATGACTTCCCGCTGGTGGCATCGGGCGAGGTGCAAAAGGTGGAACTGGCCAATGGCAACAAGGCCAATGGTCAAGCCTTTTTGTTCAACCTGCGCCGTGACAAGTTCAAAGACCCCAAGGTGCGCGAAGCGATTGGGCTGATGTTCAACTTTGAATGGTCGAACAAAACGCTGTTTTTTGACCTGTATGCGCGGATCAATTCGGTCTGGGAAAACTCCTACCTCGCCGCCACTGGCGCGCCGACCCCAGAGGAAGTGGCGATTTTGCAACCCTTGGTCGACCAAGGGCTGTTGCCCGCCACGATCCTGACCGACCCTGCCATCATGGCCCCCACCTCTGCAGACAGCCAGCTTGACCGCGCAAATCTGCTCAAAGCCTCTGCCTTGCTGGATGAAGCAGGCTGGAAGGCGGGCGCTGACGGGATGCGGGTGAATGATAAGGGCGAGGTGTTGAAGGTTGATTTCCTCAACGACAACCCAGCCTTTGACCGTGTGATCACGCCCTATGTCGAAAACCTCAAAGCCTTGGGCATCGACGCCACGCTATCAGATGTGGATTCCGCCCAGTTTGATACCCGCACCTCACCGCCCTCGTTCGACTTTGACATCATAACAGGCAATGCCCGCGCAGGGATGGAACCGGGGGATGAGATTGAGCAGTTCTATGGCTCTGCCACTGCCGACAATTCAACCTACAACGTCATGGGCCTGAAATCGCCCGCTGTTGACGCTTTGGCGCAGGTGGTCAAAGCCGCCAAAACCAAGGACGAGCTGATTGTGGCGACCAAAGCGCTGGACCGCGTTTTGCTGGCAGAAAAGTTCTGGGTGCCGCAGTGGTATAAGAACGTCTACACGCTGGCCTATTATGACATCTACGCCCACCCCGACCCCCTGCCGCCCTATGCTTTGGGCGAGTTGGCCTTTTGGTGGTATGACGCGGACAAGGCGGCCAAGCTAAAGGCCGCGGGCGTTTTGCACTGAAAGGCGCGTGGCCCCAATGGGAGCCTACATTTTAAGACGACTGCTGTTGGTCATTCCCACGCTGTTGGGGATCATGGTGATCAACTTCACGCTGACCCAATTCGTACCGGGCGGGCCCATCCAACAGGTGGCCGCCCGGGTTGAAGGCGATGGCAACGCGATCGAGAAAATATCAGGCACGGGATCAGACGCAGGGCAGGATGTGGCGGGGGCCGATCAGGGCAATGGCTACATCGGCGCGCGCGGTCTGCCGCCAGAGTTCATCGCCCAACTCGAGGTCGAGTTCGGCTTTTCGCGCATCGTCTGCGACGAGGGGTTCACCGGAACGCCCAGCCTGAAAGACCCCGCCTGTCATAAAGAAACGATCCCCGCGTGGAAGCGGTTCTTCATCATGCTGGGCAATTATGTGCGGCTGGACTTTGGCGACAGCTATTTCCGCTCCACCTCGGTCGTGGGGTTGATCTTGGAAAAGATGCCCGTGTCGATCACGCTGGGCCTGTGGAGCACTTTGATCGCCTATCTGATTTCCATCCCGCTTGGCATTCGCAAAGCCGTGCGCGATGGGTCGCGGTTTGATGTGTGGACATCGGGCATCATCATCGGGGCCTATGCCATTCCGGGGTTTTTGTTCGCCATTTTGCTGTTGGTGCTGTTCGCTGGCGGCAGCTATTACCGCATCTTCCCGCTACGGGGCCTGACATCGGAAAACTGGGCCGAGCTTGGGGTGCTAGACCAGATCAAGGACTACTTCTGGCACATCACACTGCCCATCGTCGCCTCGACCATCTCTAGTTTTGCCACGCTGACGCTGCTGACCAAGAACTCTTTCTTGGATGAAATCCGCAAGCAATATGTGATGACCGCCCGCGCCAAGGGCCTGTCGGAAGCGCGGGTGCTTTATGGCCACGTCTTTCGCAACGCCATGCTGATCCCAATCTCGGGCTTTCCGGGCCTATTCATCAGCGTGTTCTTCGGCGGGTCGCTGATCATCGAGACGATCTTTTCCTTGGATGGCTTGGGCCAACTTGGCTATAGGTCTGCCGTTGAACGCGACTATCCCGTCGTCTTCGGCACGCTGTTCGCCTTTGGCCTTTTGGGCCTGATCGTGGGGATTTTGTCCGACCTGATGTATGTCTGGACCGACCCGCGCATCGACTTTGAAAGGCGCGGATGATGGCGCTATCGCCCTTGAACCAACGCCGCTGGCGGATTTTTCGCGCCAACAAACGGTCTTACTACGCGCTGATCCTGTTTTCGGCGCTGTATCTGATTTCGTTGTTTTCGGAAGTTCTGTCGAACGACCACCCGCTTTTGGTCAGCTACCAAGGCCAGTTGCGCGCGCCGTTTATCAGCTTTTACTCAGAAGCCGACTATGGCGGCGATTTCAAAACCGAGGCGAACTACCGCGACCCTGTGGTGCAATGCCTGATCCGCACGGGTGGAGGGGTGGATTGCTTTGATACGCCCGAAGACATTCTAACCAAGGTGCAAGCAGGCAGCTATCAGGCCGAAGGGTTCCAACAGGGGTGGATCCTGTGGCCGCCCATTCCCTATGCCTATAACACGATAAACGATGTGAAGGGTGCCGCCCCCTCTGCCCCTGACCGCGACCATTGGCTTGGCACGGATGACACGGCGCGCGATGTGCTGGCGCGGGTGCTCTATGGCTTTCGGCTGTCGGTCAGCTTTGGGCTGATCGTGACGCTGCTCACCTCAGTCATCGGCATTCTGGCGGGGGCCATTCAGGGCTATTTCGGCGGACTCACCGACCTGATCTTTCAACGGGTGATCGAAATATGGTCATCGACCCCCACGCTTTACGTCATCATCATCATCTCGGCCGTTTGGACGATGAACTTCTGGCTTTTGACATTCCTGATGGTGTTGTTTGGGTGGATGGGCCTTGTCGGGCTGGTGCGGGCCGAGTTTCTGCGGGCGCGCAACTTTGAATATGTGCGCGCAGCCAAAGCCTTAGGGGTCAGCGATTTTGCCATCATCCTGCGCCATGTGCTGCCCAATGCCACAGTCGCCACCATGACGATGATGCCCTTTATCCTATCAGGCACCATCGGCAGCCTGACTGCGCTGGACTTTCTGGGCTTCGGCCTGCCCGCATCAGCCCCCAGTTTGGGCGAGCTGACCCAGCAAGCCAAACAAAACCTGCAAGCGCCATGGCTGGCCTTTACCGCCTTTGCGACCTTTTCCATCATGCTTAGCCTGCTCGTGTTCATATCCGAAGGCGTGCGCGATGCTTTTGACCCGCGAAAGACCTTTTCATGAGCCTGTTGTCGGTTGAAAATCTGAACGTAGGCTTCCGGCAAGACGGGCAGCTGGTACAGGCCGTCAGGGGTGTCAGCTTTACGCTGGCCAAGGGCGAAACCTTGGCGCTGGTCGGCGAAAGCGGCTCGGGCAAGTCGGTGACGGCTTTGTCGACCGTGTCTTTGCTCGGTGATACAGCACAGGTGACAGGTTCAGTGCGCTATGCGGGCCAAGAGATGATCGGCGCGCCCGAAGCGCGGTTGCAAAAGATCAGGGGCAACGACATCAGCTTTATCTTTCAAGAGCCGATGACCTCGCTGAACCCTTTGCACACCATCGAAGCGCAGATCACCGAAAGCCTTGCCCTGCATCAGGGCCTATCCGGCCCCGCCGCCCGCGCGCGCGTGCTGGACCTGCTGGATAAGGTCGGCATAAGGGATGCCGAAAGCCGCTTGGCCGCCTATCCGCATCAGCTGTCCGGCGGGCAGCGCCAGCGCATCATGATCGCGATGGCGCTGGCGAATGGGCCAGACCTGCTGATCGCCGATGAACCAACTACGGCGCTGGATGTCACGATCCAAGCGCAGATCTTGGACCTTTTGGCCGAACTGAAACGGTCGGAAGGGCTAAGCCTGCTTTTCATCACCCACGATCTGACCATCGTTCAGCGCATTGCCGACCGCGTTTGCGTGATGCAGGGCGGCCAGATTGTTGAACAGGGGCCCACGCCTGAGATTTTCGCGAACCCGCAGCATCCCTATACCCAAAAGCTGCTGGCCGCCCATGCCACCGGTGTGCCAGACCCTGTGGCTCCCGATGCCGCTGAAGTGCTGCGCTGCGAACATCTGCGCGTGTGGTTCCCCATCACCTCGGGCTTTTTGCGCCGCACCACGGGCCATGTTAAGGCCGTGAACGACACAAGCCTGTCCGTGCGCGCGGGCGAAACCTTGGGCGTGGTGGGTGAAAGCGGGTCAGGCAAGACCACGCTGGCCTTGGCGATTTTGCGGCTGGTGCAATCCAGCGGCAAAGTGTGTCTTGATGGAAAAGATCTGTCCACCCTGCCCAAATCCGCCCTGCGCCCTTTGCGCCGCGATATGCAGGTGGTGTTTCAAGACCCCTTTGGCAGCCTATCCCCCCGCATGACGGCCGAGGCGATTATCGCCGAAGGCCTAGGCGTGCACGGGGTAGACCCCGGCCGCAATCGCCGCGACATGGTGGGGGCTATTATGGAAGAGGTGGGTCTAGACCCCGCCACGATGCACCGCTATCCGCACGAGTTTTCCGGCGGGCAAAAGCAGCGCATCGCCATTGCCCGCGCGATGATCCTGCGCCCAAGGCTGGTGGTGCTGGATGAACCCACCTCGGCCCTAGATATGACCGTGCAGGTGCAGATCGTTGACCTGTTGCGCGACCTGCAACGCCGCCACGGTCTGGCCTATGTGTTCATCAGCCACGATCTGCGCGTGGTGCGCGCCCTGTCGCATCAGGTCATGGTGATGCAAAATGGCGATGTGATCGAACATGGGCCCGCAGAGGCCTTGTTTGCCAACCCCCAGAAGGATTACACAAAGGCATTGCTCACCGCTGCCTTTGGAAACCCTTTATGAAAATTCTGTTTGTTCACCAAAACTTCCCCGGCCAATTCCTGCACCTTGCCCCAGAACTTTCCCGCCTTGGGCATGATTGCCTTGCCCTGACCGATCTTGGCAACCAGCGCACCTCGGCCACCGAAACGCTGAAATACAAACACACCGCGCAACCTGTTGATGCCGCAGCCACCCGCTTGGGCCGCAATTACACGCAGATGAGCGACAGGGGCGTCTCTGTCGCCCGCGCAGCACTGCACATGCGCCAGCAGCGCGGTTATGTGCCCGATGTGATCTTTGGCCATTCCGGCTGGGGCGAGACGCTGTTCTTGAAAGAGGTTTGGCCCGAGGCCAAGCTGTTGATCTATGCCGAGTTCTACTATCGCGGGCGCGGCGCGGATGTGGGCTTTGACCCCGAATTCAACCCGCCCACCTTTGATCAGGTCATGATCGCCCAAGGCCGAGCGGGGCATTTGGGCCAAGCCATGCTGCACGCCGATGCGGGGGTGGCACCCACGGTGTGGCAAGCCTCGACCTTTCCCGCCCCTCTGCGGCAGATGCTAGATGTGATCCATGACGGGGTGAACACCGCCGCCATGGCCCCCAACCCGCAAGCCAGCTTTGCCCTGCCCAACGGCCAAAGCGTGAAAACGGGGGACGAGGTGCTGACCTTTGTAAACCGCAACCTTGAACCTTATCGCGGCTATCACACCTTTATGCGCGCCCTGCCCGACGTGCTGAAAGCCCGCCCCAAGGCGCAGGTGGTGATCGTGGGCGGCGACGAGGTGAGCTATGGAAGCGCGCCTGAGGGCGCAAAAGGCTGGAAAGACACAATCCTGAACGAGGTGCGCGACCGGTTGGATATGTCGCGGGTGCATTTCATGGGCAAGGTCCCTTATGACCAGTTCACAGCCCTGATGCAGGTCAGCCGCGCCCATGCTTACCTAACCTATCCCTTCGTTCTGTCATGGTCGATGATCGAGGCGATGAGTGCGGGGGCTCATGTGATTGGATCAGCCACAGCCCCCGTTCAAGAAGTGATCCAAGACGGCGTGAACGGCACGTTGGTCGATTTCTTTGATATTCCCGCTTGGTCCGTTGCGCTCATCAAGGCGCTGGCCCAACCCGAGCAGTTCCTAACCCTCCGCCAAGCCGCGCGGCAAACGGCGCTAGACCGCTACGATCAGCGCCTTTTGCTTCCCCAAATGGTCAATTTCGTCGAAAGACACGGGCCAAAGGGCTAAAGCCCTTAGCCCGAACATTGCCGCCAAAGCCTGTTAAATAGCCGCCGAATGCTGCGCCTTCGTTTGGTCATATGCATCAAAGCCCCGCGCAATCATCCGCGCCAAGGGCCGCCCTTGTGGCAAGATCGACAGGGCCACATCATCCAGCACCACAACTCCGTCAAAAGCGGCAGCGACCTTGGAAAGCATGGCTGCGACCGTCTCGGTGGCAATTCCAAAGCCTGTCAATTCCGCCCGTTCCACCCGAAAATCGCACATCAGCGCCTCGATGATGCGGGCGCGCAGAAGGTCTTCGCCAGCAAAGACATGGCCGCGATGGGTGGAGAAATGCCCGTCACGGATGGCTTGGGTATGGGCCGAAGTGCCTGAAGCATTCTGCGCATAGCCCTGCGGGAATTTAGAGATAGACGAGGCCCCAAGCCCCACCAACGTTTGTGCCACATCGTCGGTATAGCCCTGAAAATTGCGTCGCAAGTGGCCGGTGCGGGCGGCCACGGCCATGGCATCGGTGGGCTTGGCGAAATGGTCGATGCCAATCTCTTGGTAGCCATGGGTCAAAAACAGCGCCTGTGCTGCCTCGTACAGCCCCAAGCGTTCCTGCGGTGTTGGCATGGTATCAGATGGGATCATTTGCTGCCGCTTGCTCATCCACGGCACATGGGCATAGCCATAAAGGGCCACCCTATCTGGCGAAAACGACAAAAGCTTGGCCACCGAATCGCTGATTTTGGCTTTGGTCTGATGCGGCAAGCCAAACAAAATGTCAGCGTTCAGGCTGCTCACCCCCCGCGCGCGGATTATGCCTACCACATCACGGGTCAGTTCAAACCCCTGCACGCGCCCAATGGTTTTTTGGATTTCGGGGTCAAAATCTTGCACGCCAATCGAGCCGCGGTTCATTCCCGCTGCGGTCAGGGCGTCAAGGCGCGGTTCGTCAATTTCGTTGGGGTCAATCTCCACCGAAAACTCTGCCCCTTTGGCCAAGGGGGCCACGTTCAAAATCGCCCCTGCCAAATCCCGAATCAGTCCCGGGCCCAGCATGGTCGGCGTGCCCCCGCCCCAATGCAGGCGCGACAGGGTGACGCCTTTGGGCAAGTGCCGCGCCAAAAGCGCAATCTCGGCTTGCAGCATATTGGCATAGGCAATGACCGGATCATCGCTGTTGGTGCCCTGTGTGCGGCAAGCGCAAAACCAGCACAGGCGGCGGCAAAATGGGACATGAACATATAAGGATATGGAAGAATGGGCCGGAATGGCCTCGATCCACTTGGCAAAAGTTTGGGGGCCGACACCGCCCGCAAATTGCGGCGCTGTCGGGTAAGATGTATAGCGCGGCACGCGCGCATCAAATAGGCCAAAGGCTGCGAGTTGCGAAAGAGTGTTCATAGGAATAGGATCAGCTAAGGCGTCGCTGATTGCCTTGATCAGGATCAAATGCGCCCAATGAAAGGCCCGCCATGTCAGTTCATGGGTTGAAACTCGCTCCCCCAGATTGCGGTGACTGCCCCATTCGCCACCGCGCCGTCTGTTCGCGCTGTGACGGACCGGAATTGGCACGGCTGGAAGAGATGAAATATTACCGCAGCTTTGAAGCGGGGCAGAATGTTGTCTGGTCGGGCGACCGGATGGATTTTGTGGCATCGGTCGTATCGGGCATCGCCAGCCTGACCCAGACGATGGAAGATGGCCGCCGCCAGATGGTGGGCTTGCTTTTGCCGTCAGACTTTGTTGGCAGGCCGGGCCGCGGTGTTGCACCCTATGATGTCACCGCCACCACCGATCTCGTCATGTGCTGTTTTCGGCGCAAACCCTTTGAAGAGATGATGGTGACCACCCCCCATGTCGCCCAGCGCCTGCTGGAAATGACCTTGGACGAGTTGGATGCCGCGCGCGAATGGATGCTGCTTTTGGGCCGCAAGACCGCGCGAGAGAAAATCGCCTCATTGCTGGCCATTCTGGCGCGGCGTGACACAGGTCTTAAGGCCAAGGCAGCCAAAGGGCCGATCAGCTTTGATCTGCCGCTGACGCGCGAGGAAATGGCCGATTATCTGGGCCTGACCTTGGAAACCGTCAGCCGCCAGATGAACGCGCTGAAACGCGACGGCGTGGTGGAACTGGCCGAACGGCGCCGCATCGTCGTGCCGAACTTTGACCGCTTGGCCGAAGAGACTGGCGACGACAGCGATGGCGGCTTCCTGTCCTAAAGCTTTGCGCTTAAGTTGGCCGTTCAAACGAGGGCCAGATGCAAGACGACGATACACCTCCCGCCAGCTTTCCCCTGCGCTCGCACGGACGTCTGAACGTGCAGGTCAGCGCCAAGCCGCGCGATTTGATGGCGGATGTGCAGGTCAAAGGCGCGTTCACTGTCAAGATCGTCACCCTGTTCCCCGAGGCATTTCCCGGCACCCTTGGCCTTTCGCTGACGGGCAAGGCGCTGGATCTGGGCTTATGGCGGCTGATCCCCATCGCCCTGCGCCCCTTTGGCGAAGGCAAGCACCGCAACGTCGACGACACGCCCGCAGGCGGCGGCGCTGGCATGGTGCTGCGTGCCGATGTGCTGGACCGCGCTTTGGATGAGGCCGCTGTTGGGGCCAATCCTGATCGGCTAAAATGGCCCGTGATCTACCTGTCACCGCGCGGCCGCCCCTTTGACCAAGCCATGGCCCACCGCTTTGCCGCCTGTGATGGAATGACGATGATCTGCGGGCGCTTCGAAGGCATCGACCAGCGCGTGATCGATCATCATCAGATTGAAGAGGTATCCTTGGGCGATTTTGTCCTGACCGGCGGCGAAATTGCCGCCCAAGCGATGCTGGATGCCACCGTGCGCCTACTGCCCAAGGTTTTGGGCAACCAAGCCTCGACCGAAGAGGAAAGTTTTTCCGACGGCCTGCTGGAACACCCGCAATACACCAAACCCGCCGAATGGCAGGGCCTGCCCATCCCCGACGTGCTGCAATCGGGCCACCACGGCGAGATCGCCAAATGGCGCAAGGTGCAGGCCGAAGAGCTGACCAAGCTGCGCAGGCCCGATTTGTGGCAGGCTTATGTGCGTAAGAAGGGGCCAGTGAAGTAGCACCGCACAGGGCAGCGCCCGACCTAGGGTGGGCGCGCCGAGGCTGGTTCTAGGCGCTTTATGGCTCCGCTACTTCCACCGAATTTCTGCTGGTGCCGTTGCAATCGCGCCCTCCCGGGGGGATGCGAGGGGGACCGTGGCCCCTGATGGGGCCGCGTAAGCCCCCGAAGCGGGGCGCGGCCCGGCGGCGCAAGCGCCTTGATTCCGGGCGAAGAAAGCAGCGGTAGTAGCCGAGAAGAAAGAGACATTATGATTTTGCATACCCCACGCCTGACCCTGACCCCTTGTACCCCACAAGACTGCCCCGATTTCGTAGCGCTAGAGCAAGACCCCGAAGTCATGCGCTATTTGAACGGTGGCAAGCCTGTCGACCGCGCCACCGCCGATCCGGATGCCGATTTCCTGATGCCAAATGGCACCGAACCTCATGTCTGGACAGCCCGCCGCCATGACGGCGCTTTCGTCGGTTGGTTCTGCCTGTGGCCCAATGAAGATGGCAGCGCGGAACTGGGCTACCGACTAAAGCGCACCGAGTGGGGGCAGGGTTTGGCTTGTGAGGGGGCAAAGGTGTTGGTGGGCTGGGGCTTTAAAAAGCCCGGATATGAAAGGATCACCGCTTGCACAGCGGTCGATAACCTTGCCTCACGCAGGGTGATGGAGAAAATCGGTATGACTTACCAGCGCACGAAAAATGGCGAAGT
This sequence comes from Pseudorhodobacter antarcticus, assembly GCA_945862465.1. GTDB lineage: Bacteria > Pseudomonadota > Alphaproteobacteria > Rhodobacterales > Rhodobacteraceae > Stagnihabitans > Stagnihabitans antarcticus_A. The sequence goes on along the minus strand of CAMAYO010000007.1, from coordinate 142 downwards.
CTGGTTTCAGGTCACAAAGCCCTAAGCGCCACCTAGGGCCGCGCCCGACCTCGGGATGGCGCGCCGAGGCTGGTTCTAGGCGCTTTATGGCTCCGCTACTTCCACCGAATTTCTGCTGGTGACGTTGCAATCGCGCCCTCCC
>CAMAYO010000006.1 GCA_945862465.1 Pseudorhodobacter antarcticus | reverse complement strand
TGGTGTTGTTCTCGATTGGTGGGATCGCGGGCACAACCGGAAAGCTGGCTTTCCTTGTGTGGATCATTTCGATGGTCATGGGCTTTTTGCAAAGCTTCACCTACGCCGAAATGGCGGGGATGTTCGGCAGCAAATCGGGCGGCGCTTCGGTTTATGGCGCAACGGCTTGGCTGCGTTATTCCAAACTGGTGGCACCGCTGTCGGTCTGGTGTAACTGGTTTGCGTGGAGCCCGGTTTTGTCCTTGGGCTGTTCCATCGCGGCAGGCTATATCCTGAACGCGCTGTTCCCAATCCCTGCGGCCGACAGCGCCATGGTGCTGGAATGGGTCGCAGCTCATGCCGCCGATTACACGGCTGCCACGCAGTCGGTGATCGATTATATCGCAGCCAATGCAGGCACAGCGCCTGCGGATGCCATAACGGCTGTGGCTTCGGCTGATGCCGTTTCGGCCCTGACCCCTGCTTTCCGCACATGGGAAGCGGCCAGCTTCGCCATTCCGGGCGTAGGCACGCTGCACTTTAACGCGACTTTCGTGGTTGGCGTGGTGCTGATGTTGATCATGTTCGCCATCCAACACCGCGGCATTGCCAACACGGCTTCGGCGCAAAAGTGGCTGGCGATCATTGTGCTCGTTCCCTTGCTTTTGGTGGGCTTGGTCCCGATCCTGACCGGTGCGATTGACAGCGCCAACGTCATGGGCCTGCTGCCCCCCACCGCCGCTTATTCCGGCGTGGATGGCACCTGGAACAATGGCGGCTGGACCCTGTTCTTGGGGGGCTTGTATATCGCGGCATGGTCGACCTACGGGTTTGAAACCGCTGTGTGCTATACCTCGGAACTCAAGAACCCCAAGACCGATACGTTCCGGGCTATCTTCTACTCGGGCCTGTTGTGCTGCGTGTTCTACTTCCTGATCCCCTTCGCCTTCCAAGGCGTTTTGGGCCAATCGGGTATGTTGGCATCGGGCATCGTTGACGGCACGGGCGTTGGCGAAGCTTTGGGCAACATGGTTGGCGGCGGCAATGCTGTGACGCAGATCTTTGTGATCTTGATGATCCTTGGTCTGTTCATGGCTATCATGACCGCCATGGCTGGGTCGTCGCGCACCTTGTATCAAGGGTCGGTCGATGGCTGGTTGCCCAAGTATCTGTCCAGGGTGAACAGCCACGGCGCGCCTACGGGCGCTATGTGGACGGACTTTGGCTTTAACGTCATCCTGCTGGCGCTGGCGTCGGACTTGTCGGGCTACTTCTATGTGCTCGCCATTTCCAACGTGGGTTACATCACGTTCAACTTCTTGAACCTGAATGCAGGCTGGATCCACCGCATCGACTCGGGCCATATCGCGCGCCCGTGGAAAGCCCCGAACTTCCTGCTGGGCGTCAACACCCTGCTGGCCTTTGTCAACGCGCTGTTCTTGGGCGCAGGGGCGAAGGTTTGGGGCTATTCCAACGCGCTGACATCGGGCGCAATCTTTGCCGCCCTGATCATCCCGGTCTTTGCCTATCGGCACTGGGTGCAAGACGGCGGTAAGTTCCCGCCCCATGCAATGGCTGATCTGGGCCTGAAAGACGGCGATTTGGGCGAACGCAAGGCGGGGATGTTGCCCTACCTTGCTTTGCTGGCGGGCTTGGCCGTGGTGCTGTGGTCTAACTGGTTCTTCCAGCTTCCGGCCTAACTCTACATCACAAGCGATCGAAAGGGGCGCCGCTTTGGTGCCCCTTTTTTCATCTGGCGGCCAGTTTGTTTGCTGACAAGAAAATATGTTGCACTTGAGTATTGCTTTTTGCGTAAGCGCCCTACAAACTTCGGCCAAATCTGAACCTGCGGGGGAAACTATGACGAATTCTTGGCGATTCTCGACTTTGGGCGACCGTCACCGCGCCTTGGGCTCTAATCTGGAAGATTGGTCGGGCATGGGGACCGCTTGGTCTTATGCGGGCGATCCGGAAGCCGAATACATGGCAATCCGCACCAAGGCAGGGTTGATGGATGTGTCGGGCCTGAAAAAGGTGCATATCACCGGCGCTGCGGCCAGCCATGTGATTGAGCGCGCCACGACCCGCAACATGGAAAAGCTCATGCCGGGCCGCGCGGTTTACGCCTGCATGCTGAATGATGCGGGCAAGTTCGTCGATGACTGCGTGATCTACCGCTTTGGGCCTGACAGCTTCACCGTGGTGCATGGGTCTGGCCAAGGGCATGAGCAATTGACCATGGCCGCCACGGGCCGCGATGTGTCGATCCGCTTTGATGACCAATTGCACGACCTGTCGCTGCAAGGCCCGCTGGCGGTGGATTATCTGGAAAAGCACATCCCCGGCGTGCGCCAACTGGGCTATTTCAGCCACATGGGCACCAGCCTGTTTGGCAAGCCCATCACCCTGTCGCGCACCGGCTACACCGGCGAGCGGGGCTATGAGATTTTCTGCCGTGGCCAAGATGCCGGCCTGATCTGGGACCGCATTCTGGAAGAGGGCGCTGCCATGGGGATCATCCCGTGCCGCTTTACCACGCTGGATATGTTGCGCACCGAAAGCTATCTGCTCTTCTTCCCCTTCGACAATTCGGAAATGTATCCGTTCGAAAACGAAGGCCCCGGCGATACGCTGTGGGAACTGGGGCTAGATTTCACCGTCTCGCCCGGCAAGGTTGGGTTTCGCGGTGCAGAAGAGCATTACCGCCTGAAGGGCCGTGAGCGCTTTAAGATTTGGGGCCTGAAGCTGGAAGGCAAGAATGTCCCCGGCAACGGCGCGCCTGTGATGCACGGCGGCAAGCAGGTCGGCGTTGTGACCCAGGCGATGTATTCGCCGCTGAACAACCACACGGTCGCCATCGCCCGCCTGCCGGTCGATTGCGCCAACAACGGCACAGATCTGGTGGTCAATTGCGGCACGCATGGTGCGATCAAGGCCAAGAGCCATTCGCTGCCCTTCTATGATGTCGACAAAAAACGCCGGTCCGCTCAGGGCTAAGGCAAGCGCCCAAACCCCGCCGGAGCGCGTCGCGCGGACCGTGCCTCCGGCGGGGATATTTGGGCACATATGAAAGACGTGAAGATAGGCAAAGTCATGAGCAAGACGATCTTCCCCCCTTCGATCAAAAGCCGCCCCGTCTACGCCACGCTAGAACCGCGCCCCGGAAACGCCCATGTTGTCATCGCAGACGGCGAGGGGGCGGAAGCCTTGGCCGATCTGCTCGCCAAGGCACCCGACCGCGCGGCGATGTTGGCGCAAATGCATATCTTGTATGCCCCCGGCCCCACTGGCACCGACCAATGGGCCGCCGTGCAAACCTTGGGGGCGGCGCAAAGCTACCGCGCGCCGACCATTGCGGCCATGCTGCCGCGCCTGACCAAGGTGGTGAGTGAAGCCCATATGGGCACGCAGTTTTACTTGACGGGAACCGAGGGACTGATCGGCCAAGCCGAGCGCGAGATTATGATGACCGGCCTGCCCTTTGCCGCGATCCAGAAGGAACACCGCGGGTCCACCCTGCGCCGTGTGCAATGCGTTCATTGCAAGGGCATCACCGAAAACGTGGCGCTTGACCCCTTTGTGTGCAGCCATTGCGGCCTAAGCCTGTATGTGCGCGACCATTACTCGCGCCGGATTGCGGCCTTTCAGGGCGTCAATATTGACGCCGAAGACCCCGGTCTTGTTCCGGCAGCGGTGGAGCGGTTCAAATGAGCGGTGGGGTAAAGCTAGAGGTCAAAGTGGCCGAGGTGGTCGAGGTCAACGAGCTGATCAAGCGCTTTCGGTTCGTCTCGCGCGATGGTGCGCCGCTGCCGTCATTTTCGGGCGGATCGCATGTTGTGGTGGAAATGGACGACCACGGCACACGCCGGTTGAACCCCTATTCGCTGATGTCAGACCCGGCTGATACCTCGGGCTACGAAATCTCGGTCCGGCGCGATGACGCTGGGCGGGGCGGATCGTTATTCTTGCACGCTCATGTGCGCGCAGGGGAAGAGATCGTGTTGAGCCATCCGCTGAACTTCTTTGCGCTGGACACGCGGGCCAAAAAGCACCTGATGATCGCGGGCGGCATCGGAATCACGCCGTTCTTGTCGCAGATCAAGCAGTTGGGCCATTTTGGTGGCAAGTTTGAACTGCACTACGCCGCGCGCAACCGCGCCTTGGGGGCCTATATGGGCGACCTTAAGGCAGCACACGGCGACCGCGTGCATCTATACTTTGACGACGAAGGCATGGTGATTGACCTTAAGGGCTTGCTGAACCGCCAGCCCATCGGCACGCATCTGTATGTCTGCGGGCCCAAGGGCATGATCGGTTGGGTGCGTAAGACGGCTCAGGCCGCCGGTTGGCCTGACCACGCCGTGCATTTCGAAGAATTCTTGGCCCCCGGCACAGGCCTTGCCTTTACCGCCGAACTGGCGAAATCGGGCAAGACCATCACCGTGGGCACGCATCAATCGCTGCTCGAAGCCATCGAAGCCGCCGGCGTCGATGCGCCCTATATGTGCCGGGGCGGCGCCTGTGGGCAGTGCGAAACGGCTGTTATCAAATGTGACGGCACGATCTTGCACCGCGACCATTGGCTAAGTCCACAAGAACAGGCCGAGGGTGCCAAGATCATGCCCTGTGTTTCCCGGTTCGAGGGTAAAACCCTTGTGCTGGACCGATAGGAGGACCAGATGAGCCTGGATTTCAAACCCGAACTTGGCGATTTCTTCAAGGATGAGACGTTTCGCGACGATTTCACCTTTAAGAACTCTCCCGCCGCCATCGCGCGCTTTCCCTTTCCGTTTGACCGAGACGACTACATGTATTCGGTCAATATGGAGCCGCACATATCCGGCCGCCCCGGATCGGTCTTTGAAAAGACCTTTGATGTCGATGAGCATTACGTCAGCGAAATGATCGACCGCGCCAAGGTGCTGGCCGAAGACCCGCTGCGCTGCCAAAGCCTGCCCCATATGACCTTGGCGGGCTGGGATTTGCTGGAACTGATCATGGACAGCAACGCGCGGGATTATCCGCAGTGGTTTTCGCTGCACAAGAACGGCAACCAGTGGCACTGGATCAACCGGCCCTTGGGGATCGACCACAAGTTCACCTTCCTTGACGAGTCGACCCTGCCTTACGGCCCGATGGAATACATCACCCGCCAAACTCAGGGTGACTTTTCGTTGCAAGACGAACGCGATGGCAACCTGTGGATGGATGCCGGCATGATCACGACCCAAGCCGATTGGTCGCTAGATTTTGATGTGGGTATGAACTTTATGGAATGGCACGCGCCTGTGCCTTTGGCCCATGAAAAGCAGGTCTTTGACCGTGCGCTGAAGTTCTTGCTGAAGCTGCAAAACGGCTCTCCGGTGCGGCGGTTCAACTGGACGATGACGGTGAACCCGTTGTTGGACACAGCGCCTGAAACCTATCCCAAATGGGGCCCCACCAAGGCCTCGCTGACGCAAGATAACCTTGGGTCAAAGCAGCACCTGCGCGTGGAATTGCAGGCGCTGTTCCGACTGCCGCGTTCCAATGCCATCGCCTTTTCGATCCGCGCCTATCTGGGCAAGTTCGAAGAACTGGTGACCATGCCCAAATGGGGCCGCCGTTTGCACCGTGTGCTGCGCGACATTCACCCTGACATTGCGGCCTACAAGGGTTTCGCCCGCAACCAACCCGCCATGGTGGAATGGTTGGCGAAATATGACGATGGCAAGCCAACCTCGCCCGGGTGGTGGCCAACACCGGAATGACGCGCGCAAAATGACCAAGCCTTTGCACCTTGGGTTCTTGATGTTCCAAGGGTTTCCGATGGCCTGCCTGACTTCGGCCATCGAGCCTTTGCGGGCTGCCAACGAAATCACGGGCACACGCGCCTTTTCTTGGGTGCTTTTGGGTGAGACGTCAGAACCCGTGCGATCGTCTGCCGAGGTGCGCTTTACGCCCGACGATGTGCTGGATCAGGCGCAGGGGTTGGACCAAGTCTACCTTCTGTCGCCGCCCACAGGTGCTTTTCTTGACCCCAAGCACACCCCCGCCGTGCTGCGCCGCCTTGACCGGGCTGGTGTCACGATCGGGGCCTTTTCCGGTGGCATCTTTCCCTTGGTGCGGGCGGGGTTGATGGAAGGCCACCGCTGTTCGGTGCATTGGTGCTACGAGACGGCCTTTAAGGCCGAGTTTGCCCAAGTCTCTGCCGAAGAAACCGTGATCGTGCGCGACCGGCGGCGCATCACGGCTTCGGGCGCGGGGGCAGTGTTTGACCTGATGCTGCGCCTGATCGAAGAACGCTTGGGCCGCGAGACGATGACCGAAGTCGCCTGCTGGTTTCAGCACCCCTTTGTGCGCGATGAAGATGCCCGCCAAAAGGTGCCGGTGCAAGGCGCAGGTGGCACAGCCGATGCCTTGCCCCAACCGATCCGTGAGGCGATCCGCCTGTTTGACGCGCATATCGAAGACCCGTTGCGCATCCCAGATGTGGCGGGCGCGGTTGAGATGTCAGAGCGCAACTTTGAACGCCTGTTCAAGCGAGAAACGGGCCAAAGCCCGCTGCGCTATTACCGCTTGGTGCGCTTGGCCAAGGCGCGGCAAAGGGTGCTGTATTCTGATGATTCCTTGGCCGAGATTGCAGCTTCCGTGGGCTACCCCAGATCAGGCCCCATGGCGCGACATTATGCGCAAGCCTTTGGCGTTAGCCCGCAGAATGAGCGCAAAGCTTTGGCGGGATTGCGAGGATTGTCGGGGGCTATGCCGCCTGAGATGTGATTTCTTGCAGAAAAATCGACGCCTTGGCCACGATTTTTCTGCGAAAAATCACCCCCAAGCCAACCAGCCAAGCCCTGTGAAAATCAGCGCAATCCCCGCCCCCTGTGCCAGCCGGACCCGCTCGCCCAAAATGCCCCAAGCCAGCAAGATCGTCACCACCCCGAACAAGGATGAGGTCACCGAGGCATAGCTGGCCTGCGCCAAAGCGCCTGCGGCGATGACAGACGAAAGCGCCAGCCCGTCCAAACATCCCATCGCTAGCAAAACCGGCCAGCGTTTCAGCGCAGCCCCTACGCCCTTGGGCTGCAGCGCCAATAGCGCCAAGGCGAGCACAGCCCCACCCGACCGCGCAAGGCTTGCGGCGTGCATAGGCTCTATGCGCGAGGCTGCCTCTTGCCCAAGGGCAAAGCTGGTGGCCATGCCAAAACAGGCGACAAAAGCAAGGGGCAGGGCGGCAGGATGCGGGCGTTGGCTGTCGCTGTCGCCTTGGGTCGCCACCACCGCCACACCTGCCACGATCAAGCCCGCGGCCAGCCATTCAATGCCGCTTACCGGATTGCCGCGCAGCAGCTCATATCCCAAGGCGGGCAGGGGGTAGGCCCCAATCACGGGGGCCACCAATTTAACGGGTGCGCGGGCAAAGGCTGCGTAAAGCGCCAAGCTTGCGCCAAAATAGGTGCAGCCCGAGGCAATCGCCAAGGCCAGTGTCTCTAGATCAGGCAATGCTCTGGTCCAGCCAAAGGGCGCTGTCACCAGCGCTGCCACCAGCATCACCGCCGCCAGTTGCGGCAGCACCCTTGCCCCCGGCGCAATGGTGCGCACCAAAAGGTCATGTGTGCCCCAGCCTAAGGCCGCGATCAATCCAAGTCCTAGGGCTAGCATAGCTCTCCTTCCTACTTGTGCCGGGCGCAGCCCGTGTTATTCTTCACAATGAACAAGTTTTACGAAGAATGAAATCGTCCCTGCGGGAGGCCCCATGCTCGACAGCCCCTATCCCAAGGTCAACCCCGGCCCGCCACGGCCCAGTCGCATCCTGACAACCCGCGATATGCAGCGCAAGTCTGGAAACGAGCGCTATGAAGTGCCCGGTGGCGGCGCGTTGATGGTTGAAATTGACACAGGTGATCTGATCACCGTCTCGAACCTTGAAGGCGGTCAGGTTGCCGAAGTTTTGGCCGCCGATGCGACGGGCATGATTGACCCTACGATACTAGGCGTCGCGGGCGATTGTCTGGGTGAGGGCTTGAAGGCGCTGATCACAGCCGGCGGTTCGGGCATGGGCCGTTTGCGCGCGGGCTTGGTGCGGCGCGGGATTGATCTGGGCAGGGCCAAGGCGATCCGCCTGTTTGGCGCAGATACACCCGCTAATACGGAAGCCTCTTTTCAGGTGCAACGCGTGGGTCATCTGATCTTGGCCGCCCCCGGTGCGCCCATGTCACCGCATGACCAGTCGACGCTGACACCGCTGATCCTAACCATCCGCCGCGCCAACCCAGCTTGGGCCGCCTTGCATGATCTGCCTGAACCCTTGGCCGACCCCACACTTGATCTGCGCGTGTCTTCGGGCACGGCACGGGCCTATCATGTCAAGGCGGGCGATTATATTCAGATCATCGACGTGGATGGCCGCCAATGCACCGACTTTCAGTGCTTTTCGGCGCGCAAGTTGGATAAGGGCATTCAGCACGCTTTGGATGTGACCACCTCGCGCACGCTGATGGGCCATGCCTATTCGATGCCCGGCCTGCACGCCAAATACTACGACCAAGATTGGGAACCCTTGGTTGAGGTGATCCAAGACACTGTGGGCCGCCATGATGCTTTCGCCATGGCCTGTGCCAGCAAGTATTATGATGAGATAGGCTATCCCGGCCACGCCAACTGCTCTGACAATTTCAACGGCGCGCTTGGCCAGCATGGCATTGATGCCCGCCCCGGTTGGATGGCCGTGAACCTGTTTTTCAACACCGCGATAGACGCCCACGGCGTTCTGGTCAGCGACGAACCGTGGAGCCGCCCGGGCGACTATGTTTTGTTCCGCGCGCTGACCGATCTGGTCTGTGTGAACTCTGCCTGCCCTGACGATACCTCTCCGGCCAACGGCTGGTATCTTTCCGACATTCATGTGCGCACCTATTCGGGCGCTGAAACCTTTTCGCGCGCGGTCGCTTGGCGCGCCACACCCGAGGCAGAGCCGAAGATGACCAAAGAAACCGCCTTCCACCCCGCCACGTCCGCTCGCACCCGCAACATGGTGGAATATCGCGGCTACTGGCTGCCCAATGCCTATGCCGCCGCAGGGCCAATCGAGGAATACTGGGCCTGCCGCAACGCCGCCGTCGCCATAGACCTGTCGCCCTTGCGCAAGTTCGAAATCACCGGCCCCGATGCCGAGGCGCTGATGCAATACACCCTGACCCGCGATGTCAAAAAGCTGGCGGTGGGGCAGGTGGTCTATTCGGCCATGTGCTATGAACATGGCGGCATGATTGATGACGGCACGCTGTTTCGGTTGGGCCGCGATAACTTCCGCTGGATTGGCGGCGATGATTTTGGCGGTATCTGGCTGCGCGAACAGGCTGAAAAGCTGGGGCTGAAGGTCATGGTGCGCTCTAGCACCGACCAGTTGCACAATCTGGCGGTGCAGGGCCCCAACAGCCGCGAGATTATGAAGCGCATCATCTGGACAGCGCCTGCCCAAGCCACGGTCGAAGAACTGGGCTGGTTCCGCCACACGGTCGCGCGTTTGCATGGCTTTGACGGCGCGCCGCTGGTGGTGTCGCGCACGGGCTACACGGGCGAGTTGGGCTATGAAATCTTCTGCCACCCCAAGGATGCCGTTGCGGTTTATGATGCGGTTATGGCCGCAGGTGCTGATCTGGGCATTCGCCCCATGGGCCTGCTTGGCTTGGATATGGTGCGCATCGAAGCCGGCCTAATCTTTGCGGGCTACGATTTTTCCGATGAAACCGACCCGTTTGAAGCGGGCATTGGCTTTACCGTGCCGCTGAAATCCAAGCCCGACGATTTCATTGGCCGCGATGCCTTGATCCGCCGCAAAGACCACCCCGCGCGCAAGTTCGTGGGGATCGAGGTGGATGCCGCAACCGATGTGGGCCACGGCGATTGCCTGCACATCGGCCGCGCGCAGATTGGTGTGATCTGTTCTGCCATGCGCTCGCCCTTGCTGGGCAAGCAGATTGCTTTGGCGCGGGTAGACGTGGCGCATTCTGAAGTGGGCACAGCGGTTGAGGTGGGCAAGCTTGACGGCCACCAAAAGCGACTGCCTGCGGTGATCACCGCCCTTTCGGCCTATGATCCGAAAAAAACGCGCCCCCAAAGCTGATGCCATCCCTGCGTCAGGTCGCGGGGATGCACACAGTTTTGTGAATGTGGCTTAATGGCTGGAAATAAGACTCGATTGGCGGAAATTGCGCTATACCAAGCCCAAGCCCACGCTACTTTCGCCTAAAGCAAACGGAGATCAAGAATGCGCTATTCCGGCTTTCGGATCCTTAAAGAGGCGCTTACAGGCCACAAAGGCTGGGGCCACGCTTGGCGCGACCCTGAACCGCAGGCGTCTTATGATTACATCATCATCGGCGGCGGCGGGCATGGTTTGGCCACGGCCTATTATCTGGCCAAAGAATTCAAGCAAGCCCGCATCGCGGTGCTGGAAAAGGGCTATCTGGGCGGCGGCAACGTCGGGCGCAACACCACGATCATCCGGTCGAACTATCTGCTGGATGGCAACGAACCTTTCTATGAATTCTCGATGAAGCTGTGGGAAGGGTTGGAACAAGATTTCAACTACAACGCCATGGTCAGCCAGCGCGGGATTATCAACCTGATCCACACCGATGCGGCGCGTGATGCGGCCACACGGCGCGGAAATGCGATGATCCTGAACGGCGCGGATGCCGAACTGCTCAATCGCGACCAAGTGCGCGCGATGTATCCGTTCTTGAACTTTGACAACGCGCGCTTCCCGATCAAGGGCGCTTTGATGCAGCGGCGCGGCGGCACGGTGCGCCATGATGCCGTGGCTTGGGGCTATGCGCGCGGCGCGGACAGCCAAGGGGTCGATCTGATTCAGAACTGTGAAGTCACGGGGATGCGGATCGAGAATGGCAAGATCCTGGGGGTCGAAACCTCTCGCGGGTTTATTGGCGCTAAGAAGGTGGGCGTGGCGGTGGCGGGGTCTTCGTCAAAAGTGATGGCCCATGCTGGAATGCGCTTGCCGATGGAAAGCCATGTGCTGCAAGCCTTTGTATCCGAAGGGCTTAAGCCTTTGATCGACGGCGTGATGACCTTTGGCGCGGGGCACTTTTATGTCAGCCAGTCTGACAAGGGCGGTTTGGTCTTTGGCGGCGATATTGACGGGTATAATTCCTATGCCCAGCGCGGCAACCTGCCCGTCGTGGAAGATGTCATCGAAGGCGGCATGGCCCTGATGCCCATGATCGGCCGCGCCCGTCTGCTGCGCACTTGGGGCGGGATTATGGATATGTCGATGGATGGATCGCCCATCATCGACAAGACCCATGTTGATGGGCTCTATTTCAACGGCGGTTGGTGCTATGGCGGCTTTAAGGCCACGCCCGCCAGCGGGTGGTGCTTTGCCCATCTTCTGGCCAAAGACGAACCCCATGTGACGGCCAAGGCCTATCGTTTCGATCGCTTCCTCAAAGGGTTGATGATCGACGAAAAAGGCCAAGGCGCGCAACCGAACCTGCACTAGGAACCTGCCATGATCATTCATCATCCGATCCTTGGGCCGCGCGATGCGCAGGAATTTGTCTATCTGGGCGATGCCAGCCTGATTGGGCGGCCCGATGGCATGACGGCTTCCATCGAAGAATTCCACAACTACACCTACCTGCGCGACAATCCCGCAGGGGCCCACCGCGAGCTTTGGTATCACGAGCAGGGCGACCGTTCATGGCTGGTTGTGACGCGCAATACCGTCACACACGAGATTTTGCAGGTAGAATTGGCCCGCGATGTGGCCCGGGCCGAGGGGCGTTCGAAATGAGCCAATCCAACCGCATTGCAGGCGGCCTGATCGACCGAAGCCAGACCCTGCGCTTTCATTTTGACGGGCTGCCATATACGGGCCACCCCGGCGATACACTCGCCTCGGCCCTTTTGGCCAATGGCGTGCGCTTGATGGGGCGCAGTTTTAAGTATCACCGCCCGCGCGGGCCAATCTCGGCTGGCTCCGAAGAGCCTAACGCCTTGGTCGAACTGCGCTCTGGCGCGCGGCAAGAACCCAACACCCGCGCCACCGTGGCAGAGTTGTTTGACGGGCTGACCGCGCAAAGCCAGAACCGCTGGCCCAGCCTGAAGTTTGACGCGCTGGCGATCAACGACCGTTTCAACAGCTTTCTGACGGCGGGCTTTTACTACAAAACCTTCATGTGGCCGGCGGCGTTTTGGGAAAAGGTCTATGAACCCATCATCCGCCGCGCGGCGGGACTTGGCAGCCTGACGCGATTGGAAGACCCCGATACCTATGACAAGGGCTTTTTGCACTGCGACATCCTGATCATCGGCGCTGGCCCTGCGGGCCTGTCGGCGGCGTTAACTGCAGGGCGCTCGGGGGCGCGGGTGATCTTGGCGGATGAAGATTTCCGCATGGGTGGCCGCTTGAACGCCGAAACCTTTGCTTTGGGCGACCAGTCGGGGGCCGCTTGGGCCGATGCGGCGGTGGCGGAACTTGCCAGCCTGCCCAATGTGCGCCTGATGGCGCGCACCACGGTTGTGGGGGCCTTTGACCACGGGATTTACGGCGCGGTCGAGCGCGTCTCGGACCACTTGATCGAACCCGCTGTGGGCAAGCCGCGCCAGACCTTTTGGCGCATCTATACCCAGCGCGCCATTCTAACTGGCGGGGCCACCGAACGCCCGATTGCCTTTGAAAACAACGACCGCCCCGGCATTATGCTGGCGGGATCCCTGCGCGCCTATGCCAACCGTTGGGGCGTGGCCGTGGGCGACCGCACGGCGATTTTCACCAACAACGACGACGGATTGCGCACCGCGCTTGATTTGCAAGCCAAGGGCGTGGATGTGGTGGCGGTGATCGACAGCCGCGAGGGCGGCGATTTGCTGCCCGGCATCCGCCATCTGCGCGGCGCTGAAGTGATCGACAGCGCGGGCCGTCTGGGCCTGTCATCCATCACCGTGCGCCAAGCCAATGGCGCGACGGAAGTGATCAAGGCCAATGCGCTGGGTGTGTCGGGCGGGTGGAATCCCAACGTCAACATCACCTCGCACCACCGCTCACGTCCTGTGTGGCGCGACGATATTGCCGCATTCGTTCCCGGCTCGGGTGAGATTGCCAACCTATCGGTTGCTGGTGCCGCCGCAGGCACGCTGTCAACCCACGGCGCTTTGGTCACGGGTGACGCCTCGGCGCGGGCTGCGCTGCAAAGTCTGGGGCTGACCGTGAAAGCCGTCAACCTGCCCAAGGCCGAAGATGCGCCCGTGCGGATCACGCCGATGTGGTATGTCAAAGGGGCAAACCGCGCTTGGATTGACCCACAAAACGACGTCACCGTCAAAGACATCAAACTGGCGCATCAAGAAAACTTCACCTCGGTCGAGCATCTGAAACGCTATACCACGCTTGGCATGGCGACCGATCAGGGCAAGACCGGCAACGTGCTGGGCCTGGCCGTGATGGCGGGGCTGACGGGCAAGACCATTCCCGACACCGGCACCACGATCTACCGCCCGCCTTATACGCCTGTGGCTTTGGGCACCTTGGGTGGGCGTGGTCGGGGGCAAGAGTTCAAACCCTTCCGCCTGACACCCTCGCACAAATGGGCGCAAGAACAGGGCGCGGTTTTTGTCGAAGTGGGCTATTGGCTGCGCACGCAGTGGGTGCCCAAGTCGGGCGAAACCGAGTGGCGCCAATCGGTCGACCGTGAGGTTTTGGCCACGCGCAAATCGGTCGGCATCTGCGATGTGACCACTTTGGGCAAGATCGACATTCAGGGCACCGATGCGGGGGCTTTCTTGGATAAGGTCTATGCCAACACGTTCAGCAGTTTGGGCGTGGGCAAATGCCGCTACGGCTTGATGCTGCGCGAAGATGGCATGGTGTTTGACGATGGCACCACGGCGCGGATGGGGCAAAACGAATATGTCATGACCACCACCACCGCCAATGCGGTGACGGTGTTCCGCCATCTGGAATTCTGCCGCCAAGTGCTGTGGCCGGATATGGATGTGCAACTGATCTCGACGACCGAGGCTTGGGCGCAATTTTCGGTGGCTGGCCCCAATGCGCGCCAGCTGCTGCAAAAGGTGGTTGATCAAGACATCTCCGATGCGGCCTTCCCCTATATGGGGGCGGGCAATATCACCGTGGGGGGCCTGCGCGCCCGCCTGTTCCGCATCAGCTTTTCGGGCGAACTGGCCTATGAAATCGCTGTGCCCACGCGCTACGGCGACGCCATGATCCGCAAGCTTATGGAAGCGGGGGCCGAGTATGATGCCGTGGTTTACGGCACCGAAGCTTTGGGCGTGATGCGCATCGAAAAGGGCCATGTGGCGGGGAATGAGCTGAACGGTACCTCTACCGCGCTGAACATGGGGCTTGGCAAGATGGTCAGCCGCAAAAAAGATTCCATCGGGATGCTTTTGTCGCAGCGCGAGGGGATGACCCGCGACGACGGTCTGCGCTTGGTCGGTGTAAAGCCCGTGAACCCAGCATCCGAGTTGAAGGCGGGCAGTCATTTCCTGAAAACCGGGGCTGTGGCGAAGGCTGAAAATGATGACGGTTGGATCACATCCTTGGTCTATTCGCCGCATATGGGCCATTACATCGCGCTGGGCTATCTGAAAGATGGCGCAAACCGCATCGGTGAAAAGATGCGCGCCGTGAACCTGTTGGCCGGGACTGACACAGAAATCGAAATCGTCAGCCCGCATTTCATCGACCCGGAAGGGGAGCGTCTTCGTGCCTGATTTCATCTTGAAACCCATCACCGCCCTTGGCCACGATGCGCCCGAGGTTGACACCGTCGGCCCTTGGACCATCACCGAACGCGCCGATATTGCGCTGGCGTCTCTTGCCCTGCGGCGCGGGCGCTTGGGCGATGTTCAGACGTCTGCTGCGGCTGCAGGCGTGCCTTTGCCACCTGCGGGGGCTTCGGCGAGCGGCGCTATCTATAGCGCCTTTTGGATGACGCCAGAGATGTGGATGGTGGAAGCGCCCTATGCATCCCACGAAGACATCCGCGCCCACCTGCTGCCCGCTTTTGGCGATGCCGCATCTATCACTGAACAAACCGACGCTTGGGTGCGGTTTGATCTGGCGGGGACTGGGCTGGAACGGTTGTTTGAACGCCTGTCGAATTTTGATCTGGCCAAAGCGCCAGCTGGGGCTGCGACGCGGACGGTGATGGAGCATTTGGGCTGCTATCTGATCAAACGATCCGACACCCTCGTCACGATCTATGGCCCGCGATCCTCGGCGCAAAGCCTGCATCATGCGTTGATCGTGGCGGCACAGTCGGTTTTGTAACGGTTTTTCTTGTCCTAAGTGATCTTTTTTACCTATAGTGAACAAAGCGATCTCAAAGGACGCCTCAATGACCGACGACGCCCAAGCTTTCGTGCCGCGCGGCAAGCCCGCGCTTAGCCAAGACCCGCACAAGGTGCGCGACATATCAGAGCGCAACCTAGAGGCCGCCATTGGCCGCGAGGTGCGCGCCTTTCGCCGCCAGCAGGGGTTAACGGTGGCTGATCTGGCGCAGGTGACGGGCCTGTCGATCGGGATGCTGTCCAAGATCGAAAATGGCATCACCTCGCCCTCGTTGACCACGTTGCAGGTCTTAAGCCACGCCTTCTCCGTGCCCGTCACCGCGTTTTTCAAATCTTACGAAGAACGCCGCGAGGTGCAGCACGTGCAAGCGGGCGACCATATCGAGGTAGAGCGGCGCGGCACGCGGTCTGGGCATCAGTACAACCTTTTGGGCCATATCGGGTCGAACAATTCGGGCGTTGTGGTGGAGCCCTATTTGATCACGCTGTCGACCGAGGCTGACATTTTCCCGACCTTTCAACATGAAGGGCTGGAATTGCTTTATATGCTGGAAGGCGAAGTCACCTATCGCCACGGCGACAAACTGTTTCACCTAAAGCCCGGTGACAGCCTGTTCTTTGACGCGGATGCGCGCCATGGGCCGGAAGTGTTGAACAAACTTCCCGCGAAATATCTGTCGGTCATCGCTTACCCGCAGGGGTAACGCGGGCTTTAGCCCTTGGCGTAAATCGTCCACCGCAAGCGGGCCGTGCGGTAAGCGTCGGGGATCGACAGCGCATAAACAAACAGCCCCCCCGCCAAATGCCCGATGAGCGAGGCTGTGGGCGGTGCCGTGATGGCGGTAAGCGCGCCCAAAAGGGCTGTGAAGAACAAAAACATCAACCCACGCATCGGTTGGCGGTTCAGCACTTGGCCACAACCGGGCAAGATCAGGGATACGGCCAGAACCAAATAGGGATGAGGCGGTTTTTTCATGGATGGGCCTTTTGGGCTGCGTGAAGATCGGCGAGCGTGGTCAGCAGATGGTGCAAGCGCTGCGAGGCAAAGGGCGTGCGGCCCAGTTCGGCGTCACGGAAGATCAGATAATTGGCGCGGTCGCCCTCTTCTGCCAGAACCACAAGTCGGATGCCTTTGGGCGAGAGAACGGCCTCTTTGACCTTGGGGTCGCTGAACAGGGGGGCAATCATCGCCAACACTTCGGGCGCTGGCAAAGCGGCAGGGTCGGTGCAGCGCAGGGTGCAATCGGGCGGAAAGCCCGGGGGAAGGTGCACTGATACGGGCATTCGCGCATGGGTGGAAAAGCTTTCCTGCCCATTGGCGCGCGCCATGATATGCACCTCGCCGCTTGTCGTTTGGGGTTCGGTGACGGTGACCATCACCCAAAGTGCGGGCAGTTTGCGAAAGGTCAGGGTATCGGGCAGGGCTTGCAGGTCAAAGCGCAGCCCGTCGTAGAGGCCGGCGATGCGGGCGAAACCTGTTGGTTGAATTTGGCGTTGGATGTCCACCAGAAAGTTTGAGGCGGCAGCGAAGTAGTTGGCGCGCGATGCGGCCCGCCCTCGCGCGGCACGCAGGATTTGCACCAAGGTTTGTGCCAGCCAGAGCCCAAGTCCAAGTGCGATAAGCAGGGTGATCAGCTTGGACATTTAGGCGCCTTTCAAGAAGAACCGGCCCGCTTTTTCAAGCGGGCCGGGGATTTGGGTTAGTAGCCTTTGGGCCGGGGCCAAGGCATCGTGAACTGCGAGGCGCGGTTCACGAAGCGGTAGCGCCAGAAGTGGAACCACAGCGAGGCCACGATGTAGAAGGCGATCATCGCCACCAGTTGCGTGCCATAGCCCAAGAACACCGCAAAGAAGGTGATAGCACACAGCAACAAGAGCACGATCGAGGGCAGCGGGTGGAACGGATGTTCGTACCCGCGTGTGATCGACCCCATAGGCCATTTCTTGCGGAACATGATCATGTTCAGCGGCATGAAGGTGTAATTCAACAGGCCCGACAGGATCGAGAATGTCACCACTTGATCCAGCGGTGCTTTCAGCGCGAAAGCCAGCGCAATGGGCACCAAGAACACGATAGAGCGGTAAGGCGTGCGGAAGGTGGGGTGCACAGCCCCGAACCAGCCCGGCAGATACTTGTCGCGGCCCAGGGAAAACCAGGCCCGCGAGGCGTCGTTGATACAACCGTTGGCCGAAGCCAGCGTGGCAAACAGCGTGCCCACGCCCAGCAACCAAACCAAGGGCTGCGAGTTGGTCAGCAAGGCTGCGGTGAACAAGGGGGCGACCGAGCCATTCAAGCCATCGCCCAAGAACTCCCACGGGATCAGGCCGGTGCAGACGTACCATGTCAGCGTCGCCGCGATCAGCAGGGTCATGATGCCAGCCAGCGTGCCAAAGGGCAGCGCGCGGGCCGGAGAGCGGACTTCTTCCGCCGCTTGGGTCGTGCCTTCGATGCCCAGATAGTACCACAGACCAAAGTGCATGGCCGCCAAAACGCCGATCCAGCCATAAGGCAGGGCGGCAGAGCCAGACATCAGGTCAGCGTGTTGCATGATCGACGTGCCAACGATGCCCGTGGTGGACAAGAACAAGATGATGATGGCGGTGAAGGCGATGGCGGTGATGACCAAGTTAAAGGTCAGCGTCGCCAGAACCCCGCGATAGTTCAGCCATGCCAAGAACATGATCGACAAGATGATGAAGGGGCGTTGATCCAGTGTGCCTTCAAAGCCCGACAATCGCGCCACTTCGGAAATCAGATAGCCCGCCGTGATGGCATTTGCGGCTTCCAACATCGTATAGGCAAAGACCAGATAGAGGCCGACGTTAAAGGCCATCAGCGGACCCACGATATGCTTGGCTTGGGTATACTGACCGCCCGCCGCAGCCACGGTCGAGGTGACTTCGGAATCGATCATGGCCACGCAGGTGTAAAGAATGCCCGCAAACCAGCAGGCCACCAGTGCGGCGTAAGCCCCGCCTTTGCCGACGGCAAAATTCCAGCCCATATATTCGCCCACAAGCACGATGCCCACGCCCAAAGCCCACACATGGGCCGGCCCCAGCACGCGCAGCAAGCCGACATTGGTGCCATGCGGCCCCATGCCGTCGCGCTCTTTCGAGGCGATGTCAAAATCAGCCATGATGACCTCCTTGTGCTTCGGTCATAGCTTCCAACTCGCCCTCACGAGACGAGGTGAGAACCTCTTCCGAATAGGTCGAATCCGTTTTCAGCCAGTCAATCACCATGTACAGGCCAAAGACCGCCGACAGGGCCCAGGCCGCATATTCTGCGTAATTCCAGATGCTCATCGCGCCCTCACTTATCGAATTTTTCCGCGATCACTTCGCGGTATTCGGTTTCAGAGAATTTCAACATCAGCACGTAGTAGGCCACGATAATCACGACCATAACCAGCAGGGCCGTCATGGAAAAACTGTAATCGTAGCGGGCATTGATGATATCGGAAACGGCGGCGGGGTCGGTGAAGCCAAGGGCGTTATACTGCGCGATTTGCGCCGCGTTCTGGCCCATCGCTTCCCATGTTTGGCCAGCACCTTCGGGAACGGTCTTGACGCCCCCAGCCAGCCCTAGAAACATCGGGATGTACAGCGCGCCGAAGGTCAGCGCCATCAGCACGACGACGTCGAACAACTGGCTCAGTTTGCCCTGTTTGGGCGCTACATAATGGGCCATGATTACCTCCGCGCCGCGCGGGCTTCATCAAGAAACTTGATGTCCAGCCCATACATGAAATCGCGGTCCTCGCGGTAATGGCGCAACATGGCCAAGATGGCGGCTGTGTTGAACACCAAGATCACAGCCCCCGCAATCAGCAACAGCACCCGTGCCGTGCCGTTGGGCGCAAGGTTCCATGTGGCCAAGGCCACAAAGATAATCGAGAACCACAGGCCCAGCACAAAAGCCCAAGCGACACGGATGTCACCCTTGTGCATGGCCTCGATCCTAGCATTTAGATCAGACATTTTTCCCTCCCTTTGGCCTTTTGTCGGGCGGGCTGGCCTTGGTGCCCGTTTCCTTTGCCGACATCTTTTTTTCTTTTAGGAAACTCTTCCGGCGATCATCTGTCAAGAAAACTCTCATCTGCTCAAAAAATTGGCAGATGCAGCATTGGGTCTGCCAACCTTGCATCTTGGTCAAAAAAGTTTCCTGACAGTTGATATGGCCAAACTTCCCTGCTAGCGTGATCCAAACTTGCAAGGAGACTCACCATGTGTGGTATCGTTGGGCTGTTCCTAAAGGACGCAAGCCTTGAGCCGAAATTAGGCGCAATGCTGGCGGATATGCTGGTCACTATGACCGATCGTGGCCCCGATTCGGCAGGCATCGCTATTTATTCAGGCGCTGGCGAAGGCCGCGCCAAACTGACGGTGCAATCGGCCCATCCCGGGCGCGATTTTGCCAATTTGGATGCGGATCTTAAGGACGCCATCGGCACGCCCGTGCTGATGTTGATCAAAGACACTCATGCCGTATTGGAAGTGCCAGTGGCTCAGTTGGAAGCTGCACGCTCTGCCCTGACGCATCTGCGCCCCGAGGTCAAAGTGATGAGCGCCGGCGAAGGCATCGAGATTTTCAAGGAAGTGGGCCTTCCCAAAGACGTGGCAGCCCGCTTTGGCATCGCCAAAATGGGCGGCACGCATGGCATCGGCCACACCCGCATGGCGACAGAATCAGCTGTGACGACGATGGGCGCACACCCGTTCTCGACCGGCAACGATCAATGCTTGGTGCACAACGGCTCGCTATCCAACCACAACGGCGTCCGGCGCGAGCTGAAGCGACTTGGCATGACGTTTGAAACCGAAAACGACACTGAAGTCGGCGCTGCCTTCATCAGCCACAAGCTGCAAAGCGGTGACACTTTGGGCCATGCGCTGGAGGCGACCCTGACCGATCTGGACGGCTTTTTTACCTTTGTTGTCGGCACCAAGAACGGCTTTGGCGTGGTGCGTGACCCCATCGCTTGCAAGCCCGCTGTGATGGCTGAAACTGACCAATACGTCGCCTTTGGCAGCGAATACCGCGCCTTGGTGAACCTGCCCGGCATCGAAACCGCCCGCATCTGGGAGCCGGAACCCGCCACTGTTTACTTCTGGGAGCGTTAAGGAATGCAGACTTTCGATCTGTCCAAAGACGGCCTGCGTGCCTTGAACTCTTCCTTGCACGCGCTCAAAGGCCAGACCAACATGACGGCTTGGGAAGTTATCAACCCCAAGGGAGCGCATGCCATCGCTGCGGGCGTTGATGCGCCGGTGGAAATCACTGTGCGCGGATCAACCGGCTACTATTGCGCGGGTATGAACAAGCAAGCCTCGATCTTTATCAAAGGCTCGGCTGGCCCGGGTGTGGCTGAAAACATGATGTCGGGCAAAGTTGTGATTGACGGCGATGCCAGCCAATATGCCGGTGCCACTGGGCGCGGTGGCTTGCTGGTGATCAAGGGCAACGCCTCGTCGCGCTGCGGCATTTCGATGAAGGGCATCGAGATCGTCGTGCATGGCAACATCGGCCATATGTCGTGCTTTATGGCGCAGTCGGGTTCGGTCGTCGTGCTTGGTGACGCAGGCGAAGCGCTGGGCGACTCACTCTATGAAGCGCGGCTTTTCGTGCGCGGCAAGGTCAAGTCGCTGGGGGCTGATTGCATCGAAAAAGAGATGCGTCCCGAACATTACGCCCTTTTGGAAGACCTGTTGCGTCGCGGCGAAGCGGATCACAAAGCCAAGCCGGAGCAATTCCGCCGCTATGGCTCGGCCCGCAAGCTGTATAACTTCAATATCGACAACGCTGCGGCGTACTGAGGCAGATATGAGCGATTTTCCCCACACCCCGCCGAAAATGTCGTGGACCTTTTCCAACGACGTGAACGCTGAAATCCGCCGCGCGGCCGCCACTGGGATTTATGACATCCGTGGCGGTGGCTCTAAGCGCCGCTTGCCGCATTTTGACGACCTGCTGTTCTTGGGCGCGTCAATCTCACGCTATCCGCTGGAAGGCTACCGTGAAAAATGCGCCACCGATGTTTGGCTGGGCACCCGCTTTGCCAAAAACCCGATCCATCTGGACATTCCGATCACCATTGCGGGGATGTCATTCGGCGCGCTGTCTGGCCCCGCGAAAGAGGCTTTGGGGCGCGGCGCTTCGGCGGCTGGCACCTCTACCACGACAGGTGACGGCGGGATGACCGAAGAAGAACGCGGCCATTCCAAGTCGCTGGTCTATCAATACCTGCCCTCGCGCTACGGCATGAACCCCGACGACCTGCGCCGCGCTGACGCGATCGAGGTTGTGGTGGGGCAGGGCGCTAAGCCCGGTGGTGGTGGTATGCTGCTGGGGCAGAAAATTTCTGACCGCGTGGCCAATATGCGCAACCTGCCCAAGGGCATCGACCAACGCTCGGCCTGCCGCCACCCCGATTGGACTGGTCCGGACGATCTGGAAATCAAGATTCTGGAGATCCGCGAGATCACCAATTGGGAAAAGCCGATCTACATCAAAATCGGTGGCGCGCGGCCCTACTATGACACGGCCTTGGCTGTGAAGGCTGGCGCTGACGTTGTGGTGCTGGACGGGATGCAGGGCGGTACGGCGGCCACGCAAGACGTGTTCATCGAAAACGTTGGTATGCCGATCTTGGCCTGTATTCCACTGGCCGTTAAGGCGCTGCAAGATTTGGGGATGCACCGCAAAGTGCAACTGATCGTCTCAGGCGGTATCCGCACGGGGGCCGATGTGGCCAAGGCTATGGCTTTGGGCGCGGATGCTGTGGCCATCGGCACGGCAGCGCTGATCGCCTTGGGTGACAACGACC
The DNA here is from genome assembly GCA_945862465.1 of Pseudorhodobacter antarcticus. Lineage (GTDB taxonomy): Bacteria > Pseudomonadota > Alphaproteobacteria > Rhodobacterales > Rhodobacteraceae > Stagnihabitans > Stagnihabitans antarcticus_A. The sequence goes on along the minus strand of CAMAYO010000006.1, from coordinate 43,368 downwards.
CAGCACTTGAAGCCGAATACAACAAACTCGGCACGACAGCCGGCGCATACGACGACTGGCACGAAGGCCGCGACCCTGCCGGCATCACAACCCAAAACCCCGAACTGGCCGCGCGGTTTGACCCCGTTCTGGGCGGTCGCCGCCTGAAAAACTATCTGAAAGTCATGACGCTAGAGGCGCAGACGATTGCGCGCGCCTGTGGCAAAAACCACCTGCACAACCTTGAACCCGAAGACCTTTGCGCGCTGACGATCGAAGGCGCGGCCATGGCCGGGGTTCCCCTTGCAGGCACAAACTGGATACCGGGCCGTAACGGCGGCTTTTGAAGAAAAAAAACGAACAGGGAGACTATAATGTCACACGCTCCGACCAAGGATCTGGCCGCTTGGGCCAAAGAACGCGGTGTTAAGTACTTCATGATCTCCTACACCGACTTGTTCGGTGGTCAGCGCGCCAAACTGGTGCCGACACAGGCGATCAACGATATGGTGGACGATGGGGCAGGCTTTGCGGGCTTTGCCACTTGGCTTGACCTGACCCCCGCCCATCCCGACCTGATGGCTGTACCTGATCCGTCCTCGGCCATTCAGTTGCCGTGGAAAAAGGATGTGGCATGGGTAGCAGCGCGCGCCAAGATGGAGGGCAAGCTTGTCGACCAAGCGCCGCGCAACGTCTTGGAACGCTTGATCGGCGAAGCCGCCAAGGAAGGCCTGCGGATCAAGACGGGGGTCGAGCCTGAGTTCTTCTTGCTCAACCCCGAAGGCACGCAGATTTCTGACCCCTATGATACGGCCGAAAAGCCCTGCTATGACCAGCAAGCTGTGATGCGCCGCTATGACGTGATCGCCGAAGTCTGCGATTACATGCTGGAGCTTGGTTGGGAAGCCTACCAAAACGACCATGAAGACGCGATTGGCCAGTTCGAGATGAACTGGAAATACGACGACGCGATGCAAACCGCTGACAAGCACAGCTTCTTCAAGTTCATGATGAAGTCTGTGGCTGAAAAGCACGGCTACCGCGCCACCTTTATGCCCAAGCCGTTCAAAGGGCTGACAGGCTCGGGCTGCCACGCCCATATCTCGGTGTGGAGCTTGGATGGCAAGTCGAACGTCTTCTCGGACCCGTCCAAAGAACTGTCGCTGTCTGACCGTGGCCGCACGTTCCTTGGCGGTATCATGAAGCACGCCTCGGCTTTGGCTGCGATCTGCAACCCGACCGTGAACAGCTACAAGCGCATCAACGCCCCGCGCACCTCGTCAGGTGCCACTTGGGCCCCCAACACGGTGACATGGACAGGCAACAACCGCACCCACATGGTGCGCGTCCCCGGACCGGGCCGGTTTGAACTGCGCCTGCCCGATGGCGCGGCCAACCCATACCTGCTGCAAGCCGTGATCATCGCCGCAGGCCTTGACGGCGTGCGCACCAATGCCGATCCGGGCAAGCGTTACGACATCGACATGTACCAGCAAGGCCACCTTGTGAAAGGTGCCCCGAAACTGCCGCTGAACCTGCTGGATGCCTTGCGCGAATACGACAAGGACAAGACGCTGAAAGCGATGATGGGCGAAGAATTCTCGACCGCCTTCATCAAGCTCAAAACGCGTGAGTGGAACAGCTACGCCTCGCACTTCTCGGCATGGGAAAACGAAAACACGCTGGATATCTGATCTCAGCCCACGAACAAAAAGGCCCCCGCCAAATCGCGGGGGCTTTTCTATTTCATACGTGCACAAATATCCCACGGGGGGCTGGGGGGTGTGAAACCCCCCAGCCGGGTCCGCAGAGCGCCCCCCCTTACATCACAGCGCCCATGGCCCAAGGCACAAACTCTGCCCCGCCAAAACCCAGTTCTTCTGACTTGGTCTGCCCGCCCGATGCCACCGTGATGAACATCTCGAATATCTCGCGGCCCTTGTCTTCAAGGCTGACCCCGTCGGTGATGATGTCGCCGCAGTTGATGTCCATATCTTCGGCCATGCGGTCGTACATTTCAGAATTGGTCGCAAGTTTGATGCAAGGCGTGGGTTTGTAGCCCGAAACCGACCCGCGCCCCGTGGTGAAGACGATCAGATTCGACCCCGACGCGATCTGGCCTGTGACAGATGCCGGATCGTAGCCGGGGCTGTCCATATAGACAAAGCCGCGCTCGGTGACGGGTTCGGCGTATTTGTACACCTGCGTCAGGGGGGCCGTGCCGCCTTTGGCCACAGCGCCCAGCGACTTTTCCAAGATCGTGGTCAGCCCGCCCTTTTTGTTACCGGGTGAGGGGTTGTTGTCCATCTCGCCGCCCAAGCGTGCGGTGTAGTCTTCCCACCACTTGATGCGCTCGACGATCTTTTCGCCCACCTCTTGGCTGACAGCGCGGCGGGTTAGCAGATGCTCTGCGCCGTAGATTTCGGGCGTTTCTGACAGGATCGTCGTACCGCCATGGGCCACCAACAGATCAGACGCCGCCCCCAAGGCGGGGTTGGCGGTGATGCCCGAATAGCCATCAGACCCGCCGCATTGCATGCCGACCATCAGGTGCTCTAACCCTGCAGGCTCGCGCTTGTGTTCATTGGCCATGACGGCCATTTCCTTCAGCACCGCCACGCCGCGCTCAATCGAACGGCGCGTGCCGCCGACGTCTTGGATCGTCATATGGCGGAAATTGCCGTCGCTGCGCAGCCGGTCAAGACCGATCAGATTGCCCACCTGCAACACCTCACACCCTAGGCCCACCAGCAGAATGCCGCCAAAGTTGGGGTTGCGGGCATAGCCTTGCAGGGTGCGAAACAAGGTGGCGTAGCCTTCGTCTTTCCCACTCATCCCGCAGCCCGTGCCGTGCACAATCGGCACCACGCCGTCGATGTTGGGGAAGTCTTTCAGCCAGCCCTCGCGTTCGACCGCTTCGGCGATGAATTTCGCGACCGAGCCGGAACAGTTGACCGAGGTCAGGATGCCCAGATAATTCCGCGTGCCATATTTGCCGTCAGCCCTAGGATAGCCCATAAACGTGCGCTTTTGCGTCACCAACGGCTGCGGGTTGCTTTCGCTGGCATAGGCATAGTCGGTGCTATGCACGCCCATCCCCAGATTATGGGTGTGAATATGGGCACCTGCTGCGATGTCTTGTGTGGCATCGCCGATGATCTGGCCATAGCGGATCACCTGCGCCCCCGCTTTGATCGCGGTTGTGGCAACCTTATGCCCGCGCGGCACGGCTTGAGCCAAGGGGGCGGAAAGCTCTGGTACGATTGCGCCTGCGCTAAGATCCTTAAGCGCGATGATCACATTGTCGCTTGGATGCAGGCGGATCACAGAATGGGTGTTGGGACTATTCATGGGCTAAAGACCTTCTCTTCGACGCCACAGCACAGCGCAGGGCAGGGCGGGATGGTTGACAGGCGCTAGGCCCAAGCTAACATGTTAGTATGCAAGACGCCCCCCGCCAAGCCCCAGAAGTACCCGCGCTAGAGGTGCAGTTGCCCCCGCGCAGACCTTTGCGGCCATTGGACGCCTTTGCCGGATCCTTGGCGCAGCGCGTCTACGCCAGCCTGCGCGAGGCGATCTTGTCAATGTCCTTCCGCCCCGGCGACAGCCTGCGCAAGCCCGAGATTTGCGCACAATTGGGGGTGTCGCGCTCGCCGGTGTCAGAGGCCGTGACGCGCTTGGCAGTGGAACATCTGGTCCGTATCGTGCCGCAAACGGGCACCTATGTGGCGCGCTTTTCGTTGGCCGAAATTCGCGAAGGTGCGTTCCTGCGTGAGGCGTTGGAACTGGCTGCAGTGGAAAATGTGGCCCAGACCATCACCGAAGATGAATTGACCCAGTTGCGCCACAACCTGCGCCTCCAACAGGCGCTGCTGGACGATGATGATTTTGACGGCTTCTATCAAACCGACGCCGCCATGCACGAACTGATCCTGTCTTTCACGGGCTACCGCCGTGTGGCGGCCTTGGCTGAAACTTCTTGGGTCCATGTCAACCGCGCGCGGCAGTTGATCTTGCCGGCGCCCGGCCGTGTGCAATCGACCTATGCCGAGCACCAAGCGATCTTGGCGGCCATTGAGGCGCGTGATCCCGTGGCAGCTCGTGCGGCTACACGCTTGCATTTGGGGCAACTTATAGGCTTTCTGGAACCCTTGGCGCTGGCGCGTCCCGATTTGTTCGAACCTGACTAGGATATCATGATTCCCAACCGCCCCCGATATGCCGCCCGCTTGAACGCTTTCAAGTTGGGTCTAAAGAACCCCACCGTGCCCGACCTTTTGGCCCGCATTGCCGAGGTGCCGGGGATCGACGCCGCCGATCTGAACTTTCCCGACCATTTTGAGGGCATCCCCCCCGCCACGCTCTCGCGCATCATGGCTGACCACGGCATTGCGCTGAATGGTGTGGCGATGCGCTATTACACCGACCCCGGCTTTCGTCTGGGGGCTTTCAGCAACCCGGATGCCAAAGTGCGCCAAGCGGCGGTGGATATCACCAAGCGCGGCTTGGATGCGATGGCAGAAATGGGTGGCAAGGTGATGACCCTATGGATGGGTCAAGACGGCGTGGATTACGCTTTTCAGGGCAATTACGCGCGGATGTGGGACGACAGTTTGGAATGTTTGGCACAGGTTTGCGATCATAATCCTGCGGTTGATGTGTCGCTGGAATACAAACCGAACGAACCCCGCGCTTTTTCTCTGATGCCCGATATTGCGACCAACCTTCTGGCGATCAAGGAATTGGGCCGGACCAATACCGGCATCACGCTGGATTTCTGCCATGTGCTGTTTGCGGGCGAAATCCCTGCGCAATCGGCGCAATTGGCGGGGCGCTATTCGCGCATCTTGGGCGTGCATTTGAACGATGGCTACGGCAAGCGCGATGATGGATTGATGGTGGGGTCTGTCCATCCGATGCAGACATTGGAATTGTTCGTGGAGCTGGACCGCCAAGCCTATGACGGGGTGATTTATTTTGACACCTTCCCCGATCATTCCGGCCTGAACCCCGTGGCAGAGGCCGCGGCGAATGTGATGATGACTGATCGTTTGCGGGCCACGGCCAAGCGGCTTTCGTCGGATGTGGCGCTGGCAAGTGCCACGGCCGTGCAAGATGCCGCAGCGGCCATGCAGGCGGTGGCGGCACAGCTTTATAGCTAAGTGCTGCGCTTGTTTTTGGTGCAAGAATTGATTTTTCGCAGAAAAATCATAAAGTCGATTTTTCTGCGAAAAATCGTTTCTTCACAGCCTATAGAACTGCTCGGCTGTCCTGCCATAAACATGCGCTTGCGCATCTGGGGGCAGATGCGCGGTTAGGCTTTTCGCCGCTGAAATCCAGCCATCATATTCCGCCCGCAATCGACACACCGGCCAATCAGACCCCCACATGATCCGCTCTGGCCCAAAGACCCTTAGGATATGGTCAACATAGGGCCGCAGCGCGTCTACCGACCAGTCGGGATTGGCCTCGGTGATCAGGGCCGAGAATTTGACGAAAGCTCCCGTCTCTCCGGCCAAGCGCGCCATGCCTTCGGCCCAAAAGGCGAAGTTGGCGGCGTTATGATCCCGGATTTGCGGCTTCATGCAGTGGTCAATCACCACCCGCAGCTTGGGATAGCGATTTAGGATCGTCAGGAAGTTGGCCAAATGGCGCGGAAAGCCCAAGGCGTCAAAGGTCAGGTCCAGATCGCTCAGCGCAGCGTAGGCCCATTGCACATCGTCGCGCAGCATCCAGTTGTCGTCTGGGATGTCTTGGATCATCGGGCGCACGCCCTTGAACTTGGGATGGGCTTTCAGCCGTTCCAGCACCTTTGCATCTGCGGGGTGTTCGAAATCCACCCAACCCACCACGCCTTTGATAAAGTCTGATGCATCGGCCAGACCCAACATGTATTCCGTTTCGGCCACGGTGGCGGCGGCTTGCACCAAAACTGTGCCGTCGATCTGATGGCGGGCTAAGGTGGCTGTCAGGTCTGACGGGCGATAGACCAAATCCAGCACGGGGTCGCCCTTGGGCATCCAGTCATAATCACCACGCGCGGGGTTCCAGAAATGTTGGTGGCTGTCGATTTTCATGCCAAGGCTCCTGTCGGTGCATCTTGGCGCATCAGGCCTTGGGCTTTTAGATCGGCCCAAAGCGCTGCGGGAATAACCGCGCTGGCTGCACGAACATTGGCATCCACCTCGGCCACGCCTTGCCCGCCAGGGATGATCGACACGACCGCCGGATGCAGCAGGGGGAACTGGAAGGCCGCGTCCACCAGCCGCACCTTATGCGCGGCGCAGACCGCTTCTATCTTGGCCACCTTGGCCAAAACCCAATCGGGGGCCGGGTTATAGTTGTAAAACGCCCCGGGTCGTGCGCCGGTCGCCAGCACACCTGAATTGTATGGCCCACCGATCACGATCCCCACGCCGCGCGCCAAGCAAAGCGGCAGGAAACTGTCCAAGGCCTCTTGTTCCAGCAAGGTATAGCGCCCTGCGAGCAGGAAGATGTCAAAATCCCCCCGCTCGACCAGCCACTGTGCGGGCTGCCATTCGTTGATCCCTGCGCCAAAGCCGCGGATCACGCCTTGGTCGCGCAGCGCCACCAGGGCCTTGTAGCCGCTGGCCATAAACTCGTCCAAGCGGGCCTGCATCGCCTCGGCCGAGCCGTGGGTGAAAATGTCCAGATCATGGGCATAGATTAGGTCGATCCGGTCAAGGCCTGTGCGCTCAAGACTAAATTCAACCGAGCGCATCACGCCATCATAGGAATAGTCGAAAATCTCTTTTCGGTTGGGCACATCAAACCATTTGCCTATCCCGTCACGCTCTTCGCCCTTGCGCGTGGGCCGCAGCAACCGCCCGACCTTGGATGACACGATAAACCCCGACCGCCCCGCCAAGGCGCGGTTCAGGCGGGTTTCCGACTGGCCGAGCCCATAGAGCGGCGCTGTGTCAAAATAGCGCACCCCTGCGTCCCAAGCGCGGGTCATGGTGGCATGGGCCTCATCGCCCGAGACGGGCCGATAAAGCCCGCCCACGGGGGCCGTGCCAAAGCCCAGTTCGGTAAACTGCAAGGCGCCTTTGCCCAATCGATCCCAGACCCGTGTCTTCAATTGCAACTCCCTTTGCTGCGTGGCTAACATGCTAGTATGAATCGATAAGCTTGTGCAGTCTTTTGCGGCACATCGGGGGGGAAGATGCGGAATTTTGCGAAAGTGTTTGGCCAGACCAAGCCAGTGATTGGCATGGTTCATCTGGGGGCCTTGCCGGGTAGCCCGCTTTATGACGAAAAGGCAGGGATTGCAGGGCTGCTGGCGGGGGCGCAAGCAGACCTGCGCGCGTTGCAGGCGGCGGGGTTTGACGCCGTGATGTTTGGCAACGAGAACGATCGGCCCTATGAATTTCAGGTCGACACCGCTTCCACAGCCACCATGGCCGCTGTGATCGGCGCGATGCGGTCAGAGATCGCGGTGCCCTTTGGCGTGAACGTGCTGTGGGACCCCATGGCGACTGTGGCGCTTGCCGCCGCCACCGGCGCGCATTTTGTGCGTGAGATTTTCACCGGCACCTACGCCAGCGACATGGGCCCGTGGACCCCCAACGCTGGTGCCGCCATGCGCTACCGCAACCGCCTTGGGCGGGCGGATTTGGCGATGCTTTACAATGTCAGCGCCGAGTTTGCCGATAGCCTAGACCGCAGGCCCTTGGCGGACCGCGCGCGATCGGCCGTATTCTCGTCCATCCCAGATGCCGTGCTGGTATCGGGCGCAATCACCGGCGAGGCTGCGGCGATGAGCGATCTTGAGGCCGTCAAACGCGTGCTGCCCGACACACCGGTTCTGGCCAACACCGGCGTCAAACACTCCACCATCGCCGATGTCCTGCGTGCTGCCGACGGCTGTGTGGTCGGATCAGCGCTGAAATACGACGGCCACACATGGAACGCGATTGACCCTGACCGCGCCATTGACTTTATGGCCAAGGCCCGCGCCGCACGGGGCGGCAAATGATCGCCCGCCTGCGCGCTGATTTAAAGACCCTGATGGCCATTCCAGGCCTATCAGGTCATGAAGAACGCGTTGCCGCTTGGTTGCGCGGCCAGTTGAATGATTTGGGCCTGCCCAACCGCACGGACCGTTTGGGCAACCTGATCGCCACGATCCAAGGCGATCCAGCCAAGCCATCGGTTATGATCTTCACCCATATGGACCAGTTGGGCTTTTTCGTGCGCAAGATCGAAGCGGATGGCCTGATCAGGGTCGAACGCATGGGAGGGGTGAGCGAACGCGCTATGGCAGCCCAAGAGGTAACCTTATGCGGTGCTGCGGGCGATATCGCGGGCATCATCATGAACAAAGCCCACCACGCCACCACGCCCGACGAAAAGTACAAAGTCCTGACAGCACCCGAGATTCGCATCGACACCGGCCATGGCAGCAAAGCGGCGGTGGAGGCGGCGGGCATCCGCATCGGCACGCCGGTGGTCTATGCACCCCGCGTGATTGAACTGGCGGATGAGCGCATTGCGGGCACATCGGTTGATGACCGCGCTGGCTGTGCAGCGCTCCTTGATCTTGCCCGCGCCCGTAAGGGGCGCGACGGGCCAACGCTCTATTTGGTCTGGTCGGTGCAAGAAGAATTCAACCTGCGCGGCGCGGTTGTCGCAGCGCAAAACCTGCACCCCGACATTGCCATTCAGATTGACCTGATGCTGGCCACCGACACGCCCGATATGGCGGATCGGGGCGAGATGGTGATGGGTGGTGGGCCGGGGATCAGCCTGTATTCTTTCCACGGGCGCGGCACTTTGAACGGGGTGATCCCGCATCCGGCGCTGGTGTCTTTGATGGAAGACACGGCGCAGGCCCTGTCGCTGCCGCTGCAACGATCGGCCCAAGTGGGGGTGCTGACCGACCTCAGCTATGTCCAACTCTTGGGCGATGGCGTGGCCTCGATCGACGTGGGCTATCCCATGCGCCATTCGCATTCCACCATAGAATGCTGCGATCTGCGTGATCTGGTGGGCTTGGTGCGGCTTTTAGACGGCGCGCTAGACCGCATCCCTGCAGCGATGAAACTGGAGCGTGACTGACATGGACCTGACCCTTGGCATCGACATTGGCACGTTTGAATCCAAGGGTGTCTTGGTTGACGCGTCGGGACGTATCATAGCCCAAGCGGCGCGGGCGCATGAGATGATCGTGCCTCGTGCCGGTTGGGCCGAACATCGGGCTGAAGAGGATTGGTGGGGTGATTTCGTCTTTATCACCCGCACCCTCCTATCCCAATCAGGCGTAGACCCGCAGGATATCAAATGCGTTGCGGCCTCGGCCATCGGGCCCTGTATGTTGCCCTTAGACGCGGCAGGGCAGCCCCTGATGAACGGTGTGCTTTATGGGGTCGACACCCGTGCCGCCGATGAGATTGACCTGTTGAACGCCGAGATTGGGGTCGAGACCATCTTGCAGCGCTGCGGCAATGCCCTGACCTCGCAGGCCGTTGGCCCCAAGATCCTTTGGCTGCGCCGCCAGCGGCCCGAGCTGTGGGTCAAGACGGACAAGATTGTCACTTCGACCACCTATCTCACATGGAAGCTGACCGGCCGCTTTGTGATTGATCATTACACCGCCTCTACCTTTGCCCCGCTTTATGACATCGTAAGGCAGGACTGGTGCTGTGATTTGGCCGATATCTGCCCCGCCGCCATGTTGCCAAGCCTGATGTGGTCGGGCGAAATTGCGGGAGCGGTCAGCGCAGCCGCCGCCCGCGAAACGGGCCTTGCTATGGGAACCCCCGTCATCTGCGGCACGATTGATGCCGCGGCAGAGGCGGTGTCGGTCGGTGTGGCCGAACCCGGCGATATGATGATGATGTATGGATCGACCATCTTCATCATCGAAATCGCCCAAAAGCGTCTGACTGACCCGCGCCTGTGGCACGCGCCTTGGCTGGTGGCGGGGCAACACGCGGCTATGGCGGGGCTGGCGACATCGGGCACGCTGACCCATTGGTTCCGCGACCAATTCGCGCGCGATCTGCCCAAGGACACAGCCTTTGCCACCCTGACGGCCGAGGCGAACGCCACCCCGCCCGGTGCCAATGGGCTGATCTGCCTGCCGTATTTTTCGGGCGAACGCACCCCCATTCACGATCCCCACGCCAAGGGCGCTTTCTTTGGTCTGAACCTGACCCATGACAGGGGCGCTATGTACCGCGCAGCGCTTGAGGGCATAGCCTCTGCCACCCGCCACATCACCGATACCTACGCCGAGGCCGGAAGCCCCCCGCACCGTGTGCTGGCTGTGGGCGGCGGCACCAAGAACAAGCCTTGGATGCAGGCGACCTCTGATCTGACGGGATTGGATCAAAGCGTTTGTGGCATCACCACGGGGGCCAGTTACGGCGATGCCTATCTGGCAGCCTTGGCTGTTGGGCTGGCGCAGCCGGGCGACATCGCCCGCTGGAACCCGGTCGATTACATCGTCCCCGCCCAAAGCCACGCCGCTTATGCCCGCCAATACCCAATCTTCCGCGCCCTTTACGCGCAAACCAAGGATTTGATGGCAGCTTTATGAGATATGAACTCCTCACCCCGCACCACCTGCGAGACGCCATTGCCGCCAACACGCCCTTGGTCATGGCAATTGGTGTTCAGGAATACCACGGCGAGCATCTGCCGCTTGGGGTTGACCTTTTGGCCGTCACCCGTTGTCTTGACAGGTTGGAAGCCCAAGCCCCCGACCGCCTGATCATCTTGCCCGCCTTTGCCTATGGCGCGGCGAGTCATGCTGTAGCTGGCCCCAAAAGTGGCTCGCTGCATGTCGACGCGCAAACCTTCCTGCCCATGGCGCAAGCCCTGTTTGCCGCCCTGCTGAAAGTAGGCTTTCGCAACATCCACGGGGTTATCCACCACCAAACCGAAAACTTTGCCCAAGGCATGCCGACTGATCTGGCCTTTCGCTTGGCCGCGCGCCAAGCCGTCTTTGCCCATCTAGAGGCAACCCAAGGCGAAGGCTGGTGGGGCGCCCCGACCATGGAGACCTATTACGAAGGCCATGCCGTGGGCGACAACCCGTTCAACTGGATCCGCATTCACCCATTGATGCCGCCCGAAGTCGCCGCGCACTTCCCCTTTGACCACGCTGGCGAAGGCGAAACCGCCCTTATGCTGGCGCTGGCCCCCGAAACGGTGGAAGCCCCGCGCATGGCCCAAAACTCAACCTGGTACACCCAAACCGCCCCCCGTGCGACCAAAGCCCAAGGCGAGGCCGGGGTTGCGGTGATCCTGGCTCACCTGAAATCTCTGCTTAATCTCTAACCCCTTGCCCCAAGACGCCATGTGGAAGGTGCGAAGCCCTCTGGGGCGATAAGTGCAAAGCGGTGTCGCCTTAGTTCGTCGGTAGATCGATCACGCCTTTTTTCAGGATAAAGCAGCCATAAGGCCCGCTGTCCGAGGTGCGGATGATGGCAAAGGCGTTCTTGGCTCTGTCATAAAACTCAAACCGCTCAAGCGGCTCAAGGGCAATCTCGCGTTCTTCAATACGTGAACAGGTGGCCTGCATGTCTGCAAACAGTGGCAGCACCTTGCCGGCATCGCCCACCACCTGCATCCGCGCCACGGGGGCAGGCACAAAGGTGTCGAGGGGCATCAGGCTTAGGATCGCCTCGGCAGCCGTCAACAGGTTGCATCCCGACATATCGACCAAAGCGCCATAGGTGGTTTCTTTGGCGATGGTGACGGCGGGGTGGTTTACATCGCAGATCACCAGATCATCGCCATGCCCCATGAGCATCAGCACATGCACGATCTCGGCGCTCAGGCGTTGATCAATTCCCTTCAACATACCCGCGGCTCCCGAATTTTCGCAGAAAATTCGTTTCTCCGATTTTTCGGCGAAAAATCGTTCTTCACTTCACCGCCCCCGCAGCCATGCCTTTGATGATGAACCGCTCTAGGCCAATGCCGATGATGATCAAGGGCAGGATGGCGGCAAAGCTTAGGGCGGCCATCGACCACCACGAAATCCCCTGCGATCCGGTTTGGCTGGCCACCATCACGGGCAAGGTGTTGGCATAGGTCGAGGTCAGAAGGGCCGCGAAGAAGTATTCGTTCCATGTCAACACCAGCGACAAGATCAGCGCTGCCACCATGCCGGGCAGGGCAATGGGCAGGATGATGGTCAAATAAGCGCCCCAGATCGTTTGGCCGTCCACCATGGCGGCTTCTTCCAGCTCGGTTGGGATGCCCGCGAATTGGTCACGCATGATCCAGATGACGATGGGCAAGACCGACAGGGTGTAAAGCAAGATCAAGCCGATCTGCGTATCAAGAAGGGCAAGTTCCCGATACAGCACCAAGAAGGGCAGGGCCAAAACCACCGGCGGCAGGATCAACTGGCTGAGAAAAAAGAAAGAGATGTCCGCGTTCTTCATCCACAAAAATTTGTAGCTGAACCGGCTTAACCCATAGGCCGCCATACTTCCCAAAATCACCGCCAAAATCGAAGAACTCACGGAGATAACAGCCGAATTGTAGAAGCGCCGCAGAAACTCTCCGCGCACTGTCGACTGCTCAAATATCGTGCTTGGCGACAGGCCCAAGGATTTCCAGCCCAGCCATTTGGGCGTAAAATCCCACCATGGCACAAGGCTGCCCTTCATCACATCAGGCGCCATTTTGAACGAGGTTGTCATCGTCCAATATATCGGAAACAGCGCCACTATGGCCCAAAAGATCAACAGGCCATAGATCACAACCCGCCCCGTCCACCACTTGGCGCGAAAGGTGCGGTCAGCAGCGCTGTCGCGAAAGATTTGTGTGGTCATGTCAGTAACTCGATTTCATATAGCGGTCAGCGGCTTTCATCAGCAGCGTCATGCCCACGATGATGATCACCAAGTAAACCATCGCCAACATTGTGCCATAGCCCACGTTCGATCTGTCTCGATACTCGCGGAAGATGAAACTGGTCACGGTATCAGTTGCCCCCCCCGGCCCGCCCGAGGTGACGCTGATCACAATGTCAGCAAGCTTCAATTTGAAGATCAACCGTATAAGCACGGCGGTGATCGACACGGGCAACATCAAGGGAAAGGTCACCTCCCAAAAGGCGCGCCAGCCTGTGGCGCCATCCACCCGTGCGGCCTCTTGCAGCTCTTTGGGGATGGCCTGCAAACCCGCCAAGATCATGATCATCATGAAGGGAATAAAGGTCCACGCATCCATCAGCATCATGGTCGATTTGGCGATCCATGGCGACGAGAAGAACGAAGGATCCTCCCAGCCCAGATGTTTCATCAGATTGGCTAAGGGGCCAAAGCGCGTTTCCATCATCGACTTGCCGATCATCCAAGACACGGCCACGGGTGACAGCATCAAGGGCATCAAAAAGGCCACGCGGAAAAACTTTTGGCCGCGGATGTCAGCGTTCAGCATCAAGGCCAGCAAAAAGGCCACGACATATTCGGGCAAGATCGCCAGCACATACCAAACCATATTGGTCAAGGCGTTCCAGTAGAAAGGATCGCGCCACATCTGCACCAAATTCGCCATGCCATTGAACTGGCGGCCATCGGGCGACGACAAGTTCCAGTCAGAAAAGGCGATGATCAGCCCGAAGAGCAGTGGAAAGACAGTCAGCGACACCACAAACAGGGCGGCGGGCAGCACGAAAAGAATGCGTTTGCCCTGCTCGCCCTTCACCAGAACCTGACCCCAGCACAGGCACGCCGCATAAAACACAAAAGCGTACAGCGTGGGCCGCCAGTTGGTAAAGCCAAAGTCAAAGCCGCCCCAGACCTGCAGCACTTGCACCAGCGCCACCACCGCCAGAACCGCCGGAGAGCCCCAGATCAGCGCTAGTCCAAGGATGCGCCGCGTTGGGCCGATGTTGTCGCTTGCTACGACATGAAGAAGATCGCCTTCGCTCATCCAAATCCACCCAAGTTGCCTGCTGACATGTTAGCGAAGCGTTGCCCGCGTTGAAAGGGGGAAGTGTTGTGCGCCCCGTCTTGGCGGCGGGGGCAAATAGCGCCTTTGCGGTGGTCATTTTGGGCGGCATGGTGATCTCGTCCATACTCGGCTTGGGCACGATCTTTCACGGCCAAACCATTGAGCGATACCTTCCCTCACCTCACAGGGTTTTCTGTGCCGCTTTTTCTGCGGAGGGCTTTGCCACAAAGAAAAAGCGCGCCGGTTTCCCGGCGCGCCTGTTGGGAATGGTGTGGATGGACCTTTCGGCCCACCCAGCCCGATCACATGCCCAGCGAGGCTTTGTACAAAGCGATCTGACCATCGCGACCGATTTGGTCGGTGATCTTTTCCCAAGCGGCAGCAATCGCGTCGGCGGTTTCTTGTGCCGATGCATATTGACCTGCATAGCCCTTGGCCAGTTCATCCTCGGCGACCGAGTAGTACTGGAAGATGCCGGGGATACGGGGTTCGATGGCAGCGTTCGGGTGGTTGTAGCTGTCGGCGTTGGAGCCAAGGTAATCGGCCACAAAGTCCTTATCATACCCAGCAGCAGCCCATTCGTCATAGGCAAAGTGGCTGTTGCGATAGGGCTGGAAGCCCGACGGGTAAGCAGCGGTCCACAGCGAGATGTCTTTGCCGCCAAGGTGGGCAGCAGCCGACCATGCCGCTTTGCGCTTCTTCTCGTCGCCCGACACGCGGTTGGTGACATAGATGCCCCAGCCCAGATAGGCCATGTTCGGCGCGAAGTTGCCGCCCTCGGGGGTTTCCCATTCGCCGGTCTTCGAGTTGTAGACCTTTTCCGAACCGGGGTTGATCGAGAAGCCCACAACGTCGCCCACAACCGACGAGTCGGAGGTTTTGGCGTTGGAGCCCACGTCGCCCCACCAGCAGATGCCCGAGCCCGTGCCAGCCAAGAACTGCTGGAACGCGGTCGTGCCGGGGTCGGCGTTGATCTGGTCGGCGGGCAGGTTCGGGATGTTGTCCATCACGTCCTGGATCGCCTGAACCCAAGCCGGGTTGTTGACGCGCGGCTTCATTGTGTCCGGGTCAAACAGCCATGCCGGGTCAGCCGGGTGCTTGGCATAGGCTGAAGCGCGGTCTTCCAGGAAGTAGAAGCCAAAGCCGCCCCAGCCCTTGAGCGGGTCAAGGTAGCCAACGGCGTCTTGGCCAGTCAGCGGGTCTTTTTGGCCTTTGACGGCCGCGGAATAGGCATTCACGCCCTGCCACGTGGTCGGTGCTTCAGCCATGCCCGAGATCGAGCCTTCGCCGAAGTAGTCCTTACGGTAAGCAAAGGTGTGGCAGTCGCCATCCACCGTGATGCGGTAGGTTTTGCCAGCCCAAGTGCCAACGGGGGCCTTCAGGTAGCTCACATAATCGTCCATGTCGATTTGGGTTTTGACCCAATCGGGCATCTCGTCCAGCAGGCCTTTGCCAGCGGTGTCACCTTCGAAGGGTGCGCCCATTTCGACGATGTCGAAGTCAACCGTGCCAGTGGCAATCGCTTGCTGCAGGCGCGGGTTATAGTCGGCTTGTGCAAGGTCAATCCAGTTGATCTTGGCGCCCGTGTAAGCCTCCCACGACGTCAAGAAACCGCGGAACAGCAGATTGTGCAGGTTTTGGTTGTTCAGACCCATAAAGGTCAGCTCAACGCCAGCAAACTCACCCTCAGCCACATTGGCCTTGGTTGCGCCCAAGCAGAGTTCGCCCACTTTTTGCCAATCAGCATCCGTCGGAGAGCCATTGCCCACGCCCGGAATGGCGAGGATTTGCTGACGCAGATCGTCTTGCGCAAATGCAGCTTTGGTGCCCATCAGGCTGCCCATCATCGACAAAGCGCCAACCGAAGCGGCACCCTTCAGAACGCCACGACGGGTCAGACCCGAATTGACGATATGGTTGTAAAGTTCGACCTTCATTCATTCCTCCCAAAATGTTTCCGCGCAAGGCGGCAGGTTTTGGATTTGGAAAGCTGGTCTGACCCAAGCGGGGCCTCGTTATAAGCTTTGCTTTCCGCACCCTAGGGTCCAGACTCATCTAGACTTGATCACGACTTTCCCGCGACATTACGCCCAAGTCAACATCTAACATGTTAGCGTGCTAGATGATGGACAGCGCGCCAAGCCTAGGCTACGAATTTGCCATGCTTGGTTTGTGGCGCAAGTTGCATAGGACGTTCGGGAGGAATTATGGCCGAAGTCAGGATCCGCGATCTGACGAAATCTTACGGTGCGATGCAGGTCGTGCATGGGGTGAATGTCGACATTCAGGATGGGCAATTTGTTGTGCTTGTGGGCCCGTCGGGCTGCGGCAAATCCACGCTGTTGCGGATGATTGCCGGGCTAGAAGGCATCACAGGTGGCACGGTTTCTATCGGCGACCGCGTGGTCAACAACCTGCCGCCGGCGGAACGCGACATTGCCATGGTGTTTCAAAACTACGCGCTCTATCCGCATAAAACGGTGGGGGCCAATATGGGCTTTCCGTTGAAAATGGCGGGGATGACCAAGGCCGAGATTGACACACGCGTCAATCGCGCCGCCGACATCTTGGGCCTGAAGCCCTACCTTGACCGCTATCCCCGCGCCCTGTCGGGGGGCCAGCGCCAGCGGGTCGCCATGGGCCGCGCGATTGTGCGCGACCCGCAGGTGTTCTTGTTTGACGAACCGCTGTCCAACCTTGATGCCAAGCTGCGCGTGCAGATGCGCTCTGAAATCCGCGAATTGCATCAGCGTTTGGGCACGACCACGGTTTATGTCACCCATGACCAAATCGAAGCGATGACGATGGCCGACCGCATCGTGGTGATGCGCGAGGGCCGCATCAGCCAAGTTGGCGCGCCGCTAGAGCTTTATGACCGCCCGATCAACACCTTTGTCGCGGGCTTTATCGGGTCGCCGTCGATGAACCTGATCGCGGGCGAAGTGTCGGGCGACCGCTTTAAGGGGGGCGGCGTTGATCTGCCTATGCCGGCAGGGGTTGCCGTGGCCCAAGGCCAAAAGCTGACCTATGGCATCCGGCCTGAACACCTGACCCTGTCTGACAAGGGGCAGGCGGTGACGGTGGTGGTGGTGGAACCCACGGGGGCCGAAATTCATCTGGTGCTGCGCGCGGGCGATGTGGAAATGACTGCTGTGGTGCGCGAACGTCAGGCTTTCCAACCAGGACAGACGCTGCACATCGCGCCACAAGCGGGCATGGTGCACCTGTTTGACGAGGCCGGAGACCGTATCGGATGACCCGCACGATTCTATGCTTTGGCGACAGCAACACCCACGGCACGCGCCCCATGCCCAGCTTGGACGGGGCAGGGCGGTTTGGCCACGAGGCGCGCTGGCCCTCGGTTATGAGCAAGGCCCTGGGGTCAGAGTTTGAGGTGATCACCGAAGGCCACCCTGGCCGCACCACAGTGCATGACGACCCGATGACGGGCGAATACCGCAGCGGCGTGCGCGTGCTGCCCGCGCTGTTGGAAAGCCACAAGCCGCTGGATATGGTGATCCTTAAGCTGGGCACGAATGACTTGAAATACTGCTTTCACGTCAGCGCCACAGACATAGCCTTTTTCCTAGACCGCCTTGTCCGCATGATCCGCGCCGCAGGCGCCGGCCCCGATGGGGCCGAGCCCAAGGTGCTGGTCTTGGCCCCGCCGCCCATTCTGGAAGTGGGTTGCTTGGCCGAGATGTTTGCGGGCGGTGCTGCCAAATCGCACGGGCTGGCTGCCGCCATCCAAGCCATGACCACCCGTCTGAACGCGGGCTTTTTTGATGCAGGCCGGGTGATTGCCGTCAGCCCGGTGGACGGCATCCATTACGAGGCCGAAGCGCAGGTGCAACTGGGCCTTGCCATGGCCGCAGCGGTGCGCAGCCATCTGGCCTAACGGGTCTTGGCCCGACAATTTCCCCTGCAGCTTGCAGGAAACCATCTGGGAGGAATGATGCTTAAGAACCTCGACAACCGCCTGAACGCCGAAGTGCTTTACGCCCTGCGCGCCATGGGCCACGGCGACACGCTGGTGATTGCGGACACCAATTTTCCTTCAGATTCCATCGCGCGCCAGACCGTTTTGGGCGAATTGCTGCGGATGGATAATTTGACCTGTGCCGAGGTGGTCGAAGCCGTCTTGTCGGTGCTGCCGCTGGACACATTCGTCGATGACTTCGCCGGCCGCATGGAAGTGGTGGGCGCGCCTGACAAGATCGAACCGGTTCAGGCCGAGGTGCAAGCCAAGATCAATGCTGCCGAGGGCCGTGTGCGCGAGATGATCTCGATCGAGCGCTTCGATTTTTATGACCGCGCGCGCGAGGCTTATGCCGTGATCCAAACCGGTGAGCGGCGGTTTTACGGCTGCTTTATCTTCCGCAAGGGCGTGATTGCGCCGGATGCGGTGGGGTCGGTTCACTAAGATGGGCCGCGTCGTTATCCTCGGCGTCTTTGTCGCTGACACAGCCTACCGCGCCCCGCGCCAGCCCAAACTGGGCGAGACGATCATGGGCAAAAGCTTTGCCTTGGGGCCCGGCGGCAAAGGGTCAAACCAAGCCGTGGCAGCGGCCATGGCGGGGGCTGAGACCCACTTTGTCAGCCGCTTGGGCAAAGACCCCTTTGCCGATATGGCGCTGGCAACTTGGGCCAAGGCGGGGGTGACACCGGCCATCACGCAAGACCCCAAAAGCTATACGGGGGCGGCCTATATCTTCATCGAAGATGCCACAGGCAACAATGCCATCATCATTGCGCCGGGCGCTGCCGCCGATATCGCCACAGGTGATGTCGACGCCAATGCGGCGCTGATTGCTTCGGCCAAGGTGTTTGTCACCCAGTTGGAACAACCCATCCCCGTGGCCGTCCATGCGCTGAAACTGGCGCGGGCGGCGGGGGTGACCACGATCCTAAACCCCGCGCCCGCCGCTAGCCTGCCCGATGGGATGTTGGCCCTGTGTGATTATGTCACCCCGAATGAATCGGAAGCTGAGGCTTTGACAGGCCTTCCCGTTACGTCCATCGCCGAGGCCGAGGTTGCCGCGCGGGCCTTACGTGCCCTAGGGGCAGGGGCTGCGATCATCACCTTGGGCGAAAAGGGTGCGCTGTATCAAGACGCAACGAGAACCGTGCATGTGCCACCCTTCTATGCTGGCCCCGTGGTGGAAACGACGGGGGCGGGCGATGCCTTTAACGGCGGGTTTGCTGCGGCCTTGGCCGAGGGGCAAGATCCGGTCGACGCAGTGCGCTTTGGCTCTGCCACGGCGGGTATTTCTGTGACGCGCGCCGGCACAGCCCCCGCCATGCCCGCGCGGGCCGAGATCGAGGCGCTGTTGCGTTCCTGACCAAGGTTGATTCCCTGCCCCCTTCCGTCTAGGTCTTGGCCATGATCACGCAGAAGATGAAATACGCGCTCAAGGCCTTGCTGACTTTGGCCGACGAAGCGGCGCAGTCAGACCCGCAGGCCTTGACGATCGAAGAGATCGCCAAACGCTCTGGTGCGCCTAAGCGGTTTTTAGAACATATCCTGCTGGAAATCCGCAATGCGGGCTATATCGCGTCAATACGGGGGCGGTCGGGCGGCTATCAGATGATCAAGCCTGCGGCGGCGGTGTCGATCTCGGAACTGTTGCGGATGATCGACGGGCCGATTGCGCCCTTGCCCTGCCTGTCACGCCGCGCCTATCAGCGCTGCGAAGATTGCAGCGACGAGGAAACCTGCCGCATCCGCAAGGTGTTTGCCGAAGTGTTCTGGTCTTACCTTGTGCTGATCGAAAGCCTGACCTTGGCCGATATTCAAGGCTCGGCTGACAAACAGGCGGCGGTGTTGGGCGCCTGACAGGGCCAAGCGCGCGGTTGACGGGGCAGGGTGATCTGGTCAGTGTCGCTCTGTTCACACTCCCAAGGAATCGCCCGATGAAACAAGCCCGCATGAACCGCCTTTTCGCCCCCTCGGGTCATTGTTTCGATGTGGCGATTGACCACGGCATGTTCAACGAAACGTCCTTTCTGGGCGGGATCGAGAATATGACAAAGTCGATCCACACCGTGGCCAAAGCCGCGCCTGATGCAATCCAACTTCCTCCCGGCACGGCCAAGATTTTGCAAGCCATTCCCGGCAAGACCCGCCCCGCCTTGGTGCTGCGCACCGACATCGCCAATGTCTACGGCACGCCCTTGCCTGCCACGCTGTTTTCCGAAGTGATCGACCGCCCCGTGGAACAGGCGCTGACGCTGGATGCGGCCTGTGTGGTGGTGAACCTGCTTTTGCTGCCAAACCAGCCCGAAGTATACCGTGCTTGCATTCGCAACGTGAACGCTTTGAAGCGCGAATGCGAGATTTACGGCGTGCCCCTGATGGTGGAACCCTTGGTCATGCAAGACAATACCAAGGGCGGCTATATGGTCGATGGCAACATTGACCTGATCCTGCCATTGGTGCGCCAAGCGGCGGAATTGGGGGCCGATATCATCAAGGCCGACCCTTGCACCCATGTGCAAGACTATCACCGCGTGATCGAAATTGCCCAAG
The DNA here is from genome assembly GCA_945862465.1 of Pseudorhodobacter antarcticus. Lineage (GTDB taxonomy): Bacteria > Pseudomonadota > Alphaproteobacteria > Rhodobacterales > Rhodobacteraceae > Stagnihabitans > Stagnihabitans antarcticus_A. The sequence goes on along the minus strand of CAMAYO010000006.1, from coordinate 22,919 downwards.
GCCTGCCCGTTCTCGTGCGCGGCGGTGGCCGTGTGTCTGACGCTGAAATTCTGGCGCGCACGGTGGAGTTGATGAAGCAAGGTGCTAAGGGCATCGTCTATGGCCGCAATGTGGTGCAACACGCGCGCCCCGATGCGATCACCAAGGCGCTGATGGCGGTGGTGCATGACGGGGTGTCAGCCGATGCCGCGATGGCGATGATGGGGGCGTAAGGTGAAAGAGATCCGCTTTGCCATCATCGGCTGTGGCCTGATGGGGCGCGAATTCGCCTCGGCTGCGGCGCGGTGGATGCATCTTTCGGGCATGACGGCGCGGCCCAAGATTGTGGCCGTGTGTGATACGAACCCTGCGCTCATGGATTGGTTCACCGCGGCGCTTGGGCCTTTGCATCGTGCGACCGATTACCGTGAAACCTTGGCCTTGGCCGAGGTTGACGCCGTCTATTGCGCCGTGCCCCATGTGCTGCACGCTGAAATATATCCAGCCATTCTCGCCGCCGGAAAGCACCTGTTCGGTGAAAAGCCCTTTGGCATGGACCGCGCGCAGAACCGCGTGATTATGGACGCGGTCGCGGCCTATCCGGATGTCTTTGTGCGCTGCTCGTCCGAGATGCCGTTTTATCCCGGCGCGCAGAAGGTGATTGATTTTGTGAAATCGGGCGCTGTTGGCCCGATCTTGGAGGTCGAGGCGAATTTTCTGCATTCATCCGACATCAACCCCGACAAGCCGTTGAACTGGAAGCGGATGTCGCAGGTGAACGGCGCGTATGGCTGTCTTGGCGATCTGGGGATGCACGTGTTGCACGTGCCCCTACGCTTGGGTTGGAAACCTTCGCGTGTCTCCGCCGATCTGGTCAAGCGCGTCAGCCAAAGGCCCGATGGCAATGGGGCGATGGTGGCCTGTGACACTTGGGACAATGCCACGATCCACGCCCATGTGCCCCACGCTTTGGGCGATTTTCCCATGACGTTAAAGACATGGCGCATCGCCCCCGGGGAGGCCAATTCGTGGTCGCTTAAGGTGCTAGGGATGCACGGTTCCGCGAGCTTTTCCACCAAAACCCCCCGCCAGTGGAGCTTTATGCGCTACACGGCAGGCGGGCCGCAGGCTTGGTCGACCGAGGATTTGGGCTATACGCCCCTATTCCCCGCCATCACGGGCGGGATCTTTGAATTCGGCTTCACAGATGCGATCTTGCAGATGTGGGCGGCGTTCTTGGACGAGATGACGGGCGGCGATGCCAAGGGCTTTGTCTGCGCCACCCCTGCCGAAGCTGCCGATCACCACGCCGTTTTGACCGCAGCGCTGCAAGCGGGGGTGGAAGGGCGCACAGTGGCGGTGGATTACACATGACGGGCGGGATTGTCTGTGCGGGCAATTGGATCGTGGATATTGTCCATGTGATCGACCGCTGGCCAGACAAATCCGAACTGGTGACGATATCGAACGAGGTGGAAGGCATCGGTGGCGGGGCTGCCAATGTGCTGCTGGCGCTGGATGCCTTTGGCGTCGATGTGCCGCTGTTTGCTATGGGCTTGGTGGGCGCTGACCAACATGGGGCGACCTGCCGCGCGGCGCTGGCCGGATCACGCGCCGATCTGCGCTGGCTGGAAAGCACAGGGCGGGCGATGACGGCACATACCCATGTGATGACCCTTCCGGGCGACAGTAGGACGTTCTTTTACCACCCCGGCTGCAATGATCTGTTGAGCGAAGGAGACCTGCCTGTCGAGGCTGCGGCATAGGCGGGGGCGGGGGTGTTTTATCTGGGCTACCTGAACCTGCTCGGCGCCTTGGATGCCTTGCAAGACGGCCAAACAGGTGCCGCGCGGGTGTTGGCGCGGGCAAGGGCTGCGGGGATGGTGACGTGTGTCGATCTTGTCTCGAAAGCTGGCCCAGACTTTGCCGCCGTTGTCGCGGCCAGCCTGTCCCAGATTGACTATCTGTTCCTGAACGAGGTTGAGGCCGCTTTGGCGACTGGGATCGAGATTGCTGGCCCCGACGATCAGATTGGCATCGGTCAAGCCGCACAGGCGCTGCTCGCTTCAGGGGTCAACCGCGCTGTGATCATCCACACCCCTGCTTTGGGCCTTTGGGCGGGCCATGGCGGGACGGTGACGCGCTTGCCAGACCCCGCGACGCTGATCGTTAACCCCTTGGGCGCAGGCGATGCGTTTTGTGCGGGGGTGATCTGGGGCATTCATCAAGGCTGGGAACCGCTGCGTGCGCTGGGCCTAGGGCACCGTGCTGCGGCTGAATGCTTGAAGGGCGAGACGGCGACGGGGACGATTCCAAAGCTTGAGATTTTGTTGAGTGGCCTATGACTCCCGATTTTTCTGCGAAAAATCGTGGTGCGGACGCTGGCTTATCAGTCAATGATGAAGCTTAGCAAACACGCTTAAAGATAGACGAACTGCCCATCGTAACCAACCAGCGCCCCTGAGATTTTTCGCAGAAAAATCGGGCGTTCAATGCCGCCCCGTCAGCCAATTGCCAAACTTCGCAAACCGCGACGGGCCAATGCCCAACCGCTCTTCGCGCCGATCCGCCAGACGCAGCAGCGTGTACATCGTATGCACGCCCAGCCAGCGGAACGGCTCGCGCTCCCACACCTGCACGCGGCGGTTGACCCAAGGCAAGCGGGTGATCTCGGTGTCTTTGCCCAAGACCAGATCGGCCAAGGTGCGCCCTGCGAGGTTGGATGTTGAAACCCCCACCCCTACATAGCCGCCCGCCCATCCTAGACCCGTGGCCTGATCAAACCCCACCGTGGCGCACCAATCGCGCGGCACGCCAATCACACCGCACCAAGCGTGTTCAATCGGATAGGCTGCAGCTTCGGGGAAATACCGATGTAGCACTTCGGTCAGGCGGCGGATGGTTTCGGCATCAGGCGCACCGTTCTTGTCCATCTTTGAGCCGAACTTATAGGGCACGCCGCGCGCGCCCACGGTGATGCGGCCTTCGCGGGTGCGTTGGCAGTAGCAATAGGAATTGTTCAGATCGCCGATCAATTCGTGGCCGTCCCAGCCGATTTTGGCCCAAACCTCGGGCGGCAGAATGGCGGTGGCGATTTGGGCAGAGTTCAGCGGCAACCAGTCGCGCTTGTGGCCTTTTAGCGTGGCGGTGAAGCCTTCTGTTCCGCGCAAGATCACGGGGGCTGTGAGGGTGCCTTTGGTGGTGATGACTTGGCCTGCGGCGTAAGACAGAACCTCGGTCCCCTCGACGATCCGCACGCCCGCACGTTCCACCGCATCGGCCAAGCCGCGCACCAGTTTGGCGGGCTGTATGCGCGCCATGCCGGTGATCGACAGTGCGCCCGTCACCCCCGGCACGCTGATGCGCTGTTGCACTTCGGCGGCGGAAAGTTCACGCACGCGGTCGACCTCTCCCCAATGGTGGCGATGGGCCAGTTCCGATTTCAACCGGGCCATCTGCGCGGGGTTTGAGGCGATCATCAATTCTTCGGTCGGCAAAAAGTCGGCGTCGATGCCCTGTTCTTCACAGACCCGGGCAATCTCGGCCACCGTGCCGCGCAGGTGGGCCGCCATATCCAACACCGCTTGGCGCGAAGAGGCTGCGGCGTAGCGTTCATGGTCCCAAGCAAAAGTGCCCATGCACCATCCGCCATTGCGCCCTGATGCGCCGTAGCCTGCGAAGTCTTTTTCAAGAATGATAATGTTCAGATCTGGCCGCGCTTGTTTCAGATACCAAGCCGACCAAAGCCCCGTATAACCCGCGCCGATGATCGCCACATCCACCGTGGTATCGCCTTGCAGGGCAGGGCGGCGGGTTTCGGGAAGGCCGATGTCGGCATACCAAAAGGACACATCGCCAATTTTCATCATCTTATCCGTTCTGTTTCAGGCAAAGATCAAGGGCCGCAACAGCGGTGCGAGCGGTCTGCAAGGCCCCTTCAAACCAGCCCTGCTCGGCGCTGTAAAGATCTGAACCTGCAAAAGCGATGCGGCCTTGCATGGCCCAGTGTTGGGGGCCGTAATCGGGCAGGGTGGCGAGGGTGGGCGACACCCAAGTGCCGCGCGCGAAAGGGTCGTTGATCCAGTCGTGCCAGTCGAAGTCTAGCACTTCGGCGGAGGGAAAGGCGGCGGCCATGGTGGTTTGCACCATGGCAAAGGTTGGCTCTCCAACTTCGCGGTGCAGGCCAAAGGCGACCAGGAGGGTGCTGCCGTCGGGCAGATGCCTGTCTGCATATATCCAGCGCAGACCCAAAGCCTCGCCCGTGGCGAGATGGCCTGGGCTTGGGCCTTTGGCGCGGATCATCAGTTTGATTGCAGCCCCCTGATGGCCCAGTTTGCGAAGGCGAGATTGGGCTGGGGTGAGCGGTGGGGTGAAGCGGATTTGTGACAGGGTGTTCACGGGTAGGGCCACAAGGGCGGTGCGGGCAGTGATTTTTCGGCCAGAGGCGAGGGTGGCTTGCACGCAATCTCCGCGATCTTCCAGCCGCTCTGCGGCATCGCCCAGCACCGCATCAGCCCCGCTTGCTTTGGCTGCTTCTTGGGGGATGATTGATGCGCCGCCTTGCACGGTAAAGGCCAGTTCTTCCAGCTTGATCAACAGGCCCTTGGCCAGCTTGGGGGTCAGGTATTCGTTCACCCCCACCTGATCGGGCGGAGCAGAGCCGGATATGGACCACCACGCCAAAACCTCGCGCACGACCGAGGGCGGCAAGGCACGGTGGGTTAGGTAGTCTTGCAGCGTCATGGCGTGCAGTGCACGGGATGCGGGCGTGTCGTCGGCCATTATCTTGGCATCGGCCAGAAGTTGTGTCAGGCCAGCGTCATGTGCGGCCATGTCTTCCGCTGGATCGGCATGCCACATCCCATCGCGAAAATGGCTGTGCTGGATTATGGGTGCGCGGGGGATCAGGGTGATGTCCAAGCGTTTGGCCAAGCCAATCATCTCGGCATGATCCGTGCGAATCCATCCGCCGCCATAGTCAACCTCAAGCCCCGCATCGCCCCAAGGGCAGGCATGGGCGCGGCCTCCAAGGCGCGGACGCGCCTCGACAATGGTGGACCCATGACCAAGGTCGGCCAGCCACAGAGCTGCAGCCGTGCCCGCCAGTCCGCCGCCAAGGATAAGGGTGTCGATCATGGTCTGACTGTGCTGCGGCGCGTCAGTTTTGTCCATGGTCTAGCCAAGTTCGCCACCCAGCCAGGTGATGAACGAGGTTAATGGCGCGCGCTTTGGGCGGTCTTTGGGCCAGACCAAATAATAGCTGCCCAAGGCGCGTATGGGCGGGCCGAACAAGGGCACAAGGCGACCTTCGGCTAAATCGCGGGTGATCAGGTAAACGGGCAAAAGGGCCGCGCCCATGCCGTGGATGGCGGCTTGCTGCATGGTGGCGAATTGATCGAACATCATCGCGGGCGGGCGCAACCCTGCGCTGCCATGATGCGCCAGCCAACGGCCCCAATCGCCTGTGCGGCTGTCAAGTTGCAGCAGGGGCAGGGTAAGGGCCTGATGGGCTGCGGCGATGGGGGCAAGGGCAGGGGCGGCTACGGCGAGGATTTCTTCGTCCGTCAGTTTCAGATAGTCGACCCCTGCCCAGTCTTGCCGCCCGTAATGAATGGCGGCGTCAAAGCGGCTTTCGGTGAAATCGAAGGGTTTCAGGCGGGTCGACAGGTTCACCGTCACTTCTGGATGAAGCCCTGCGAATTTTGCCAAGCGCGGGGCCAGCCAGTGCATCCCGAAGGCGGGCAAGATGGCTAAGTTCAGTGACCCGCCGCTGGGATTGGCGCGCAGGGCGAGGGCGGCTTGATCAAGCCTGTGCAAAGTGGCGCGGGCTTCGGTGACAAAATCTTGCGCCGCAGGGGTAAGCCGCAAGCGGTGCCTGTCGCGCACCAAGAGGGCCACGCCCAATTGACCTTCTAGCACCTGCAACTGACGGCTGACGGCGCCCTGCGTCAGGTTCAACTCGGCAGCTGCAGCCGAGGCTGTGCCTAACCTATCCACGGCTTCAAGCGCCAGCAAAGAGGGGATCGAGGGCAGATAGCGGCGCGCAAGCATATGAGGTTTCCTCATGATATGGTGAGGTCGTTTCGGTGGCATTCTGCCTCATTCTGTGGCAGATGTCAGGAAAGAATGATGGAGAGTGCCATGACAGACCGCCCGAAGCTGAAAGCCAAAGATGCGCCCGATCTGGGGCGGTTTGATTGGCAAGACCCCTTCCGTTTCGCTGACCAGTTAAGCGAAGAAGAACGTATGCTGGCCGAGGCCGCGCACACCTATGCGCAAGAAAAGCTGCAACCGCGCGTGATTGCAGCCTACCGCGAGGAATCCTCGGACCCTGAAATTTTCCGCGAAATGGGGGCGATGGGGCTGCTTGGGTCGACCATTCCCGAAGAATACGGCGGGCTGGGATCGACCTATGTGGCCTACGGTCTGATCGCGCGGGAAGTGGAGCGGGTGGATTCGGGCTATCGGTCGATGATGTCGGTGCAATCCTCGCTGGTGATGTACCCGATCTATGCCTATGGCACCGAAGCGCAGCGCCAGAAATATTTGCCCAAGCTGGCCTCGGGTGAATGGATCGGCTGCTTTGGCTTGACCGAACCTGATGCGGGGTCAGACCCTGCGGGCATGAAGACCCATGCGAAAAAGACCGCCAACGGCTACGTGCTGAATGGTGCCAAGATGTGGATTTCCAACGCCCCCATCGCGGATGTGTTTGTGGTTTGGGCCAAATCCGAAGCGCATGGCGGCAAGATCAGGGGCTTTGTGCTGGATAAGGGCACCAAGGGGCTGACGGCCCCCAAAATTGGCGGCAAGTTAAGCCTGCGCGCCTCCATCACGGGCGAGATTGTGATGAAGGATGTGGAAGTTGGCGAAGACGCGCTGTTGCCCTTTGTTGAAGGGCTCAAAGGCCCGTTTGGCTGCTTGAACCGTGCGCGCTATGGCATTGCTTGGGGCGTGATGGGCGCTGCCGAGTTCTGCATGGAATCGGCGCGCCAATATGGGCTGGACCGCAAGCAGTTCGGCAAACCCTTGGCGCAGACCCAACTGTTCCAACTGAAATTGGCCAATATGATGACCGAAGTGTCGCTGGGCCTGCAAGCCTGCCTTCGCGTAGGCCGCTTGCTGGATGATGCGAATGCAGCGCCTGAGATGATTTCTATCATCAAGCGCAACAATTGCGGCAAGGCGCTGGAAGCGGCGCGCTGGGCGCGTGATATGCACGGCGGCAACGGTATTCAGGAAGACTACCAGATCATGCGCCACATGGTGAACTTGGAAACGGTCAACACCTATGAAGGCACGCATGACGTGCACGCGCTGATCTTGGGGCGGGCAATTACGGGCTTGCAGGCGTTCTTTTAAGGGCACCGCTTGGGCTTGAAGGTTTGCGCCGCAGGTGCCTGCGGCGGGAGTATTGGGACAAAGGGTGACGGGCCGCTGCGGTTTGATCGCGGCGGTTTTTCTTTGGGTTTTCAATGCTGAGGGGGCTGCGATGGCTTTTGGGGGATCTTGGTTGAAAAGTTGATCTCTTAGGTGACCCTCTTTGCTTATTGTCTTTGAGGCTGAGAACAGGGATCACTATCCAAATCCTATTGGAGGCCCGCCTTGCCCAACACCTCGCAATCCTTGTTTGAACGTGGCCTGAAGGTTCTGGTCGAGGGGGTGTCTTCGGCCTCGCGCGGGCCGGCGACCTTTGGCGGCGCGCCCCGTTATATGTCGCATGGTCAGGGCGCGCGGCTTTATGATGTGGATGGCCGAGAATACATCGATTGGATGATGGCCTTTGGTGCGCTGCCCCTTGGGCATGCCCATCCTGCCATTGTTGAAACCGTCTCTCGCGAAATTCTGCGCGGGTCGCATTTTGCGACCGCGTTGGAGGTCGAGGTTGAGGTCGCGGAAATGCTGGTGGCCTTGTTGCCGCATGTCGACAAGGTGCGCTTTGCCAATACGGGCACCGAGGCCGGTATGGCCGCGTTTCGGCTGGCGCGTGGCCACACCGGGCGGCGCAAAATCATCAAGTTCGAAGGCCATTATCATGGCTGGTGGGATTCGGTTCTGGTCAATACCAATCCGATGCCCATGGCGGCTTTGGGCCATCCCAACAGCCCGATCCGCATTCCCGACAGTTCGGGCATTCTGGAAGAAAGCTTTGCCGACACGATTGTGGTGCGCTGGAATGATATACCAGCCCTTGAACGCGCTATGGCCCTACATGGGCGCGAGGCGGCCTGTGTCGTCACCGAGGGTGTCATGTCAAACATGGGCGTCATCCCGCCTAAGCCGGGCTATCTGATGCGCATACAGGAGTTGTGCCGCGAATATGGCGCGCTGTTCTATTTGGATGAAACCGTGACGGGCTTTCGTTTGGCGGCGGGCGGTTGTGCTGAGTTGTATGGCCTGACGCCCGATATTGTCACCTATGGCAAGGCCATTGGGGGCGGTATGCCCATGGCCCTGATCGGGGGGCGTGACGATGTCATGTCGGGGCTGGAGTGGGGCAAGGTTTTGCACTTTGGCACCCATAATGCGGGCCGCCTGGCGTTGCATGTCACCAAGACGATGCTGCAAACGATGCTCGCCGACAATCAAGCGGGCTTTCGCAAAATCAAAGACTTGGGCCAGAAAATGGCCGCTGAAGTGACGCGGGTCGCCCGTCTGTCCAACCGGCACAAGATCGTGGTGCAGAGCGTAAATTCGATGTTCCAGATCTTTTTCACGGATCTGGACGAGGTCACAGATTACCGCGACTTCTGCGGCCATGTGGATCGCGCAAAGTTTCGCGATTTTGCGCTGCGCCTGATGGACAAAGGGGTTTACATGAACCCCTCGGCCACGCTGCATTCGCTGTCGTCGATCGTGCACACGGAGGCAGATATTGCCGCCACTGCCCATGCTGTCGGCTTGGTACTGGACGAAATGCCATGACCAAAATTGGGGTTCTGGGGGTTGGGTCGCTTGCGGAATACCTGATCCGCGGGGCGCAGGGCTCGCCCTATGACTTCATCGTATCGCCGCGCGGAGTGGAACGGGCGAAGACCCTTGCAGCACGCTACGGCGTGAAAATCGCCGCCAGCAATCAGGCGGTTGTCGATCAGACGGATATGGTGCTGGTCTGTCTGCCCGCCGCCGAGGGGTTGGAGATTTTGCGGGGCTTGGTGTTTCGCCAAGGGCAATCGGTGCTGTCGACCATGGCGGGCGCAGGGTTAGGCCCCTTGCAAGCGGCCTGTGCCCCGGCGGTCGGATTTTGCAGCATGATGCCGGGATTTGCCAATGCGTTTCAGGCGGGGCCATCGCTTTTATTTCCGCCTGATCCTGCATGGCAGCGCTTTTTGTCGCATCTTGGTCCTGTGCATGAATTTGACGCACAAGAGCCTTTCGAGACGGCTGCCGTTTTTGGGGCCATGTCGGGCGCGTCTATGTTTTTGATGCGGCAACTGGCCGATTGGTATTCTGCCCACGGCCTGCCACCCAAAACCGCCCAGAGATTGGTGGCCGAGACCTTTCGTGGCAATGCCGAGGTGCTGCTGCAAGCAAGTGAACCACTGGAGGATATCGTGCGAGGTGTCACGACCCCGGGCGGTATCACCGAAGCCCTTGTCTCGACCCTGAGAGCGCAGAATGCGCTGGGGGCTTGGGAGGACGCGATGGACAAAGTTTTGGCCAGAATGAGCCCTGATCGGGTGTAACCCATGCCGAATGAACGCTCGCTGCGGCGGTTCGTTATAGTTTGGAAATTCGCACGAGCTCTTCGTAAACCTCTGGCACGCCCGCGATGATCGCGTTGCCTTTGGTCAGGCCGTCATTGGCCAGAAAGTCGCTGACGCGCAGGCCCGCGGCTTCGATCACGGCGATGGCGCCCAAGCAGTCCCATGAATTGATATGGGGCTCAAAGTAACCCAGCAGGCGGCCCGCGGCGACGTAGGACAGGTTCAAAGCGCCTGATCCGTCGCGAAAGAACATTCCGCCTGCGCGCAACAGCGCTTCGAAGGGGCGCATAAAATCCCCGACGGGGATGCGGGTGTTATAGCCCATGGCGGTGATCCCCTCGCGCAGGGATTTGCCGGGGTGTCGGGGCATGGGGGCGCCATTCAACGTGGCGGGAAAACCTTTGCCGCCGGCGAAAAGCTCATTGCGCACAGGGGCATAGACCATGCCGAATTGAACAACACTGTCGCGCACAAAGGCTATGGACACACACCAGTTTGACATGCCGGAAACAAAGGGCTGCGTGCCATCGATAGGGTCTACGACCCAGATACCTTGGCCTTGGGTAAAAGCCGTTACACCGGTTTCTTCGCCCAAGAAGGCATCTTGGGGAAAGGCTGCCGCGATGCGCGATTTGATCAGCACTTCAGTGTTCAGATCGGCCTCTGACACCATGTCTTGCAGGCCCTTGGACTTGATCGTCAGGGCGGACAGGTTGTTGAAATAGCCTTGGGCCAAGGCCCCCGCTTCTTGGATCAGGGCGTGGCACAGGTCGTAGCGCGCTTGCAGTTCCATCAGTCTTTCCTCAGGCAGGCCGCGCCGCGCAGACCGCTGGCTTGGCCAAGGGCATTGCGCAAGATCGGCGTGTGAAACACGGTCGAGAAGATGGGTTTGGCCAAGGCGCGGGGCAGGTTGTGGAAAACCTCGTCCACGTTCGACTTGCCGCAGCCCATCACAAACTCATCTGGATGCGCAACGTTTACCACGGTTGCAAGGCCGCGCGCCACCCGATGGTTGTGCAGACCTCAGAGTATTCTCGCCAGCCCGTTGGTCGCCGCGCTGCCTTAACCCTATAATGTCGCTCACCTTCACTTTTGGGGCCGCGCCAGACGCGCCAATCAGCACCAACCGGTGCAACCGGACACGTCTAAGGCAATGGCAAGAAGGTTCATCGCCCTGTTGGCTCCCCCCAAAGTCCAAATGCCCATGCGGTTCATTTAGCGCTGATACACCCGCCAGACGCTGCCCGTAGCCCCCCATGCCCGTTGGCTCTTGTGTTGGCTTTGTGCGCGATCAACACTTGGCCTGAATTAAACCTGCCGTTGAAACAGAAAGAAGCCCCATGCCCCAAACCGCAACCCTCAACCGCCGCATCGTCTTGGCAGAGCGCCCGTTGGGCGAACCTACGGCAAGCACCTTGCGGCTAGAGGCAGTCCCCCTACCCAAGGCAGGTGTGGGCCAAATGCTGCTGCGCACGCAGTACCTTTCATTGGACCCCTATATGCGCGGGCGGATGAACGATGCGCCCTCTTACGCGCCGCCTGTGAATTTGGGAGAAGTGATGGTCGGCGGCACCGTGGGGCAGGTGGTGGAAAGCCATGTGGCAGGTTTTGCAGTGGGCGATTGGGTGTTGTCTTATTCCGGCTGGCAGGATTACGCCTTGTCCGATGGGGTCGGTGTCACAAACTTGGGGCCTAAGCCGAAAAACCCAAGTTGGGCCTTGGGCGTCTTGGGGATGCCCGGCATGACGGCTTGGGCAGGGCTGACCCAGATTGGCCAGCCCAAAACGGGCGAAATCCTGTGCGTGGCGGCTGCCACTGGCCCCGTGGGGGCCACGGTCGGGCAGATTGGCAAGATCTTGGGGTGCAGGGTTGTGGGCGTGGCAGGTGGGCCTGAGAAATGCGCCTATGCGGTTGAGAGTTTGGGCTTTGATCTTTGCCTGGATCACAAAGCCAACGATTTTGCTGCGCAATTGCAGCTCGCTTGCCCCAAGGGCATCGACATCTATTTCGAAAATGTCGGGGGTGCTGTTTTTGATGCGGTGATGCCGCTTTTGAACACCAGCGCGCGCATTCCGGTTTGTGGCCTTGTGTCGGGCTATAACGACACTGATCTGCCATCGGGGCCCGACCGCTTGGGCTTGTGGATGGGCCATATCCTGCGCAAACGCATGACGGTGCGCTGGTTTATCGTCTCGCAAGATTTCGGACATCTTTATGCGGCGTTTGAGACAGCTATGACAGGCTGGATCGCAACGGGCAAAATGCACTATCGCGAAGCCATGATGGACGGCTTGGAAACCGCACCCGCAGCCTTTGCCGCCATGCTTCGTGGCGAGAATTTCGGCAAAACCGTCATCCGCGTCGGCCCTGCGCCCTAAGCCTTTCCCTGCGACACGAACACTCTGGGGGTGCGGAGGCTGGCGCCCGCTTTGGGCAGGGTTAAACCGCCACCCCCGCCTTCAGCCCGTCAAACACCGCCTCTTCCGCCGTGCGCGGGCTTAGGCAATCGCCGATCATCCGCACATCCACCCCCCTGGCCAAAAGACTTGCGGACAAGTCGTCCACGCTTTGATGCCCCAGCGCCAGCACCACCGTGTCGACGCCAGTGATTTCCATCGCTGCTCCACTGGCGGTGTGCTGCAGATAAACCGTATCCCCGGCAGTGCCATAAAGCCGCGCATAGGGCCGGATTTCTACCCCCAAGTCCTGCAAGGTCGCAGCCATCGTGTCGCGCACATACAGCGGCAAGGATTCCCCCGGATGGGTGCCATTCACCGCCAAGGTCACATGGCTGCCCGCTCGCGTCAGGCGTTCTGCTATGCCCGGTCCAATCCAATCACAGCGCCAATCGGCCACCAAGACCCTTGCCCCGGGGGTGGCCTTGCCCTCTAGCACCTGCCAAGCGGTGACGATTTGCACCTGCCCGTCAGTGGGCAAATCGGGCACATAGGGCAGCGCACCTGTGGCCAAGATCACCACATCGGGGCGCTCGGCCTCTACAAGGTCCACCGTTACGCGTGTGCCGCGCCGGATCTGAACTTGTGCCAGTTCCATCTCGCGGGTCAGGTTGGTGATAATGCCGCCAAACTCGGCCCGACCGGGCAAAAGCTGCGCTTTTAGGGCTTGGCCGCCGAGGTGCCGGCCTGCCTCATAGAGCGTTACATGATGCCCGCGCTGGGCTGCGGTGGCGGCGGCCTTCATGCCCGCTGGCCCGCCGCCCACCACCATCACACGCTTTGGCACCAAGGCCGGTATCAAGCTGCCATAGGTCAGTTCCCGTCCGGTTTGCGGGTGCTGAATGCACGACACCGGCAAGCCGCGATGAAAATGCCCGATGCAGGCCTGATTGCACCCGATACAGGCGCGGATGTCGTCAACTGCGCCGCGGGCGGCTTTGTTGGGCATTTCGGGGTCAGCAATCATCGCGCGGGTCATGCCGCACATATCGGCTTGGCCTGCGGTCAAGATCGCCTCGGCGATCTGCGGTTGGTTGATGCGGCCTGCGACAAAGACGGGCAGGTTCAGGGCTCGTTTAAAGACACCTGCGTCAGGCGCGACATAGCCCGCAGCAAAGGCCATGGGTGGGGCGATATGCACAGCCCCGCCGACACTGGCTGAGGTGCCTGTGGTAACGTTCACATAATCTAGATGCGGTTCTAGGGCTTTGGTGGCGGTGACAGCCTCCTCCATCGTCAGGCCTGCGTCATCGCGCTCTCCGCCGCTGATGCGCAGGCCGATGACAAAGCCCTCGTCTGTTGCCGCGCGGATCGCTTGGCACACTTCCAACAAGAACCGTTGGCGATTGGCATCGCTGCCGCCATAGGCATCGTCTCGCAGGTTCAGGCGGGGGTTCAGGAACTGCGCGGGCAGGTAGCCATGGCTTGCCACCACCTCGACCCCGTCCAGCCCCGCTTGATGCATCCGGCGCGCAGCACTGGCATAGCCTGCTACAATCTCGTCAATCAGCGCCACGGGCAAGGCGCGGGGCATTACATGAAAGCGCTCGTTGGGCACGGCCGAGGGGGCATAGGCCACGGCCAGCAAACCATCAGCACTTTCCATAATCTCGCGCCCGGGGTGGAAAAGTTGCGAGAAGATGGCGCAGCCTTCGGCGTGAACGGCCTTAGCCAAGGTTCTATAGCCCGCGATGCAGTCATCGCTTGTGGCCATCAACAGATGCGACGTGTAGCGCGCCGTTTCATGCACGCCTGCCACCTGTGTGACAATCAACCCCGCCCCACCCTTGGCCCTTGCGCGGTGGTATTCCACCAAGGCGGCGTTTACCGTGCCATCGGTGGGCAAAGTGGTGTCATGCCCCGTCGACAAGATGCGGTTGCGCAGGGTCACGCCCCGCAGTGTCAGTGGCGAAAACAGATGCGGAAACTGCGCCATGATCAAGCCTTTCAGGTCTGTTGCCTTGGCCTAGATCAGCGCGCCCTGTTTGAAAAGGGGCCTCGGCGCGCAAGGCATGGGCAAGGGATTGCTGGCGTTGTGCATTAGGCTTGGAATATTCGTTCCAGACTGCTAGCCTTGGGCATCAGAACGGAAAGCCAATGGACCAAACTCATCCGCCCCAGACCGACGACTTGCCCGACGAGATCACAGGCCCCCCCGCCTCGGTCGACGAATTTCGGACGCGTTTGGCCGATATCTTAGACGATTTGCCCCGCCGCCTGCGGCAATGCGCCGATTACATCGCCGCCAACACCGACCGCATCGCCGTGTCCACCGTGGCAGAGCTGGCGACAGGCGCCGATGTGCCGCCCTCGGCCGTGATGCGGTTTTGTCAGATCTTGGGATTTTCAGGTTTTTCCGAGATGCAGCGCCTGTTTCGCGAAGCTTACAGCCCCGGTTGGCCCGATTATTCGACGCGGTTGAAAAACCTGAAAGAGGGTGGCGCTGGCAGCCCCACAGCGCTTTTGGCCGAGTTTATCGAAGCGGGGCGGCAATCGCTGGAAGCTTTGGCAAAATCGGCCGATGAAGTGGCGTTGCAGCAGGCAGTTGCCGTGCTGGCGGGGGCGGATACGGTTCATGTTGTGGGACTACGCCGCGCCTTTCCAGTGGCAAGTTATCTGGCCTATGTCTTTGAAAAAATGTCAGTTCCCGCCATGCTGCATGACGGCGTGGGCAAATTGGATCACCGGTTCGCCCTACGCCCCAATGATGCGGTTTTGGCCATTACCTTTGCACCCTATTCGGAAGAAACCCTTACATTGGCCCAAGACGCCAAGGCGCGCGGCTTGCCGGTGGTGGCGCTGACAGATCGGATGACATCGCCTTTGGTGCGCTTTTCGGATGCGATTTTGACTGTGCCAGAAGTGGACTTCGGCGCATTTAGGTCCTTGTCAGCCACGATTGCGATGGCTATTGCCCTCGCCGTGGCCGTTGGATCGGCGCGGGGCAGTTAAGGGGGTAAGAAAACCCTTTGCCATCGCTGGATTTTTGGAATAAAAATTCCAAAATTGCAGTCCGGCCCCTGAGTCTTGGCCCTGCGCTGATTTGGGAGCCTTGGCCATGAAAACCCTTGATGTCATCACGATTGGCCGATCCTCGGTGGATCTTTATGGCGCGCAGGTCGGCGGGCGGTTGGAAGATATGGCCTCTTTCCAGAAATATGTCGGCGGATCACCCACCAACATGGCCACGGGCACGGCGCGTTTGGGGCTGAAATCGGCGCTGATCACGCGGGTTGGCAACGAACACATGGGACGCTTTATCTTGGAAGAACTGGCCAAGGAAGGCGTGGATACGCGTGGTGTAAAAACCGACCCGGAACGGCTTACAGCGCTGGTCTTGCTGGGCATTCGCGATGAAAAGCAATTTCCCTTGATCTTCTACCGCGAAAACTGCGCCGACATGGCTCTGTGTGAAGATGACATAGAAGAGGACTTCATCGCCCAGTCGCGTTCGGTCGTCGCCACAGGCACGCATCTGTCGCACCCCAAGACCGAAGCCGCGGTGCTGAAAGCCCTGACTTTGGCGCGCAAGCACGGCGCGCGCACCGCGTTGGACATCGACTATCGCCCCAACCTTTGGGGCCTTGCGGGGCATGGTGACGGCGAAAGCCGCTTTATCGAAAGCGCGCAGGTAACGGCCAAGTTGCAGCAGACTTTGCATTTCTTTGACCTGATTGTGGGCACAGAGGAAGAGTTTCATATTGCCGGCGGCACCACCGACACCATCGCCGCCCTACGGGCTGTTCGGGCGGTGTCGAAAGCGACCTTGGTTTGCAAGCGCGGCCCTATGGGGGCTGTGGCCTTTACCGGCGCTGTTCCCGATCGCTTGGAAGATGGCCAGACAGGCCCCGGTTTTTCCATTGAGGTTTTTAACGTTTTGGGCGCGGGCGACGGCTTTATGTCGGGATTGCTTAAAGGCTGGCTGGATGATGAACCTTGGCCCACGGCGCTGAAATATGCCAATGTCTGCGGCGCTTTTGCTGTATCTCGGCACGGCTGCACGCCGGCCTATCCCTCGTGGGAGGAGATGCAGTTTTTCCTAAAGCGTGGCATCGTGAACAAGGCTTTGCGCAAGGATTTGGCGCTGGAGCAGGTGCATTGGGCCACCAACCGCCGCAAAGTTTGCGGCGAGGTGAAGGCCTTTGCCTATGACCACCGCATCCAGCTTGAGGATTTGCCCGGTGCCACGCCCGACAAGATTTCGGCCTTTAAAGAGCTTTGCCTTGATGCAACGCAAGCTGTGGCGCAGGGCCGTGAAGGCTTTGGTCTTTTGTGCGACAGCCGCCTTGGGCGCACGGCGCTTTATCGCGCGGCAGGGCAGGGGCTTTGGATCGGGCGTCCGGTGGAATGGCCCACCTCGCGCCCCTTAACGCTAGAACCCGAGATTGGCCCCGACTTCGGTGGCCTGTCGGAATGGCCCTTGGAACATATCGTCAAGGTTTTGTGTTTTTGCCATCCTGATGACACTGAAGAGATGCGCGCCGTCCAAGAAGACACGGTTACCCGCCTTTTCGCCGCTTGTCGGCGCAATCGGCTGGAGATGCTGTTGGAAATCATCCCTTCCAAGGTTGGGCCGGTCGATGATCTGACCAACGCGCGCCTGATCCAGCGTTGGTATGACATCGGCGTCTTCCCCGATTGGTGGAAGCTGGAACCCATGCAAACGACCGAGGCTTGGGCCGCCACCTGTGCCGCAATCGAGGCGAATGATCCCTATGTTCAGGGCATTGTCATTCTGGGTCTGGGCCAAACCGAAGCGGAACTTGCCGCCTCGTTCAGTTTGGCGGCGCCCTTCCCCTTGGTGAAGGGCTTTGCCGTGGGCCGCACGATCCATGCCGATGTTGGGCGCGATTGGATTGCGGGCAAGTTAGATGATGCCACGGCGGTCGCCACTATGGCCGCCAATTACCGCCGCTTGGTGGGATATTGGGATGATGCCCGCAAGGGACAGGGAGCAGCAGAATGACAACGATCCGCCTTACCGCAGCCCAAGCCATGGTCAAATGGCTGTCCGTTCAGATGACGGAAGAGGGTGAGCCTTTCATTGCAGGTGTCTGGGCGATCTTCGGCCACGGCAACGTTGCAGGTCTTGGGGAGGCGTTGCACGGTATTGGGGCTGCCTTGCCCACATGGCGCGGCCAAAACGAGCAAACCATGGCTCATACCGCCATAGCTTATGCCAAAACCATGAACCGCAAGCGGGCGATGGCTGTCACCTCGTCGATCGGGCCGGGGGCTACCAATATGGTCACGGCGGCGGCCTTGGCCCATGTGAACCGGGTGCCTGTGCTTTTCATTCCGGGCGATGTCTTTGCCAGCCGCGCGCCCGACCCTGTGCTGCAACAGGTTGAGGATTTTGACGATGGCACAGTTTCAGCCAATGATTGTTTCCGCCCCGTCAGCCGTTATTTCGACCGCATCAGCCGCCCCGAACATCTGCTGACGGCCTTGCCCCGCGCCCTGCGGGTGATGACTGACCCCGCCAATTGCGGCCCCGTGACGTTGGCCTTTTGCCAAGACACGCAGGCCGAGGCTTATGATTACCCCGTTGAATTCTTTGATCCTAAGGTCTGGTACGTTTCCCGCCCCGAACCTGATGCCCGCGAGTTGGCGGCGGCTGTCGCTGCGATCAAAGGGGCGAAAAAGCCCCTGATCGTGGCAGGCGGCGGCGTGTTGTATTCTGGCGCGCAGCAGGCTCTGCTGGACTTTGCCCGCACCCACAACATCCCCTTGGTGGAAACCCAAGCCGGCAAAGGCGCTGTCGACGGCGGTGAAAAGCTGCATTTCGGCACGCCCGGTGTCACCGGCACCGGCTGCGGCAACCAGTTGGCTGCGGAAGCTGATTTGGTGATTGGCATAGGCACCCGCTTTTCCGATTTCACCACGGGGTCGTGGACGGTCTTTTCCGCCCCAGGCCGCAAGATTCTGTCGATCAACGTGCATGGCTATGACGCCGCAAAGCGCGGGGCGATGGGGTTGGTGTCTGACGCCAAAGTGGCGCTGGAAAAGATTTCTCGCGCTCTAGGCTCCACCCGTTTTGCTGACCCTGACTTTGCTGCCCGCGATGCGTGGTTTGTGACCGTCGATGGCCTGACTGCCCTGCCCGCGAGCAATCAGTTGCCCACCGATGCGCAAGTGATTGGGGCTGTGCAGCGCAACACGGGCACAAGTTCGGTTGTGATGAGTGCGGCTGGCACCATGCCCGGCGCCTTGCACACGCTTTTGCGCACCGCCAAGGGCGGCTATCACATGGAATACGGATTTTCCTGCATGGGCTACGAAATTGCAGGGGCGATGGGCGTGAAACTCGCTCGGCCCGAGGCGGATGTGATCTGCATGGTGGGCGACGGGTCCTATATGATGGCCAACAGCGAGCTTGCCACGGCCGCGATGATGGGCGTGCCCTTTACCGTGGTTTTGACCGACAATCGTGGCTTTGGCTGTATCAACCGGCTGCAAAAAGCCACCGGTGGTGCGCCGTTCAACAACTTGTTGGATGACAGCTATCATGTGAATGCCGCCAACATCGACTTTGTCGCTCATGCGGGGTCTATGGGGGCAAATGTGGTAAAAGCGGCATCGGTGCCAGAACTGGAAACCGCCATGCAAGCGGCCAAATCGGCCAAGATCCCGACCGTCATCGTGATCGACACGGATCCCATGCCCGGCACCGGTGGCGGAGGCAGTTGGTGGGAGGTGGCCGTGCCCGAAGTTTCCGTGCGCCCCGAAGTGAACGCCGCCCGTACCGCCTTTGCAAAGGGTGCGGCAAAGCAAGCCTTGGTGCGGTAAGCTGCCAAAGGTTTGTCCACCTAGAAAGGGTTATGCCATGTCACATTTGCTGCGAAAACCAACTGGCACTCATGGCAAGGTACATGACATCACCGCCCAATCGGCGGGCTGGTCCTATGTGGGCTTTGGCCTTTATCGGTTGCAGGCGGGCCAGAGTGCGGCCGAAGTGACACGGGATCGCGAGGTCATCTTGGTGCTGGTCGAAGGCAAAGCGCATATCACGGGCGCTGGCCAAGATTTTGGCGAGATGGGCGAGCGGATGAGTGTGTTTGAAAAAACCCCGCCACATTGTGTCTACCTGCCCGGCGGTGTCGCGTGGAACGCCGTCGCGACCACGGCCTGCACGCTTGCTGTCTGCGCCGCCCCCGCGAAAGGCAATTACCCAGCCCGCCGTTTGGGTCCTGATGGCATCTCTATGCTGCCCCGCGGCACGGGGGCCAACACCCGCTTTGTCAACAACATCGCGATGGAAGGCCGCGATGTTGCGGGATCGTTGCTGGTGACGGAAGTGTTCACCCCGCAAGGCAACTGGTCGTCTTACCCCAGTCACCGCCATGACGAGGATGACTTTCCCCGCATGACCTATCTGGAAGAAACCTATTACCACCGCTTGAACCCGGCCCAAGGCTTTGGGGTTCAGCGCGTTTACACGGAAGATGGCAGTCTGGATGAAACCTTGGCCGTCAAAAATCATGACGTCACCTTGGTCCCCAAAGGCCACCACCCCTGCGGCGCGCCCTATGGCTATGAGATGTACTACCTGAACGTTATGGCAGGCCCCTTGCGGAAATGGCGCTTTGCCAATGATCCCGACCACGACTGGATCTATAAGCGCGACAATCCCACCCCCTAAAGCCCCCAACCGCCGCCGCGCTCCTTGGCTTTAGATCGTCATCTGCTGGCCCATCTCAACCACGCGGTTCGACGGCAGGCCGTAGAAGGCCGTAGCATCGGCGGCGGATTTGGACAGGCCTATGAAGATGCGCTCTTGCCACAAGGGCAGGCCTTGGTTGCGGGCCGAGCGGAAGGTGCGGCGGTTCAAGAAGAAGCTCGTCGTCATGATGTCGAACTTCTCGCCACGTTTGCGCGCCAGCGACAGGCCGCGCGGCACGTTGGGGCGTTCCATATAGCCGAACGTCATCACCACGCGCACGAAGCGATCCGACAGACGCTCGATCGTGACTTTCTTATCGTCCGATACGGTGGGGGTGTTGGCCACGGTCACGGTGACGATGAAGTTCTGACTGTGCAGCACGCGGTTGTGTTTGAGGTTGTGCAGCAGGGCTGAGGGCGCGGTGTTTGGGTCTTGCGTCAAAAACACCGCCGTGCCGGGCACCGACATGGGTTGCGATTTATCCAGCATGGCGATCAGCTTGACCAGCGAAATGGCCGAATCCGCTGCCTTTTGCTTCACATGGTTGGTGCCGCGCACCCAAGACCAGATCAGCACACACATGGTCGCTGCAATCGCCACGGGCACATAGCCGCCGTCATGCAGCTTCATCATGTTTGCGCCCAAGAACAGAAGCTCCACGATCAGGATCGGCGCTATCACCGCGATCACCGCCATCAAGGGCCACTTCCACGCCTTCAAAAACAGCACGAAGGCCAAGATCGTGGTGATGACCATATCACCGCTGACCGCAATGCCATAGGCCGAAGCCAGTCTGCTGGATGAGCCAAAGGCGATCACGAGACAGATGACCGACAGCATCAAGATCATATTGACGCGCGGCATATAGATCTGGCCGTGCTGCGTTTCAGAGGTGTGGCGAATTTCAAGCCGTGGCAGCAGGCCCATTTGGACCGCCTGTTGCATCATCGAAAACGCCCCCGAGATCACCGCCTGTGAGGCGATCACCGCCGCCGCCGTGGCCAAGATGACCAAGGGCAAAAGCAGCACTTTGGGCGCCATTAGAAAGAATGGATCGCTGGCGGCTGCGGGGTGGCTTAAAACAAAGGCGCCTTGTCCCAGATAGCTGAGTGCAAGGGCCGGAAAGACCAAAAGGCTCCAAGCCCAGCGGATAGGTTTGCGGCCGAAGTGGCCCATATCGGCATAGAGTGCCTCGCCCCCCGTGACCGCTAGAAAAACCGATCCCAAGATAAAGAACGATCCCAACTGGTGGGTTGCAAGAAAGCTAAGGGCATGGATGGGGTTCAGGGCCGCAAGGATACCGACATTATCCCCGATATGCATCACGCCAAGCCCCGCCATCGTCAGGAACCAAACCACCATGATCGGTCCAAACAGGATCGCGACCCGTTCGGTGCCTTGGGCTTGGAACAGGAACAGACCTATGATGATGCCAACGGTTGCGGGCACCACATAGGGCGAAAAGCTTGGGGCAACGATCGCCATGCCTTCTACGGCAGACAGAACTGACATGGCAGGCGTGATCATCGCATCGCCAAAGAACAGCGAAATCCCCACCACGCCAATCGCAATCAGCCATCCTGGCCGTCGCTTCAGCGCCTGCTGCACCAAGGCCACCAGTGACAAAGTGCCACCTTCGCCCCGGTTGTCGGCCCGCATGATCAAGATCACGTATTTGAGCGTGACGATCAGAACCAAGGTCCAAAGGAGCAGTGAGACGATTCCCAGCACAGCGGACCCATCTTTGCCATCCCACCCCGCACCATGCAGTGATTCTCGCAGCGCATAGAGCGGCGATGTGCCGATGTCGCCGTAAACCACGCCAATGCAGCCAAGCATCAGTTTCCCGAAGTTTTTTGGCTTTTCATGGGTGGAATGATGGGGCTGCGCCGTATCGGCAGGGGCAGTGTGGGGCTCGGTTTTGGCAGAAACCGGATCGTCTGTGCTGTTTTGTTCGTTCATGACCTGTGGCCGTGGACCTATTTCGAACGCTGCCTACACCCGCCGCAGGGCCGCGTCCAGCGATGCCTTGCGGGATCCTTCGAACAGGCAAGGTTCCACCAAAAAGGCAGTTTTTGGCTCGGGCTAGACTGATAGGGTTCTGCGGAACAAATGGTCCAGAAAAGCGCCAGCCTCGTCATAAGGATCATGACCTGTGCCCAGCACGGCGCGGACTTGCACGTCAAAATCGGCGTAGTGCTGGGTGAGCGACCAGATCGAAAAAATCAGATGCACGGGATGCAGCTTCGCAATGCGACCCTCGTCCATCCAGCCCTGCAAGACGGCGGCCTTTTCATCGACCAGCGATTTAAGCGGCCCTTCAATCCCTGCCAGCAGGCGAGAGGCACCTTGCAGCACCTCATTCGCAAAAAGCCTACTTTCGCGCGGATAATCCCGCGAAAGTTCCAGCTTGCGCCGCACATAGGCCAGCATTTCCTCCACAGGGTCGCCCGCGGGGTCTATCATACGCAAAGGATCCAGCCATGTTTCCAACTGCCGCGACAGAATGGCCGCATAGACGGCATCTTTGGACGGGAAGTAGTAAAGCAGGTTGGGTTTTGACAGGCCCGCCACCACGGCAATTTCATCCAAGGTTGCGCCGCGATATCCTTGCTGGGCAAAAACCTCTAACCCCGCCTCTAGAATGGCGCGGCTGTTGCGTTCTTGGATGCGTGTTTTGGGTTTCAGCATGGGGTCCTGTTTGTGCCCTGTAGATTTAGCGTTCCGCAAAAGCGCGCCAGATGCAAACAGGTTTGTGATGGGGGCTGGCGGCAAGGGGCCGCGCGCCTTATCAAAGGCCATCCCATTCGGAGAACCCCATGCGCCCGCAATGCACCGCCACCCAACTTGTCGCCGATGACCGCGTGATCGTCACCCGTTTTGACTTTGCCCCCGGTGCGGAAACCGGCTGGCATCGCCACGGCCATGATTATGTCATCACCGCTGTGACCGATTGCCATATGCTGCTCGAAGAACCGGGCGGCGGATCGCGTCGGGTCTTAGTGCCTGCTGGCACGGCCTATCGCCGAATGGAAGGGGTTGAGCATAACGTGGTCAACGACGGCCCCGCCCCCATGAGCTTTGTAGAAGTTGAGTTGAAGTAACGCTTTCAAC
>CAMAYO010000005.1 GCA_945862465.1 Pseudorhodobacter antarcticus | reverse complement strand
GGCATGAGCCTTGCCTTATGTCTGGATTTAACGCTATTATGTCTGCACATAAACCAAAGTCAAGGACAGGCCATGCTGCTGCACGCCGACCATGCCCTTTTGCCCCAAGGTTGGGCGCGCGATGTGACGGTAGAGATTGCCTATGGGCGGATCACCTCGGTCGGCCCGGCGCGGGGTGGTTTGCAGGTGGGGTGCCTATTGCCAGCACCGGTGAACCTGCACAGCCACGCATTTCAGCGCGCTATGGCAGGGTTGACCGAATACCGTACAGCCGGCCAAGACAGTTTTTGGACATGGCGCAGCCTGATGTATCAGTTCTTAGAACACCTATCACCGCAAGATGTGGGCGCGATTGCAGCGCAAGTGATGGTTGAAATGGCTGAAGCAGGCTATGCGGCCGTGGCAGAGTTTCACTATCTGCATCATGGGCTTGGCGGGGTGGCCTATGCCGACCGCGCCGAGATGGCGGGGCAAATATGTGCGGCAGCCCAAGAGACGGGGTTAGGCCTGACACTGCTGCCCGTATTGTACGAGCGCGGTGGTTGTGACGGGCGCGCCTTGGCGGGCGGACAGTTGCGCTTTGGCAATGATTTGGATGGGTATTTGCGCCTGCGCGAAGGAGCGGCGCTTCACCTATCGGCACTACCCCAAGATGCCGTGCTGGGCCAAGCGCCCCATTCTTTGCGCGCCGTGTCAGAAGCCAGCCTAACAGCGGCAGCGGCGTTAGATGGCCCCATCCACATCCACGTCGCCGAGCAAGAGGCTGAAGTTGAAGAGCTTCTCGCCCACACCGGCCAACGCCCCGTCGATTGGCTGCTAACCCATGCGCCGGTCGATCCGCGTTGGTGCCTTATTCACGCCACGCAGATGGAGCCATCAGAAACCCAAGCGCTGGCCCGTTCAGGCGCTGTGGCGGGCCTGTGCCCGATCACCGAAGCCAACCTTGGCGATGGCATCTTTGACGGCGCAAACTATCTGGCCGCGGGCGGAGCTTTTGGAATCGGATCTGATAGCAATGTGCGTATTTCTCTGTCGGAAGAAATACGGATGCTGGAATATTCTCAACGCCTTGGCCTAAAGGCGCGGGCGGTGCTGGCTGATCACCGCTCTGTCGGGCGGGTGATCTTTGACGGGATGGTGCAAGGCGGTGCACAGGCGGCCGGGCGGGATGCGGGGGCGATTGCGGTGGGCAAGTGGGCCGATCTGGTAGCACTCGATTGCAGCGGCCCCGATATGGCGGGGCGCGTGGGCGACAGGCTGCTGGATACCTTTGCCTTTGCGGGTGATGACCGCATGGTGCGCCACCTGTGGTCTGCCGGTCGCCACATCGTGCAAGACGGAAGTCACATCGCGCGCGACCAAGTGCGCACCCGTTTTGCCGCCGTCATGGCGCGTTTGGCTACGGTGCTGTGATGGCAGGTTGGGAAGACATCAGGACCGAGGTTCTTTCCCGCATCCGCAGCAAGGCTTGGCCCTTGGGCACGCTTATTCCGGGCGAAGAGGCGCTGGCGCAAGAATTTGGCGTGGCGCGGGCCACGGTGAACCGCGCGCTGTCAGAACTCGCAAGGTCTGGCGTGCTGGAACGTAAGCGCAAGGCGGGCACGCGGGTTGCGGCCCTGCCGGTGCGCAAAGCCACGCTCGACATTCCCGTGATCCGCGCCGAGGTGGAAGCGCGCGGCGCGGTTTACGGGCTGCGCCTGCTGCGCTGCGAGATGGCCACGCCGCCCCTGCCCGTGCTGGCGCGGTTGGGGCAGGATTTGGGGCAAATGCTCCATATTGAAACGTTGCACCTTGCCTCAGGGCGCGGCTTTGTCGTCGAGGATCGCTGGCTGAACCCTGCCATACTGCCCAACCCCCTGCCCGATTTTGCCGCGATAAGTGCGAATGAATGGCTGGTAGCGCATGTGTCTTTCGCCAGCGGTGACATCAGCTTTGCGGCTGAAGCAGCATCACCCAACGCGGCAGCGGCGCTCGGCATTCCCCCAGCCACCGCCGTCTTTGTCACCGAACGCTGCACTTGGGCGCCGGATGCCCCCATCACATGGGTGCGCCTTGTTCATGCGCCGGGCTACCGGCTTTCCACCGTTTTATAAGGTAAATCATGCACTACGCCCCCGGCTACGAACCTTGCCCCCTGCCCTTTTCGCCCTTCAAATCCTGCACCGTGCCCCGCCCCATCGGCTGGATCTCAACTGTCGATGGCAAGGGCCGTGCCAATCTGGCCCCCTATAGCCAATGGCAGAACTTGTCGTTTGACCCGCCGATGGTGATGTTTGCCGCAAACCCTTATTCCGACGGGCGGCGCAAACATTCGGTTCTGAACGCCGAAGAAACCGGCTGGTTTGTGTGGAACATGGCGACCTATGATCTGCGCGAGGCGGTTAATATCTCAGCCATGGAATGGCCCGAAGGGGTGGATGAGTTTGACAAGGCGGGTGTGACAAAAGCCCCCTGTCTTGATGCACCAGCGTCACGGGTGGCCGAAAGCCCCGCCCAGTTTGAATGCCGCTACCTGCAAACCACGCGCCTTAAGGGCAACTCTGCCCACGGCGGTGTGGATGTGGTCTACGGCGAGGTGACGCGCATTCACGTCAAAGACGAGGTGATCTTGCCCAATGGCAAGCTTGATATCTTGGGCATCCGCCCCTTGGCGCGCTTGGGATATTACGATTACACCTCTGTCACCGAGGTCTTCGAAATGCGCATCCCCGGCGCTTCAGACGCCGCCGCAAAGGGGCTGGAAGGCAAAGCCTAGCCCCCCGCACCCCCCTTTGCCCTTTGCCCATACACTCCACGGGAGGTCTGGAGGGTGTGAAACCCTCCAGCGGCGCAAGGCGGGCCTTTCGCCCTAAAGCAAACGCGGGTTCTTTTCTTTCGCACCCGTCCAGATTGGGTTTGACCAAGCGCGCTTGCCCGCTGCATCAATCACCGCCGCCCGCACGAAGGGCGAATTGTTCAACCGCTCTAACGGCACAGCGCCTTTGGTCAGCGAATGGCCATGCACGGCCTTAGCGCCCGTGCCCCAGCCCAAGGCCACGATGGAGCTTGCGGCCGAACATTCCACCACCAAATGCCCATCCTCCACCCGAACATCGCGCAGTTCGGGGCCTTGGGTGGAATAAAAAGCGCCCGCTTTCAGCGCGGCCAGCAGCGCTTCGGGGGTGTTGGTTTCGGCCTTTACCATCGTCCAGCCGCCGAAATGGTCGGGTTCAGAGAAATGCGCATCGTCTGTGGCGATCAGGGTCAAATTGCGCCCTTCGGTCAGCAGTTGATCGGCGATGGCAAAGCCGTCAGGGCGGTCACAGCCCATGGCGCAGCCGTGGTTATAGATCTCAACCGCATGAGCTGCGGTGATGGAACGTGCATCTTCGACCGTAAGCCCCGACCATTGCGGATGCGCCACGGCCACAAAGGCCCCTGCCGCCACGGCGCGCGCGGCGATCTGCGGGCCGGTTTCTTGGCCAGCGACAGGAATAAACGAGGGTGAGTTTGACGGGGCAAAATCGGCCGGCAGACCCACTGCCAGAATATGCCACAACTCGCCATTCTCGGTCGCGCCCGAATGCAGTTCTGCACCCAAGATCGTGGTGAAAACAGCATCGCGGAACGGCACAGTGTCCACAATCGGATAGCCATAGCGCCCCACGAAATGGTCGGTCAGCGCGATGAAATCATAGCCCTCGGCCTTATAGCGGCGGCAAACCTCGGCAGGGTCAAGCACCCCGTCAGAGCGGGTGGAATGCGTGTGCAAATTGCCGCGCCAAAAGCGGCCCGTGTTGGTAAAGGCAGGCAGGGTCAGCTTCATGAGGTGTTCCTTGGCAAAAGCGTTTAGCCGCGCCCGATATAGGGCATATCGCGGGCCATGATGGTCATAAAGGGCACGTTCACATCCAAGGGCAAGCGGGCCATGGTCAACACCGCCTCGGCCACATGATCCACATCCATCACGGGTTCGATCTTGATCTGCCCATCCGCCTGCGGGACGCCAGTTTGAAAGCGCGCAGCCATTTGGGTCAGCGCATTGCCGATATCAATCTGCCCACAGGCGATGTTAAACGCCCGCCCATCAAGGCCCAGTGTTTTGGTCAGGCCGGTGATGGCGTGTTTGGTGGTGGTATAGGGGGCCGATCCGGGGCGCGGCACATGGGCCGAGATGGACCCGTTGTTGATGATCCGCCCGCCTTGCGGGTCTTGGCGGCGCATCTGGCCAAAGGCGGCGCGGGCGCACAGATACATGCCGTTGAGGTTGACATTCATCACCTCAAACCACGTCTCCAGCGGGATCTCGTCAATAGGCGCAGCCTTGGCCGACATGCCCGCATTGTTGAACAAAGCGTCCACACGGCCAAAGGTGACCACGGTTTGCGCAAAGGCCGCTTCGACCTGTTCGGGCACAGTCACATCGCAGGGCAGCACCAAGGCGCTTGGGTGATCTGCCGCCGTTTCCACCAGCGCATCACCCCGCCGCCCTATCAGGCCCACGTTCCAACCAGCGGCCAGAAACTTGTGCGCTGTGGCCCGCCCTATGCCTGACCCTGCGCCAGTGATGACGATGGTTTGGGTCATAGCGCGGTTTCTCGCCATGTGGCCTTGCGCAGAAACTCAGGATCAATCTCTACCCCCCAACCCGGCGCATCAGGCACAATCGCACAGCCGTCTTCGATGCGGTAAGGATCGTTTAGGAACAGACCCTCTTGCCAAGGGTAGTAATCTTGGCCTTCGATGGAAAACTCCAGATACTTGCCCGCATTGGGAATGGCTTTCAGCAGGTGCATGGTGCACATCGTCACCAATGACAGGTTGGCGGCGTGCGGCGTGATGGGCAGGCCCGCTTTGGCCCCCATGGCGCAAACTTCCAGCGTGCGAGAGATGCCGCCCATATACATCACATCGGGTTGCAAAATATCGACCGCCTTGTGTTCGATGGCCAAGGTCCAAGCGGTCAACTCGCAGTCTTGTTCACCCCCTGCCACATCCATGCTTAAAGCGGCGCGCACTTCGGCGGTTTGGTCCACCTCCCAATAGGGGCAGGGTTCTTCGAAATGGCCAATGCCGTTGTCTTGCAGCATATGGCCCACTTCGATGGCGGCTTTGGGGCCATAGCAGGAATTGCCATCCACCAGCTTGTCGATGCCATCACCCAAAGCCTTGGCCACCACGGGCACAACCGCTTCGGTGCGGCCCGGCCATTCGTCACGGCCCCGCCCGCATTCGGCCCCCACGCGCCATTTGAACGCCGTAAAGCCCTGCTCATCGCGCAGTTTCACAAAGCGCGCGGCTTCATCCTCGGGCGTAATGTCGCGCTTCATCGAACTGGCATAGGCGCGCAACTTGCCCGGTGTGCCGCCCAAAAGCGACACGACGGGCTTGCCCGCCACCTTACCGCGCCAATCCCAAACGGCAGTATCCAAGCCGGTTTGAGCGCGGCGCAGGTAGCTGCCGGGGTATTTGTGTTCGCGTTCCGCAATCAGGCGCAGGGTGTCTTCCATGTCTTCGACATGTGTGCCCAAGGCGTGACGGGCGACTTGGCGGTGAAAAATCTCGGCGGTGATGTCGGCATTATAGGTCGACAATTGCCCCCACCCCTGCGCGCCATCTTCGGTGGTGATGCGGGTGAAGGTGACAAATTCATTGCCCATCGTCTCAAGCGTGGTGATTTTCATAGCGACCTCTGCGGCTTACAACCATTTCTTCCATTTAAACACAAACCATGTCGTCAGCGCTGCTGCCACCATCAAGCCCAAAGCAAACGGATAACCCCATGCCACATCCAGCTCTGGCATCATGCGAAAGTTCATCCCGTAGATCGACGCGATCAGCGTCGGTGGCATGAACAGCACGGCCACCACCGACACGATCCGCACAGTTGTGTTTTGCGCAAGGTTGATCATGCCCAAGGTGGCGTCTGTCGCCTGTGCGACACGCGAGGAGAGATAATCGCCATGCACTTCCAGCGATTGAATATCGCGCGTCAGCCCCTTGATCGTGGCGCGCAGGGCATCGGACTTGCCGTGATCCTCTAGCCCGACCAAAAAGAACGACAAGGCACGTTCAATCGTCAGCAGCGACAGGCGGCAATTGCCCACCATATCGCTTTGCTGGCCCGATATGGTCAGCGCCTTTTGCAAGACAGCCGCTTCTGGCGCCATGCCTTCGGTGGTGAAGATTTGGCGGGTGATGCCATCCAACGCTTTGCCCGACAGTTCCAACAGGTCAGCGATGCGGCCAATGATTTCTTCGCATAGGCCCAAAAACACCCGCTCTGCCCCCTCGCAGCCCAAACCCACTTTTTCAGCGCGCGGGGCATAGGTTTCAAACGGGCGGGGGCTGTGATAGCGCACGGTGACCAGATGCCCTTGGCCCAAGATAAAGGCCACGGGCCCCGTGATGGGCGAGACGTCATCTTCGCGTGAAATACCCGGGACCATGACCGTCATCACGCTAAAGGGCCCTTCGCGGTAAAGGCGGGCGGAAATCTCGATCTCTTCCAGATCAGCCAACGAGGGAACCTCGGGGACAAAGGGGGCGACGGCGGTGGTCTCTTCGGCTTCGGGTTTGCACAGGTCAATCCAAAGCGCTTCGGCGACGCTAGATTGCGTCAGTTTGCCGGCCGTGTTGGCATAGGAAAAAATCATGTAAGCCCCACTCGGATTGCGCATCCGCGCCACTCAGGCTTGCCACGCAAGCGGGCTGGACAAAAGCCCCTGATTGAGAAGAAATCACCTTTATGGTCAGCTGCAGGGCGCGCAGTTGGGTGATTTGGGGCAAGGCACAGGCAAACCGCATGGCGACAGTATCTTTCCCCTCTTATGACCGCAGCAAACTGACCGCTGGGATCGTGCATATCGGCCTTGGCAACTTTCATCGGGCGCATTTGGCGGTTTATATGGATGACCTCTTCGCGATGGGTCTGAACCACGATTGGGCCATCATCGGCGCGGGTGTTCGCGCGCCCGATGCGCGGATGCGCGCGGCGTTGAAAGCGCAAGATTACCTCTCGACCGTGATCGAACTTGACCCCAAAGGCCGCTCGGCCCGCCAGATCGGGTCAATGATCGACTTTGTTCCAGTGGAGGCGGACAACGCCAGCCTGATCGCCACCATGTCGCGACCCGAGATCAGGATTGTATCGCTGACCGTGACCGAGGGCGGCTATTTTGTTGATGCCAGTGGCGCGTTTAACCCCTTTGCCCCCCAGATTGTGGCCGATGGCGAAAACCCCACCCGCCCCACAACCGCCTTTGGCGCAATTGCGGCGGCTTTGAAAGCGCGGCGTTTGGCGGGCATACAGCCATTCACTGTTATGTCTTGCGACAATCTGCCCAGCAACGGCAAGGTCGCGCGTGCTGCCGTGGTGGGCACGGCGCAGCTTTCAGACCCTGATCTGGCCGCCTGGATTGATCAAACCGTAGCCTTCCCCAATGCCATGGTTGACCGCATCACTCCAGCCACGGGGCCCCGCGAACTGGCGATGGCCGCCGAGTTTGGCCTTGGCGCTGACCCTGTTCC
The DNA here is from genome assembly GCA_945862465.1 of Pseudorhodobacter antarcticus. Classification (GTDB taxonomy): domain Bacteria; phylum Pseudomonadota; class Alphaproteobacteria; order Rhodobacterales; family Rhodobacteraceae; genus Stagnihabitans; species Stagnihabitans antarcticus_A. The sequence continues at coordinate 62,221 of CAMAYO010000005.1, read as the reverse complement.
CGTCACCTGCGAACCCTTTCGCCAATGGGTGCTGGAAGACACTTTTCCCGCAGGCAGGCCCGCTTGGGAAAAGCTGGGCGTCACCTTCACCCCCCATGTCCACGCCTTTGAGACGATGAAAATCCGCATCCTAAACGGCGGCCATGCGCTGATCGCTTACCCTGCTGGGATCAAGGGCATTCCCTTGGTGCATGACGCCATGACCGACCCGCTGATTGCGGCCTTTCTGGACGCCGTGGAAACCCACGAGATTTTGCCCATCGTGCCGCCTGTGCCAAAGATGGATTTGATGGAATATAAGGCGCTGATCTTGCAACGCTTTTCCAATCCCGATGTTGCGGACACCATCCGCCGCCTGTGCCTTGACGGATCAAACCGCCAGCCAAAATTCATCGTCCCCTCCATCCAAGACGCCTTAGCGGCGGGGCATCAGTCCGAGGGTCTGACCCTGCTTTGCGCTTTGTGGTGCCGGTATTGTTCCGGTCTGACCGAGGCAGGAGAAGATATCGCGCCCAACGATCCCAACTGGGATGATTTGCAAACCCGCGCCGCCCAAGCCCGCACCAACCCCATGGCTTGGATCGGCATGGAGCAGGTTTATGGTGCCTTGGCCCAGAACGCTGGCTTCGTGGTGCGCTTTGCCGAGGCTTTGGCCTTTATCTGGGCGCATGGTGTGGATGCTGCGTTGAAGCGCTACATCGAAAAAACGCGCAGTAGGCCAAGGTGACGTGTTAAGGGCGCGTGATTTGGCCGCCTATGGTCGCGCGCGGCACGCCCGTGGTTTGTGGCGATGAGGTGGGCAGACCCGCTAGCACCCGTGCCGCCAGATAGGCAAAGGCCTGCGCTTCCAGCATATCACCGTTCAGCCCTTGGGTGTCGATCGCGGCGACTTGGGCAAAATGCTGCGACAGCGCTTGCATCAGCGCCTTGTTATGCCGCCCGCCGCCTGCCACCAAAAGCTGTGTTACAGGCGCGGGGAAGTGCTGCGCACCTTGGGCTGCGGCGGCTGCGGCGCAATGGGTCAGGGTTGCCAGCGCATCGGGCAGGCTTAGGTGCTGCACGGCGGGCAACAGGTCAAAAGCGTTTCGGTCCAAGGATTTGGGCGGGAAGCGCTGGAAATAGGGGTGGCCTAGGAAGGTTGCAATCACCGTTTGGTCTGGCACGCCCGAAAGGGCCATTGCCCCGCCTTCATCTTGCGCCTGTCCAAGACGGACCAGCATAAGATCATTCAAAGGCGCATTGGCTGGCCCCGTGTCAAAGGCCAAAAGCGCTGCGGGATGGGCTGGGTCAGGCTGGCGCGGATCGATCCATGTCAGGTTGCCTACGCCGCCAAGGTTCAAGATCGCCAAGGGCTGATCTGCGCCCATCCTGCGCGCCAAGGCATGGTGAAAGAACGGCACCAAAGGCGCGCCCTGCCCGCCTGCGGTGACATCGGCAGTGCGAAAATCCCACACCACGGGCAGGCCCAAGGCTTGCGCCAACCGCGCCCCATTACCCGCCTGATGCGTGCCGCGCCCAGCGGGATCATGCGCCAAGGTTTGGCCGTGAAAACCCACCAGTTGGGCGTTTGGAAATTGACGGCAAATTTCGATATGGGCGTCTTCGACAACTTGGGCGGCAGCGGCCACACCCGCATCCCCAGGCCACACCCCAAAAGCCGCGCGGATCGTCGCGCGCTCTTGCGCTGTATAGGGGCGGTACGCCACTGCCCCGAATTCCAGCACCTTTACCCCGTCGGTCAGCACCATCGCGCCGTCCACCCCGTCAAGCGAGGTGCCCGACATCAGCCCCAAAACCCAAAGCGGCGTCACACCCTTTCCCTTCATCTGATCCCCCGCTATAGCAATGCCACCTTAATGCACGAGGCCACTATGACCTACCATCCAAAATCAGACTTTATGCGCGTGATGATCGAGCGCGGCTTTCTGGCCGATTGCACCGATTATCAAGCCCTGGATGAGGCCTTTTTGAACGGGATCGTGCCGGGCTATATCGGTTTTGACGCCACGGCCAAGTCGCTGCATGTGGGAAGCCTGATCCAGATCATGATGCTGCGCTGGCTGCAAAAATGCGGCGGCAAGCCGATTGTCCTGATGGGGGGCGGTACAACCAAAATCGGCGATCCTTCGTTTCGCGCTGATGAGCGGCCCTTGCTGACAAATGCGCAGATTGACGACAACATTGCCGGCATCAAACGCGCCTTCGCGCCCTATGTCGCCTTTGGCGGCGGGCCAAGCGATGCCATCTTGGTCAACAATGCCGAATGGCTGGATCAGCTGAACTACATCGGCTTTCTGCGCGATATCGGCAAGCACTTCTCGGTCAACCGGATGCTGTCGTTTGAATCGGTCAAGTCGCGGCTTGACCGCGAGCAAAGCCTATCGTTTCTGGAATTCAACTACATGATCTTGCAGGCCTATGACTTTTTGGAACTGAACCGCCGCTATGGCTGTTTGGTGCAAATGGGCGGGTCGGATCAGTGGGGTAACATCGTGAACGGCGTGGATTTGACGCGCCGTGTGGTGGATCATGAGGTGTATGGCCTAACCTCTCCCCTGCTGACCACGTCAGATGGCAAGAAGATGGGCAAATCGCAAAATGGCGCGGTGTGGCTGAACGCTGACCTTCTTAGCCCTTACGAGTTTTGGCAGTTCTGGCGCAACACGACCGATGCTGATGTGGGCCGCTTTTTGAAGCTTTACACCGATATGCCGCTGGACGATTGCAATCGCTTGGGTGCTTTGCAGGGGTCCGAAATCAACCTTGGCAAAATTGCGCTGGCCAATGCCGTCACCACCCTGCTGCACGGTGCCGAAGCGGCCGCTGCGGCCGAGGCGACCGCGCGTGAGGTGTTTGAAAAAGGCGGTGTGGGCGATGATCTGCCCACGCTCACGCTGCAGCCAGCCGACCTTGCCGAAGGCATCACCGTCGCCCAGCTTTTCGTGCGCGCAGGGCTGTCTGCCACAGGCAAAGACGCCAAACGTCTGATCTTGGAAGGGGGGGCGCGCCTGAATGACGAGATCGTTCTAGACGCAGGCCACCGCATCGGCGCGGGCAACTTGGCCGAACCTTTGAAGCTAACAGCTGGCAAAAAGCGCCATGCTTTGGTGATCTTGGGCTAAACTGCCTTAGTCCAAGATCAACCTAACAGCCTAAACCATATGAAAAGACCCGCCAACTTGGCGGGTCTTTTGGTTATTCTTGCACGGTCACTTTCGTCATCACGTCTGGCTCAGTCACCTCGCCATTCGCCCCATCACCGCGCTTGATCAGGTCAACCACCTCCATGCCAGAGATAACCTTACCCACTACGGTATATTGCCCGTTCAAGAAATCGCCGGGCGCGAACATGATGAAAAACTGGCTGTTGGCCGAATCCGGATCGGACGATCGGGCCATGCCCACGATGCCACGATCAAAAGGGGCGGTCGAAAACTCGGCCGGAATATTGGGCAATTCAGACCCGCCCATCCCCGCCATCGTGGTGTCCCCACCCATTTTGCCGTATTGCACATCGCCGGTTTGGGCCATGAAGCCCTCGATCACGCGGTGAAACACCACGTTGTCATAGGCCCCAGATTTGGCCAGTGCGACAATTTGCGCCACGGCCTTGGGGGCCAGATCGGGCGAGAGATCAATCACGATCTGGCCCTTGGCCACACCGTCAACATCGATCACCAAGTTCGGGCCGGGGCCATCACCCTCGGCCCAAGCGGCGGTTGCAAGAAGGGTCAGCGCCGCAGCGCCCAGAAGGTTACGCAACATCGGCCGCCACCCGCACTGTGATCATCCGGTCGGGGTTGGCTGGCGGTTCGCCGCGCACAATGGCGTCAACATGCTCCATGCCCGACAAAACGCGGCCATAGACCGTGTATTGCTTGTTCAGGAAATGGTTGTCGCTGAAGTTGATGAAGAACTGGCTGTTGGCCGAGTTCGGGTTTTGCGAGCGCGCCGCCCCAATCGTGCCGCGATCATGCGGCAAGTTGGAAAACTCTGCCGGAACGTCGGGATACTGCGACCCACCCGTGCCCGCGCGGCGCAGGTTGAAGTCCGCTTCCATGTTGCCATTGGCCACATCGCCGGTTTGCGCCATGAAACCGTCAATCACACGGTGAAAGCACACGTTGTCATAAGCACCGTCGCGCGCCAGTTGCTTCATGCGCGCGGTGTGCTGCGGGGCCACATCGGCCAAAAGCTGCACGACAACCTCGCCACCCTTTAGGGTGATGATGATCGTGTTTTCGGGGTCTTTGATATCGGTCATTTTTTGTCCTTCTTTGCCAATTGGCGCGGAAACTAGCCTAAAGTGGCGGGGATGTCCAAGGGCCGAAGGTTGACCTTTGGCGACTTTGCGCGGAAAGAGGATCAAACACATCAGGAGGCTTTTATGAGCTGGAAAACGATTGATGATCTGGCCCTTGCGGGTAAGACGGTTCTAACGCGCGTTGACATCAACGTGCCGATGGACGGCGATGTTGTCACCGACACCACCCGCATCGACAAGATCCGCCCCACGGTCGAAGACATCATCGTGCGCGGCGGCAAAGTTGTGCTTTTGGCGCATTTCGGCCGCCCCAAAGGCAAAGTGGTGCCCGAAATGAGCTTGCGCCATGTGTTGCCAGCCTTGGAAAAGTCACTTGGGCGCAAAGTTGACTTTGTTGAGCGCCCTTCTCGGTCTGTGATCGACTCTTTGCCTTTCGATTCGGTGGTTTTGGTTGAAAACACCCGTTTCACGCCAATGGAAGAAGCGAACGACCCTGAAATGGCACGGTTCTTGGCCTCGTTGGGGGATGTGTTTTGCAACGACGCTTTCTCAGCTGCGCACCGCGCCCATGCGTCGACCGAAGGCATCGCCCATCTTTTGCCCAGCTTTGCCGGACGTCTGATGGAGGAGGAATTGCGCGCGCTTGAGGCTGCTTTGGGGAACCCGCAGCGCCCTGTGGTTGCGGTGGTGGGCGGTGCCAAAGTGTCGACCAAGCTGGAACTCTTGGGCAATCTGGTATCAAAAGTCGATCATCTGGTGATCGGCGGCGGCATGGCCAACACCTTCTTGGTGGCCAAAGGGATCGACGTGGGCAAATCGCTGGCCGAACGCGACATGGCCCCGATTGCATTAGACATTCTGACCAAAGCCAAAGCCGCTGGCTGCACCATTCACCTGCCCGTCGATGTGGTGGTGGCCGCTGCCTTTAAAGCGGGGGCCGAAAACAAGGTGGCCGCCCCCAACGCCTGCCCCCCGGATCAGATGATTCTGGATGCAGGCCCCGCCACTGTTGCGGCCCTGACCAAGGTTTTTGAAAGCTGCAAAACCCTGATCTGGAATGGCCCTTTGGGCGCGTTTGAAATCGCCCCCTTCGATGCGGCCACCTCTAACGCAGCGCGTGTGGCTGCGGCTTTGACCAAAGCTGGCAAGTTGGTGTCTGTGGCCGGTGGCGGCGATACCGTTTCAGCCCTGAACCATGCGGGGGTGGCGGCGGACTTCACCTTTATCTCGACCGCAGGTGGGGCGTTTTTGGAGTGGATGGAGGGCAAGGTTCTGCCCGGCGTGGCGGCACTGCACGGCTGAACCAAGAGCCTCCGGCGGGGATATTTGAACACGTATGAAAGGGGGGTGCGGGGGGAGACCTGCGCGCCCGCTTGGAGGGGTGAACTTGGGCGAAGGCTTGTGCATCAGGGCGATGGAGCGGGGCGACTTGGCAGCACTGCTTGCGATGGTGGTGGCCTTGACGGAGCATCACCGCGATGTGGCGCGGGTGACGATTGAGAGCCTTGAGCGGGATTTCTTCGGGCCTGTGGTTTGGTATCATGGGCTTGTGGCGATGCAGGGCGCTGAAGTGGTGGGGTATGCCGCCGCCCTGCCCTTGGGGCGATTGGGGTATGGCGCGCGGGGGTTAGACCTGCATCATTTGTTTGTGATCCCCGAAGCGCGGCATCTGGGCATAGGCCGCGCCTTGGTGCAAGGGGTAGAGGATTTGGGTCGAAACCTTGGCTGCAGCTATGTCATCATCGGCACGCATCCCGACAACGTGGCCGCACAGGCCTATTACCAGCATTTGGGTTATGGCCCCCATGCCAGCACGGGAAAGCGTTTTTCCAAGCCTTTGGTTTGAAGATTAAAACCGCCCTGTCAGGCCCATCCACACCAAAGCGCCGCGTTTGCTGAACTCTGACAGGGCAAGGGTGCCTTCGGCGACACGGGTGGGGTTGGCATAGGCTTGGCGCAGCAAGGGGCCAGCTTGCCACGCGGCCAAGGCGGCGGGGGCGGCTTGACCGAAGGCGGCGCGTTGGCGGCGCGCAATGGCAAGGTGGTTCAGCCCTTCGCCCGCCAAGATGCGCAGCGCCTTTGGATCAGGGTCATACAGCGGCTGTAAGTTGCGCGCGGTCAAGACTGGCACAGCGCGCAGATAGCTCGCCAAGCCCGCAGCCCAGCCCAAGGCGCGGAAGGCCGTTTCAGCCGCAGGATCAGCGCCAAGTGCAAGGGCTGCAGCCCACATCAGCGTGGCAGAGGTGCCTTCGATATAGGCATCAAACTCTGAGGGTGAAGCAAAGGGGTCGCGCGCAATGTCGCGCCTACGGGCTTCCACCACTTTATCCAGCAGTTCAGCCAGCCCTGCCGTCTGCCCAAGCAGCGCGTGGAGCGGGCCTGCCACCTCATGCGCGGGGGGTTTGGGGGCAACCAGCACATCGCGCCAAAACTGCAGCCGCATCTCGGCGATCAGCGGCTGGGTGCTGACCCAAGGGGCGCGCGCGATTTCAAGGTTAAAGGCGTAGATTGGCCACAACTTGGCACGCGCTTTCAGCGGTGCTGCCAAGGTCGCAGCAAACCGGTCAGGGTCGCCGCGTTCGACCAAGCCAGCGCAGGCTTGCAGGGTCATGCGCCCTGCCCGACATCGCGCACCAGCTTCCATGTGATGGCATCCAAAAGCGCTTCAAAGCTGGCATCGACGATATTGGCCGACACGCCCACGGTGGACCACCGATGCCCGTTGGAATCTTCGGAATCGATGATCACGCGCGTCACGGCTTCGGTGCCGCCTTGGGTGATGCGCACTTTGAAATCCACCAGATGCAAATCGTCGATCACCCCCTGATAGGGGCCCAGATCCTTGGCCAAGGCTTTGGACAGCGCGTTGATCGGGCCACGATCAGACCCCATCTCGTCCATACTGTCGCTGACCGACATCATCACCTGATCAGCGATTTTCACCACCACCACGGCTTCCGACAGCGTCACCATGCCACCGGTCGAAGATTTTCGCCGCTCTACCGTAACGCGGTAGCGGTTCACCTCGAAAAATGTCGGGCAAAGGCCCAGTTCCCGCCGTGCGAGCAGTTCGAACGAAGCTTGCGCGCCGTCATAGGCATAGCCTTGATCCTCACGGTCTTTCACCACCTCTAGGATGCGGAAAAGCCGATCGTCGCCTGCGGCAAGGTCTATGCCAATGGCAGAAAGGCGGGCGCGTAGGTTGGATTGGCCCGCCTGATTGCTCATCGGGATGATGCGGGCATTGCCGATCAGGTCGGGGTCGACGTGTTCATAGGTGGCGGGGTTCTTCAGGATGGCACTGGCGTGCAACCCCGCCTTATGGGCGAAAGCGCTGGCCCCCACATAAGCTGCCTGCCGCTGCGGCACGCGGTTAAGGATGTCATCCAGCATCCGGCTATCGCGCAACAAGCCGCGCAGGCCCTGCGCCGAAACACCGGTTTCAAACTGGCTGGCATAGGGTTCTTTGAGCAGCAAGGTGGGGATCAAGGTGGTGAGGTTCGCATTGCCGCACCGCTCGCCCAACCCATTGAGCGTGCCTTGGATCTGGCGCACCCCCGCATCGACAGCGGCCAGTGAATTGGCCACCGCATTGCCCGTATCATCATGGCAATGGATGCCCAAACTATCGCCAGAAAGACCCGAAGCGATCACCTCGGCCACGATGCGCCCCACCTCGGCTGGCAAAGTGCCGCCATTGGTGTCGCACAGAACCAACCAGCGCGCCCCCGCATCACGGGCAGCCCGCAGGCACGACAGGGCATAGGCGGGGTTGGCCTTGTAGCCATCAAAGAAATGCTCGGCGTCAAACAAAGCCTCACGGCCCTGCGCCACCACATGGGCGAAACTGTCGGCGATGGCTTGGCGGTTTTCCTCCAAACTCACGCCAAGGGCTGTGGTCACATGAAACTCATGGCATTTGCCCACAAGGCAGACCGCCGGTGTTTTTGCGTTTAACACCGCCGCCAGCACATCGTCATTTTCGGCCGAACGCCCCACGCGCTTGGTCATCCCGAACGCTGTCATCGTGGCACGGGTGGCGGGGGGATTGGCGAAGAACTCGGAATCCGTCGGGTTCGCCCCCGGCCAACCGCCTTCGATGTAATCCAGCCCCAAATCGTCCAACGCCTTGGCGATTTGCAGCTTTTCAGCGGTGGAGAATTGCACGCCTTGGGTTTGCTGGCCATCCCGCAGGGTGGTGTCAAAGAGATAAAGCCGTTCTTTCATGTCCTTACCCCTTCATCTTGGCCGAAATACTCATCTTGGCTGGCAACCAGCGCAACCCGATTTTTCTGCGCAAAACAACTCATTCATTTACCTTAAGGTTTTTGGGATCAAAACCTGGTCCTGGCACCAAATCTATCCCACTTTTACCGATGCGTACTTCTACCTGCCCGACTAACAATTCGGCTTTTAACCCATCAACAGCCGCGAAGTTTTTTGTCACCATTGCCTCGCTGCGCAATTTAGTCATCTTGTCCTTGAAGGGCTGCAGGAAAGCTGAAAAGTCTGTAAACCATTGCGACCAATGGCGTTCCATAAAACCTAAAAATTCCAAATCAACAAACAATTGATCACCGAACAACCATGGATTGTATTTAGCACTTTGAATCACTTTTCTCAATTCCGTAAGTGCACGGGAGGTGTTTAAGTCATCAGCAATCGCTTTCACGATCTGTGTTGACGGTTCTCGCTTCATATATTTTGCGGGGCCATTAGAGTCAGTGCTTTCGGCCCATTGGTCAAGAATGTCTATGCACTCGCGCAGCATCGCTTCGGCTTGGGCGGCTTTCTCGGCCGTCCAGTCCATCGGCTTGCTGTAATGCGTGCCCAAAAACACAAGGCGCATCACTTCGCCCGGAACGCCCTTGTCCAACAAATCACGCACGGTGAAGAAATTGCCCAAGCTTTTGGACATCTTCTTGCCCTCAACCTGCAACATCTCGTTGTGCATCCAGACCTTGGCAAAGCCCGCTTGCGGGTGGGCGCAGTGGCTTTGGGCGATTTCGTTTTCGTGGTGGGGGAACTGCAAATCCAAGCCGCCGCCGTGAATGTCAAAAGCAGCACCTAGCAGCTCATGGCTCATGGCCGAGCATTCGATATGCCACCCCGGACGCCCACGCCCCCATGGGCTGTCCCAGCCGGGCAAATCAGCGTCAGAGGGTTTCCACAACACAAAATCCATCGCGTCTTCTTTAAAGGGCGCAATTTCAACCCGTGCGCCCGCGATCATGTCATCGACCGACCGGCCTGACAGCGCGCCGTAAGCGGCATAGGACCGCACCCGAAACAGCACATGGCCGTCTTTGGCATAGGCGTGGCCGCTTGCAACCAAGCTTTGGATCATCGCGATCATCTGGGCGATAAAGTCTGTGGCGCGCGGTTCCAACGTAGGGCGCAAAGCGCCCAAGGCGTCCATATCGGCGTGATACCAAGCGATGGTTTCTTCGGTCCGCTCGCGGATCAGCACTTCCAGCGGGCGCGCATCGCCTGCGGCTTTGCGGGCTTGGGCGGTGGCGTTGATCTTGTCATCCACATCAGTGAAGTTGCGCGCATAAGTCACATGATCCGCCCCATACACATGGCGCAGCAGGCGAAACAGCACGTCAAACACCACCACTGGGCGTGCGTTGCCCAGATGGGCGCGGTCATAGACGGTGGGGCCGCAGACATACATGCGCACATTCAAAGGATCAATCGGGGCGAAAACCTCTTTCGTCCGCGTGGCTGTGTTGTGCAACTGGATCGTGGTCATGGTCCCTCCAAACGTCCTTAAACCCTTATCGGGCGGACCTTTTCGTTCTGAAGGACGAAATGACGGGCCCGCCTGACAAAGTCAGCCGGTAATGCAAGCGGTAGAGATGGGGCTTTTGCGCGTCATGGGGGGCTTTTAGCGAAAAGACCGCATGAAACCAAGGGGAAAGTTCACGACTGCGTGGCGGGTGTTGGCAACCCTTGCCAAGGCATCCGGCCTCTGCCTTGATCGGCCCATAAAGTCATCACCAAGGACCATGCCATGAACCACGATGATCTGCGCCACTGGTCCAAACGCGCGGCGGATTGGGCGCATGACTATCATGCAAATCTGCGCGATCGGCCGGTGCGCGCGCCGCTGGTTCCGGGGGCCATCGCGCGGCAATTGCCCGTCTCGCCGCCAGAGGTGGCCGAGCCGATGGAAACCATCTTTGCCGATTTTGACCGCATCGTGCCCCCTGGCCTAACCCATTGGCAACACCCGCGCTTTTTCGCTTATTTTCCGGCAAATGCCTCGCCCGCTTCCATGCTCGCAGAGCAATTGGCCAATGCCATCGCGGCCCAAGGGATGCTGTGGCAAACCTCGCCCGCCGTGACAGAGATTGAGCAGGTTATGGTCGATTGGCTGCGCCAGTCTTTGGGCTTGCCACAGGATTTCACGGGCACCATTCACGACAGCGCCACAACTGCCACCCTCTCGGCCATTTTAACCATGCGCGAGCAGGCATTGGCTTGGGCGGGGCTGACACAGGGCCTTCACGGCCAGCCGCGGTTGCGGATTTATGCCAGCGATCAAACCCATTCCTCGGTCGATAAGGCGGTGCGCATTGCAGGGATCGGGCAGGAGAATCTGGTCAAAATTGCCACCGATGCCAGCCTATCGATGGTGCCCGAAGCCCTGCACGCCGCCATCGCCGCCGACCTTGCCGCAGGGTTTGTGCCAGCGGGGGTGGTGCTGTGTGCCGGTGGCACCTCGGTCGGGGCATTTGACCGGATCGGGGATTGCATCGCGGTGGCCAAGGCCCACGATCTGCCCGTGCATGTCGATGCGGCTTGGGCAGGGTCTGCCATGATCTGCCCCGAATTTCGCAGCCTTTGGGCGGGGGTCGAGGGTGCAGATAGCATCGTCTTTAACCCGCACAAATGGCTTGGCGCGCAGTTTGACTGTGCCGTGCAATTCCTGCGCGATCCGGGGCCGCAGGTGAAAACCCTTGGCCTGCGCCCGACCTATCTGGAAACAGCGGGGCGCGAAGAGGTGGTGAATTTCAACGAATGGACCGTGCCCTTGGGCCGGCGCTTTCGCGCGCTGAAACTGTGGTTCACCCTGCGCGCCTATGGGCTAGAGGGTTTGCGCGTCCGCATCCGCAACCATGTGACTTGGGCGCAGGATTTGGCGGTGGCGTTAAGCAAACTGAAAGGGGTCGAGATTGTCACCCAACCCGCGCTGTCGCTGTTCACCTTTGCCTTGGAAGATGATGCCAAAACCGAGGCGCTGCTGACGCGCATCAACGACGAGGGCCGCATTTATCTAACCCAAACCCGCCATCAGGGGCGCTTTGTGATACGGGTGCAGGTCGGACAGTTTGACTGCACGGCGCAAGATGTCGCCATGGTGGAAACTGTGGTGCGCGAAGGTCTTTGACCCCCTAATCGCATAAGTTTTGGAAGGGTGATGGTACCGCTTTCCCGGCTTGAACGGGAGACCTCTAGATCCACAATCTAGCGCTCTAACCAACTGAGCTAAAGCGGCACATCAACACCGCACAGCCTGTGCAGTGGGGGTGATTTATGGGCTTAGGCTTGGGGGGTCAACCCGGAAAATCACCAATCCCTAACGCGGGCGCTTGGCGATCCATCCCAAGGTCAACACGATTGCAATACCAACCACGGCTTGCGGCGTAAGGGCATAGATCAACATCTTCACGTTGATCACAATGGACCCAACATAAAGGCCGGCATCCGCCCCCAACAGAATATAGAGAAGCACACTCAACAGAACCAAAACAAAGCCTGCTTCAACGACCTTCATACACAAGGTGATCAGCCAACTTAGCCAGTTCAGCACTTTCTCCACTGCGGGGGGCGGTGTCATTAACTCTTACTTGTTCTGGATCAGCCAGACGACAACGCCCAGCGAGATCAGGCCAGCCAGGCCAGCGCTGCCAAGCGTTTGAACAAGGCTGGTCACGTTGCCGACAACATCGCCCAAGAAGGACATGTTCGATTGGCCAACCAACAAGGAAGCGACAATCGCCAGAGCCAACAGGCCCATGCCGAGTTCGGTGATGCTACGGATGATTTTACGTACAGCGTCGATATTCATAGGATACCTCCAACATTGTTACTCTGCCCAATTCTTGGGCAGCTTTGCGAGAATTTGCTCAATTTGCTCGCACTCGTATATGATGAGCAAGATTCCGCTCAGTCAAGCACATTCCAAGAAACTATCCCATAGTTTCATAAAATTGACACTAAAGATTACATTTAATGGTGTTTTGCGCCTGATTATGCCCAATATATGGTCATAATTGCGGCAAGTGTTGACAGAATCCTATGTCTCACGCAGACGGGTAAACAGCAAACCGGGGGGGATCATGGGGATCGACAAGCAAAGCGACGTGTCCGCCAACATTCAAATTGGCCCGACCGATCAGGGCATGGTGCGCATCTATATCGAGGCTGATGACGGCACCGAATTGCCGATGGATTTCGACCCGGAAGAGGCGCTGGACATCGCTGAAGAGCTGCGCGCAGCGGCAGAGGCTGTGCGCGCCATGGGTCAGGGTGCGGGACCGCGCAGGAAGAAGTAAACAGATCAACCGATCAGGGCAGCAACGCCTGGATCTCGATGGTTTTGCAATCGCAAAGCGGCTTGGCGGGCAAACCTTTGCAGCATCGCCTTGCGTCGCGCGGCTGCCAAAGGCGTTTGCGGGCCCATGCGGATGATTTCGGCGTCATAGGCATCGGCCAAGATAAGCCCTGTTTCGGCTGGCAGCATATCGGTTGGAAAATCGGCATCCACCGCCCAAAAGAAGCGATCGCAAAACTCTAAATAGCCCTTCCATTTCTGATCGGCGCGAAAATCTGCTGGGCCAGATTTGCATTCGATCACCCAAACCTCGCCTTTTGGTCCAAGGGCCATCAGATCGACTCGCAGACCCGACGTGGGGATCATCTCTTCCAGCGTGACAAAATCCAAACCCCGCAAAGCGCGCGCCACCCCCCGCGCCAGCCTTTGTCCGGGCAAGGGCGGTAGGGTCTTGTTAGTTTGATGATCAAAGGGGCTCATCACGCGAATATGAACTAAAGGTGAACATCCGGCAAGCCTTGCTTTGCCCCTGCCCTGCGCCTATCTAGGCCTTGGCGGGTTCTGCTCTTCTCGTGCGAGGCACCTTTTCCAGTGGCCGATAAGCAAGCAAATGGGGGCTGGCTCTGGCAAGATCCTGGTCTTGCTACCTGGCACCCACCTGAGACCTCTGGCTCTCGGGAAAACTCCGTCTCCACGGCCGCTGCGGGCCCGCCACCTGCAAACGACAAAGCCCGAAGCACTGCTTCGGGCTTTGTCGTTTCATAGGCTAAAGCGGATCAGCGGCGGGTTTTGCAGCGCTGGGGCTTGGACTGCACCTCAACCCGAATGGGGATGAGTTTAGGCGCAGGCGCGGCAAAGGTTTGAAGGGCCACGGCGATGTCTTTGAAAAGATCAACTGCGCGCAAAAAGAATGTCTTTAGCATTTGGCCCCCTTACCTATCTGAACGAGAAATCTAGCACGCCGCAGCCCCAAGAAAAGCGCAGATTTCACCCTTGGGCGCAAAACAGCCGACAAGTGCGCAAACTTGCACGAATTTTGGGCAACATCCCAACCCATCAGCCGATATCCAAGGCCAAGGCATGGACGCGCGTGTTCAAATCGCCCAAAGCCGCTTGCACAGCGCGGTGGCGGGCCAGCCGCCCCATAGCAGCAAACTCTGGCGCGCGGATTTTGACGGCAAAGTGGCTTTCGCCCGATCCATCATCGCCGCCGTGGCCCGCATGACGGTGGCTTTCGTTGACCACTGCCAACTCGCTCACCGCAAAAGCTGCAAGCAAACGGGCCTCAATCTCATCCTTTATCGCCATTTTCATTTCTCCCCCTTCAATCTGCCACCAAATGCCCTATTCTTGCGTGCTTGAGTCGGAAAGGCCTATCGATGACCAGTCGCCCCCCGTTTGAATTTGATTTGCGCGTGTCCTCTGACAAGGCCAAGCGCAAAACCGGACGGCGCGGCATGTCGGGCGCGTCTGAAATGTCTAACAAGACCTGTGATTATCCGACCTGCAAGGAAAAAGGGGCTTACCGAGCGCCCAAGTCGCCAGAGCTGTTGAACGAGTTCTTTTGGTTCTGCCGCGACCATGTGCGCGAGTATAATTTGAAATGGAACTTCTTCGGCGCGGCCACCGACGAAGAGTTTCAAAAGCTGCTGGATAAGGATCGCTTGTGGGAACGCGAAACCACCCCCTTTAGCCGCAAAGATGACGGGCGGTCTTGGGCGCGGCTGGGCATCAACGACCCGCTGGATGCCTTGGGCGAGAAAGCCGCCACAACCAACGCCAAGCCCATCGGCACCTCGAGCCGCAAATTGCCCCCGACCGAGCGCAAAGCGCTAGAGATTATGGATGCGCGCGACACTTGGACGAAAACCGAAATCCGAAAACAATACAAAAGCTTGGTCAAAGACCTTCACCCAGATATGAACGGCGGCGACAGGTCTGACGAAGACCGTTTGCAGCAAGTTGTCTGGGCTTGGGATCAGATCAAAGACAGCCGCTACTTCAAGGAATAGACCGGACGCATCAGGTGATGCGCCGGATAAAATCGTATTTCAAAAGCCACATCACCAAGCGCTCTACCACCATGGCAGAGGTTTTCGTTGCCGCAGCGATGGCTTGCACTGTCTCCTCTCCGGCTTGCACCGCATCGTAAACCGCCGCGATGCGGTTGGGCGGGGCGAAGATATGGTTCAAAGCCGTATAATTGCGCAAAGCCAGCATATCTTGCAGCCCGATTTGGCCGCTGCGGTCCAAGGCCATAAACCGCTCCTCGCTTAACCGCGCCACCTCGGATGGGTAGCTGGCAAACAGCAAAGACGGAGAGGGGGCGATGGGCAGGGCATAAGCGGGGATTGGGGCCACTTTTGCGCTGGCAGCTTTGCGCGCGGCCTGTTCGGCCCAAAGGTCTTGCATCTGCGGGATCACTGCAGCCCAATCATAGGTGGTTTTTGCCCGTGCCAAGGCCCCTGCCCCCAACCGCGCCCGCAAATCGGGATGACTGGCCAAGGCCACGATCTTGGCGGTCATATCGCCCATATCCAATTCCGTCATCGCCGAGACGGCGGCCGAATATTGCGGAAAGCTGTCAATCCCTCCCTGCAATCGCGCGCTTTCATTGGCCATATGGTGCGGCCCCAGCAAGCGCGATGTAACGCGCAAGCCGCAATCGGCTGTCACAGTGTCTTTCAACCCATCCCAATCCGAAGCCAGAACAGGTAGGCCCGCAGCCATCCCTTCCAGCGGGGCAAGTCCAAAAGTTTCTTGAATATTGTCGATCATAAACAAGAAAACATCGCCCCCTGAAAGGGTGCGTTGCCGATCTTCTGCCTTGGCGCCGTCCAGCAACAAAAACCCCACATCGGGCATCAGGCGGGCCGCGCCTTTTTCAAACACATCACGGGAATAGGGTTGGCGAAACTGCCCGCACATAACCACGTGCATTTTCACACCTGCGGGCAAATTGACCACCGCCGCCTGCATGGCGATAAAGATCGGAAGCGGGTCGAACTTTTCATGCGGGTTAAGCCGCGCGATGGTGGCAAAGACCACATCCGTCTCGGCAGCGCCAAGTTGCGCGCGCAAACTGGCCCGCGCAGCGCCATTGCGGGCGAAGTCTTGGCAATGCACGCCCAAGGGAATGACGGGAAGCATGGGCCGCGCCGGCGGCGCTGTGCCAAACCTTTGACGGATATAGCCATCAACCAGATCGATCTGTGTGGCCACAGAGGCTTGCACGGCGCGCGAGGTGCAGATCACCGCATCCCACGCCATCACAGGGGCCATGCGCAGATCAAACAGCCCCTGCATGATCGCAGGGGTGGAGGTGGTGTGGGTCAACCCGCATAAAGCCCAAGCCCCCGCCCCAAATCGCGCCCGACGCCATGCCTCTGACGCGATGTTGGCAGCAGGGTAGTAAAGCACCTCTACAGGCGCAATCTCTTGCGGGTTCAAAAGGCCTGCCACCCGCAAGGGCTTGCGAAACTTTGTTTTTTCATGAAATCGCTTGATCTCGTTGATCTCGCCCAAGGTCTTGGTCAGAAAGACAAACTCTTCAACCTCGGCATGGCGCAAGAACCCGCGCAGAAAACTTGCGCCCGCCACACGGCGGCCGTTTATCCCCTTATCTTCGGGCTTGTAGCCATCGGTGGCGTAATAAATCGCGGCGTTTGCGCGGTTGGTCATAATGCGTTTCCCAGAATAGATTTGCAGGTCAATGCGAAAAACTTAGCCAATCTGATTGCTTGTGTAAACCATCGGCTTAGATGGACCCAAAGCCTTTGCTTGCTCTTGCAGGCGCGCGGCTTATCGTTCACACAGACGTTGCAATCAAATTGGACCGAAAACGATGCTGGATAGTGCTGTGAAACCCACCGAAGACATCTCTGTACGCGAGGTCTTTGGCATTGACACCGACATGAAGGTCAAGGGCTTTGCCGACCGCACCGACCGTGTCCCCGAGATTGATCCGACCTACAAGTTTGATCCCGATACGACCTTGGCGATCCTTGCAGGCTTTGCTTACAATCGGCGCGTGATGATCCAAGGCTATCACGGCACGGGCAAATCGACCCATATCGAACAGGTCGCGGCACGGCTGAACTGGCCCTGCGTGCGCGTCAACCTTGACAGCCATATCAGCCGCATCGACCTGATCGGCAAAGACGCCATCAAACTGCGCGATGGCAAGCAAGTGACCGAGTTTCACGAAGGCATCCTGCCTTGGGCCTTGCGCAACAACGTGGCGATTGTGTTTGACGAATATGATGCGGGCCGCGCAGATGTGATGTTTGTCATTCAGCGCGTGCTGGAACATGACGGCAAGCTGACCTTGCTAGACCAAAACGAAATCATCACCCCCAGCCCCTATTTCCGCCTGTTTGCCACGGCCAACACTGTGGGCTTGGGTGATACGACGGGCTTGTATCATGGCACTCAGCAGATCAACCAAGCCCAGATGGACCGTTGGTCGCTGGTGGCAACACTGAATTACCTAAGCCACGATGCCGAAGCCGCCATCGTTTTGGCAAAGTCGCCCCATTACAACACCGACAAGGGGCGTAAGACGATCAGCCAGATGGTCACCGTGGCGGACCTGACGCGCACCGCCTTTATGAACGGCGATCTGTCGACCGTGATGTCGCCGCGCACCGTGCTGAACTGGGCACAAAATGCCGAGATTTTCCGCAACGTGGGCTATGCCTTCCGCCTGTCGTTCCTGAACAAATGCGATGAATTGGAACGCCAGACGGTGGCCGAATTCTTCCAACGCTGCTTTGGCGAAGAATTGCCCGAAAGCGCTGTGTCGATGGCGATGAAATGATCCGCCACGCGGCGATCTTTAAGCTGATCCACGCCGCAGGTTCACCCCAAGAGGCCAGCTTTCTAGCGGCCTTGGCCAAGCTATCGGCCATTCCCGGCGTCGGCAGTTTTGAGATCGCGCGTGAGATCAGCCTCAAGAACGCCTTCGACTTTGCGGTTTCAATGACTTTCGCCGATGCTGCGGCCTATGAGGCTTATAACACGCACCCCGCCCATGTGGCCTTTGTGCAAAGCCGCTGGATCCCAGAAGTGGCGAACTTTATGGAACACGACACCAAGGCCCTGTAACCGCAGGTGAAAAGCGGCCGAAAACCCGCCCCCTTGATGATGGCCCAAAGGCTGAAATCTTTGCTGCGGTGGGTGAGGCGTCAACCTTTTCTTAACTGATCTGCGCCACGATCGGCGTATGACAAACATTCACCACCTGATCCTTCCTGGCGCCACCTATTTCTTCACCGTAAGGCTGCAGACGCGGGGCAGTTGCCTGTTGACCGATCACATCGAAAGCCTGCGCTACGCCTATGCCAAGGCTGTGCAGGAATTTCCCGTCACCTGCCACGCCATGGTGATCCTGCCCGATCATCTGCACGCGGTCTGGACCGAACCCAGTGGGGGCGTGTTTTACACCGAACGCTGGCGGCGGATCAAAACGCGCTTTGCACAGGCCATACCCGCCACAAGCGGAGAAAAAAACATCTGGCAGCGCCGCTTTAGCGAACACGCCATCCGCAACCGCGACGATTTTGAGCGCGCAGTGCAGCATTGCGCGCAAAATCCGGTGTGGCACGGGTTGGTAGAAGCGGCCGATGCTTGGCCCTACTCTAGCTTTGCCAAAGGCACTCTTGACCGAACGGCCGTAGCGCAAAGGCATCAAATCAGCGCTTAGGTTATAGTCTCGCGCGGGGCGGCGTTTGCAGCTCTATCAAAACGTGCGAAAAAAGCACAAGCGGCGGCTCCTCGCCCCCTGCCCCATCTTGCCCTTGGCCCTGCGCAATGCCAGATTGCCGCTATGAGCAAACCTCTCGACAACCCCGCCGATCCGTTCAAAAAAGCGCTCGCCGATGCGACGCGCACGATGGCCGATGATCCTGAGATGACGGTGACCTATTCGGTCGACCCCTCGTCCATGAACAAAGAGGGCGTGCGCCTGCCGCAAGTCTCGCGCCGGATGACCAAGGACGAGGTGCTTTTGGCCCGTGGTACGGCCGATGCCTTTGCGCTGAAGCGCAAATACCACAACGAGGCGACCGCCGCCAAATATGCGCCCACGGGGGCCTTGGCACGGGAAATCTATGACGCGATGGAAACTGCGCGCTGCGAAGCCGTTGGTGCGCGGGCCATGCCGGGCACGGCCACCAATATCGACGCCAAGATCGCCCATGAGGCCGACCGCAAAGGCTATGCCCAAATCGCCGCCGCTTCCGAAGCGCCTTTGCCCGTAGCGGCAGGCTATTTGGTGCGCCATCTGGCCACAGGCCGCGATCTGCCCAAAGGCGCGCAGCACGTGATGGACCTGTGGCGCGGCTTTATCGAAGAGCAAGCCGCAGGCACGCTGAGCAATATCGACGAGGTTTTGGCCGACCAACAGGGGTTTGCCCGTCTGGCGCGCAAGGTGATTGCTGATCTGGGCTATGGCGACCAGTTGGGCGATGATCCGGATCAGAACGACAATCAAGACGATACGGGCGAAGAAGACCACGAAGACGCGCCCGAAGAAACGGGATCCGAACAGCAAGACAGCGAAGAGTCCGACGCCTCTCCTGAGCAATCGCAAGAGGAAGAGCCCGACGAATCGCAAGCCGAAGTCACGATGGAGGAAACCTCTGACCTTGACCAAGGCGAAGAGGCTGAACTGCCCGATGGCGAAGCCCCGCTAGAACCGCCACCCCCCGCCCCGCATTCAGCGGCAGACCCGCTCTATGCGGCCTATACCACCGAATTTGATGAAGAAATCAAAGCCGAAGAACTGGCTGAACCGGCCGAATTAGAACGCCTGCGCGCCTATTTAGACCAGCAGTTAGAACCGCTTAAAGGCGCTGTTTCGCGTCTAGCCAACAAATTGCAGCGCCGCTTGCAAGCACAGCAGAACCGCTCGTGGTTGTTTGATCTGGAAGAGGGCACGCTGGATGCCGGCCGTTTGGCGCGGGTTGTGGCCAACCCGACCACGCCCTTGTCCTTCAAACAGGAAAAAGACACCGAGTTTCGCGACACTTGCGTGACGATGCTGCTCGACAATTCTGGTTCGATGCGCGGTCGCCCGATTTCCATCGCGGCCATATGTGCTGACGTTCTGGCGCGCACGTTGGAACGCTGCTCGGTCAAGGTGGAAATCTTGGGCTTTACCACGCGCGCGTGGAAAGGCGGGCAAAGCCGCGAAAAGTGGCTGGCCGCTGGTCGCCCCGCAGGCCCCGGCCGTCTGAATGATCTGCGCCACATCATCTATAAAAACGCCGATGCGCCGTGGCGCAGGGTGCGGCCCAATCTGGGGCTGATGATGAAAGAGGGTTTGCTGAAAGAAAACATCGATGGCGAGGCGTTGGAATGGGCGCATCGCCGAATGCTGGCCCGCCCAGAGGCCCGCAAGATATTGATGGTGATCTCGGACGGGGCGCCGGTGGATGATTCCAGCTTGTCGGTCAACCCCGCGAACTTCCTGGAAAAACACCTGCGCGATGTGATCGCTATGGTGGAACGGCGCAAAGCGGTGGAACTGATCGCCATTGGCATCGGCCATGATGTGACACGCTATTATCAACGCGCCGTAACCATCACCGATGCCGAACAATTGGCCGGGGCCATGACCGAGCAATTGGCCGGCTTGTTTGAAGTAGATGTGAAAAAGCGCGCACGGGCTTTTGGGCGAAAGGTTGCCTAACGCCACGATTTTTCTGCGAAAAATCAACGTGACACCAAGTAGATATTTGATTTTTCGCAGAAAAATCGTGCGGAGGCCCACTAATGTTTCAAACCTTTGACAGCCCTGCCTCCCCCACCCAAGGGCCCGCACGACTGGCTGCGTTGCGCGCTGCCCTTAATAAAGCGGGTCTGGCTGGTTACCTGATCCCCCGCGCCGATGCGCATCAGGGCGAATATGTCGCCGCGCGCGATGATCGCCTGCAATGGCTGACGGGCTTTACCGGATCCGCAGGATTTTGCATCGCTTTGCCACAGAAGGCGGGCATTTTTATCGATGGGCGCTACCGCACGCAGGTGAAATTGCAGGTCGATCTGGCCCATTTCACCCCCGTGCCTTGGCCCGAGATCAAACCCGGCCCTTGGATCTTGGAAAATCTCACCGCTGGGGTGATTGGCTTTGATCCTTGGCTTCATACGGCGGACGAGATTGAAAGACTTCAATCCGCCCTGACCGGTTCCAACATCACCCTGCGCGCCACGGATAATCTGGTTGATGCCATTTGGCCCGATCAACCTGCAGCGCCGCAGGGTAAGGTCTTTGTGCATCCTGACAATCTGGCCGGCGAAACCGCCACAGCGAAACGCGCAAGGCTGGCGTCCAGTTTGCACGCAGCTGGACAAGAGGCGGCCGTTCTGACGCTGCCAGATTCAATCTGTTGGCTCTTGAACATTCGCGGCGCGGATGTGCCCAAGAACCCTGTGGTGCAAGCTTTTGCTGTTTTGTCGCAAACCGGCGCGGTTGATCTGTTCATCGACCCTGCCAAGGTAGGCAGCGATGTGGTGGCGCATCTGGGCGCGGGTGTGCGTCTGCACGGCCCATCCGCCTTCATTCCGGCGCTAAAGGCGCTGAAGGGGCCGGTGCGGGTCGATAAAACCACAGCGCCGCTCGCGGTGTCAGATCTGATCGGCCAAGTGGTGTGGGGCGATGATCCGTGCCGTCTGCCCAAGGCCTGCAAGAACGCTGGCGAAATTGCCGGCATGCGCGAAGCACATCTGCGCGATGGCGCCGCGGTGGTAGAGTTTTTGGCCTGGCTGGATGCGCAAACCCCCAAAGAGGGCCTCACCGAAATCGCCGTGGTGCAAGCGCTGGAAGGCTTTCGACGCGCCACCAATGCGCTGCATGACATCTCTTTTGACACGATCTGCGGATCTGGGCCCAACGGGGCCATCATGCACTACCGTGTCACCGACGAAAGCAACCGCACCATCCACCAGAACGAGCTGTTGCTGGTTGATTCCGGCGCCCAATACCGCGATGGCACGACCGACATCACCCGCACCGTGGCCGTAGGCTATCCGGGCGAGGAGGCGCGGGTCTGTTACACTCGCGTGCTGCAAGGGGTGATCGCCATCAGCCGTGCGCGCTGGCCGCGCGGTCTGGCAGGGCGTGACCTTGATCCCTTGGCGCGTCAGGCTTTGTGGCAGGCGGGGCAAGATTTTAACCATGGCACAGGCCACGGCGTGGGGGCCTTTCTGTCGGTGCATGAAGGCCCACAGCGCCTGAGCCGGATCAGCGAAGTGCCGCTAGAACCGGGGATGATTCTGTCCAACGAGCCGGGTTACTACCGCGAAGGTGCATTCGGCATCCGCTTAGAAAACCTGATCGTGGTGCAAGTGGCCGAGAGCATCGGCGATCACCGCGATCAGCTTGCCTTTGAAACGCTGACCTTCGCCCCCTTTGACCGCCGCCTGATCGATGCAGATCAGCTTTCTGCAGGTGATCGGGCTTGGCTGAATGCCTATCACGCCCAAGTGCTGGCCCTTCTGTCGCCGCGCCTGTCCGATTTTGCCCTGTCATGGGCCCGCCAAGCCTGCGAGGCGCTGTAAATGGGTCTGCCCATCATCACCACCCCCGCCATCGGCCGCTACCGCCTAAGCTTGGGCGATCTGGTCTTGGGGGAAACCAGCAAGGCGGTGCTGATCGAAGAAGGCGGCCATCCCAGCCGGATGTACTTTCCCCGTGCCGATATCAACATGGCACTGCTGACGCGTTCGACACGAAAATCCAAATGCCCTTGGAAGGGCGAGGCGAGCTATTTCTCGGTGGGCGACGCGCTGAATGTGATCTGGTCTTACGAGCGGCCAAAGGGCGCTGCGGCTGCCATTGCGGGCCATCTGGCGGTGTATCCAGAGATTACAGTGGAAGAGATTTAGGCCAAAGCGGCGTTAACTTTCCGCCGCCACTTTGCGAATCCGCTCGACCATGGCGCGCACACCATTTGATCTTTGCGCCGACAAATGGTCATTCAACCCCAAGCGGCCCAATTCCGCCACGGCATCCACCTGCCCCACGGCTGCAACGGGCAAGCCAGAATAAAGCGCGTGCAGCACCGCAATCAGGCCGCGCACGATCAGCGCATCGCTGTCGCCCTCAAAGTCGAAATGTCCCGCGGTTACCACTGGGCGCAACCATACCTGGCTGGCACAGCCTTGCACCTTTAGGGCCGACACTTTGAAACTGTCGTCCAAGGGCGGCATGGCCTTGCCCAAGTCGATCACGTGGCGATACCGGTCTTCCCAATCATCGAGAAATTCAAAGGTATCGGCTAAGTCTTCAAAGGCTTGCGTGGCCATATTGGTCTCCTCTGGCGCAGACCTAGCCCTGCGGCGAGCAAAGGTAAAGACAGCGCCCTGCGCAGGGGGGATTTTCAAAGCGGACCGATTGAGTTACCCAAGAGCCAAATAGGGGGCAGATATGAAGCGCGCGCTGATCTTGATGACCGTTTTGGGGCTTACGCTAAGCGGGTGCGGCAAAACCAACTTGAACCCGCTGCAATGGTTCGGCAAGGCCCGCAAAGGTGCGCAGGTCGAGGTTTACGTGGCCCCCGTCGACCCGCGCGGTTTGATGGACAAGGTAACTGCCATGGACATTGAACCCGTGCGATCGGGCGTGTTGGTGCGGGCCACAGGTTTGCCGCCGACCCAAGGCTTTTGGGATGCGGCCCTTGTGCAACTGCCCAATGATGGATCGGGCACCTTGGTTCTGGAGTTTCGTGTTTTCCCGCCCACCACGCCTGCCGCCGAAGGCACCAAACCCTCGCGTCAAATTACGGCTGTGGCCTCTATCACCAATTTCAACCTAGACGGCATCACCTCGATCGAGGTGAAGGGCGCGCAAAATGCGATGCGTGCGCAGCCTTAAGAATCTGCGTTAAATCATTGCAGATGAAGGGTTAAAAGCCTTGTGGCGTTAATTCATGCGCCATGTGATCTAAGACGGCATTCACAAACTTAGGCTCTTTGCCATCGGGAAAAAACGCTTTGGCCACATCGACATATTCGGTGATGGCCACGCGCGGCGGCGTTGGCATGGCGGTAAGTTCTGCGCCAGCGGCGCGAAACAAGGCGCGTATCACAGGATCAATCCGCGCAATCGGCCATTTGGCCACCAAAGCGCGATCCGTCATCTGATCGATCTTGGCTTGCAGGTTGACAGCATGGTCAACAACGGCGCGAAAGTGATCTACATCACCCTCGGCCATTTCTTCTTCATCGTAAATCGCGCCGAAGCGGTGGGTTTCAAACTCTTTGGTCACAGATTCGACCGTTTGGCCCGAGGATTCCATTTGAAACAGGGCCTGCACAGCATAAAGCCGGGCGGCGGATTTCATCTGTTTCTTATCAACCTTCATGCGCGGAACCCGATCCCCTTGGTTTGGCCTGCCCATTTGCGCGAGATTGCAATCAGGTGCAAGGCGGCAAGTGCCGCGCCGCCCCCTTTATCTTGGCCCGCAGGATCTGCGCGCACCACGGCTTGGTCGCGGTTTTCCACCGTCAGAATGCCGTTGCCAATGCAAGACCCACCCAGACCCAGCATCATCAAGCCACGGCTGCTGTCGTTGCACACTGTGTCGTAATGCGTCGTCTCCCCCCGAATGATGCAGCCAAGAGCGACATAGCCGTCAAACTCGGCCAAGCGTCCCGCCATGGCGATGGCAGAGGGGATTTCCAAAGCGCCCGGCACTTCCAGCACGTCAACCTCGGCACCCACGGCTGCAGCTTTGGCCTTGGCCCCCGCGACCAGATTGTCGGCAATGTCGCGGTAATAGGGTGCTACGACGATCAACAGTTTGACAGGCTTGTCAAATTTGGGCGCAGGCAGGGTGTAATGGGTTTCGCTGGCAGCCATGATCTTAATCCTTAATGCGGCGGGTGCCGGTGATGGTTAGGCCGTAAGCGTCAAGACCGACAACGCGCGGGGCAGCAGAGTTTGACACCAGCGTGATTTGCGTCAGCCCCAGCGAGGCCAAAATTTGCGCCCCTAGCCCGTAAATGCGCAAGGTTTGCGGCGATGCTTCGCCCTCAAGCGGCAGTTTCATCGTGGTGTCGCGCAGCAAAACCACCGCGCCGCGCCCCTCGGCAGCGATGACCTTCATCGCCCCTTGCAGATCGCCCACATGGGCGTCACCGATGCCCAGCACATCTTCCAGCGGATTAAGTTGGTGCATCCGCACCAAAACAGGCGCATCGCCCGACAAATCGCCCTTGGTCAGCACGATGTGATCATCGCCCTGTGCAGTATCAGCGAAAACCCGCATCAACCACTCTCCGCCATGCACCGAAGTGACCCGCTTTGCCGCGCGTTCTTTGATCAGATTGTCGTGGCGGCGGCGGTAAGCGATCAGGTCGCTGATCGTGCCAATCTTAAGCCCGTGCTTTTGGCCAAAGGCGATCAGATCGGGCAGGCGCGCCATCGTGCCATCGTCTTTCATCACCTCACAGATCACGCCCGAGGGGTCGAGCCCGGCCAAACGGCTGACATCCACCGCAGCTTCGGTATGGCCCGCGCGCACCAACACGCCGCCATCGCGGGCGCGCAGCGGGAAAACATGGCCCGGGGTCGCCAGATCGGCCTTGCCCTTGGTCTTGTCGATAGCGACCGCCACCGTCAAAGCGCGGTCCTTGGCGGAAATGCCGGTTTCCACGCCCTCGACCGCTTCGATCGATACGGTAAAGGCCGTTTCATGGCGTGACGAGTTTTTCATCGCCATCATGGGCAGGCCCAATTGGTCAATCCGTTCGCCGGTTAAGGTCAGGCAAATCAACCCGCGCCCATGGGTTGCCATGAAATTGATCACATCCGGTGTGCACATTTGTGCAGGAATGCAAATATCGCCTTCGTTTTCACGATCTTCGTGATCGACCAGAATATACATACGCCCCTGACGTGCGTCTTCGATGATCTCTTCGACCGAAGAAATGGCGGCGGCAAATTCGGATTGGTCTTGCGTCATCTGATCCTCGCAGGGGTTATTTGACCCTTAGCGAAAAACCGGGTCCAGCGCCAGATAGGGCACTGGGGGGCAGTTGCAAATACTGCGAGGAAATAAAGTTGCTTTCAGGTCAAAAGGCGCTCAGTCCCATTCCCGCAACCGCGCGACATAACGGGCCATGGTATCCACCTCAAGGTTCACCAAATCGCCCAGAGCCACCTGCCCCCAGGTGGTGACAGCTTGGGTATGGGGGATAAAGTTGATGCCAAACTCTGCCCCGTTCACTTCGTTCACGGTCAAAGAGGTGCCGTTCAAAGCGATGGACCCTTTGGGGGCGATAAACTTTGCCAAGGCATCAGGAGCGCGAAAGGTCACTCGCAGGCTGTCGCCCTCGGCCTGTAGCGCCACCACTTCGGCCACGCCATCAACATGGCCAGACACGATGTGCCCTCCCAGTTCATCGCCCACTTTTAAAGCGCGTTCCAAGTTCAAAATGCTACCAACTTTCCAGCTTGGCAGATTGGTTTTTGACACGGTTTCTGCCGAGATTTGCACATCAAACCAATTGCGCGGGCTTTGGCCCAGATCCACCACGGTCAAGCAAACCCCTTCGCAACTGATCGAAGCGCCAATGTCGATGCGGCTGACGTCATAGTGGGTGCCAATCCGCGCACGCAGATCCCCTTCTTGGCGCAGGGCCAAAATCTCGCCTTGGTCGGTCACGATGCCGGTGAACATGGCAAACACTCCTGTTTTTCTATCAGGTAGCGTTCCCCATAGCCCATCGCAAGCGCCCGCATCGAAAACGCCCGTCCGCTGCTTAATAAATATACCGGATCTGCTCTGTCCAAAACCGCTCCATCCGTTTGAGCGAGCCATTAATCGTCTCGACAAGCGCATCGTCCATTACCGATCGGCGCACCAAAATGTCAGAATGGCGCGTGAAAAGATCGGCCATCGTGCCGCGCACGTAGTGGCCCTTTTCGGTTAAGCGCACCCGCACAGAGCGGCGGTCAATGTCGGATCTTTGGTGGTGCATATAGCCAAGTTCGACCAATTTCTTCAGATTATAGCTGACGTTCGAGCCTTGGTAATAGCCGCGCGACTTTAACTCGCCCGCGGTCACCTCGTTCTCGGCGATGTTAAACAGCAACAGCGCCTGCACCGGATTGATCTCCAAGATGCCAAGCCGTTCGAATTCGTCCTTGATCACATCCAAGAGCAGTCGGTGCAACCGCTCTAGCATGGCAAGCGTTTCAAGATAGCCGGCGGTCAGGTTCTTGCGCGGGACTTCCGTCAGCGGGGCGTGAAGCGTCATATCCATCTTCCGTTCTGTCACCAATCATCTGGCACAAATTCGGCGCAAAATGGAAACATAACGTAAACAAAAACCCGATTCGTCTAAAATTTTTATCCTGCGCGCAAACGGGTCGCCGCATAGGTCCGCAGCACCGCCACCAAGGGCGCATGGTGTGCAGGCGCAGGCTTTTGGCCCAACATCCAAGCCATCAAATCCTGATCATTCTCGGCCAAAAGCGCGTCATAGGCGTCAAGTTCGGCCAAGGTCATCGCGGCCAGTTCGGTGTCGGCATAGGGGCCCAACACCAGATCCATCTCTTTGGTGCCGCGCCTCCAACTGCGCATCGCCATGCGTTTAAGCCGCGCTTCTGACGTTTCCATCGTGCCTCCTTGATCCCGGTGCTGACCGGGCCTATGACGCAGGCTTACCATCCCAAAGTGGAGCCCGCCATGGCCTTCCTGTCTGACACACTTGCGCGCGTCAAACCCTCTCCCACTATTGCTGTGACGACGAAGGCTGCCGAGTTAAAGGCGCAGGGCCGCGATATCATTGGCCTTGGCGCGGGTGAGCCCGATTTTGACACGCCCGAAAACATCCGCAACGCAGCCAAGGCAGCGATTGATGCGGGCAAAACGCGCTACACGCCGGTGGATGGCATTCCCGAATTGAAAAAGGCGATCTGCGCCAAATTCTTGCGGGAAAATGGGCTAACCTATCACCCCAATCAGGTGTCGGTTGGCACGGGCGGCAAACAAATCCTGTATAACGCGCTGATGGCCACCTGTAATCCGGGGGATGAGGTGATCATTCCCGCCCCCTATTGGGTGTCTTATCCCGATATGGTGCTTTTGGCGGGGGGCACGCCGGTTCCGGTCGTGGCGGGCCTTAAAACCCAATTCAAACTGACGCCCGCGCAACTGGACGCAGCGATCACGCCGAAAACCAAGTGGTTTATCTTCAATTCGCCGTCAAACCCCACAGGTGCAGGCTATACCGCCGATGAGTTGCGCGGGTTGACCGATGTGCTGATGGAGCACCCCCATGTTTGGATCATGTCGGATGATATGTATGAACATTTGGTCTTTGACGATTTCAAATTCGTCACCCCCGCCCAGATTGAACCTGGCCTTTATGAGCGCACCTTAACCTGCAATGGTGTTTCCAAATCTTACGCCATGACGGGCTGGCGTATTGGCTATGCGGCAGGGCCTGTGGCCTTGATCAAGGCTATGGCCACGATCCAAAGCCAGTCCACCTCGAACCCCTCTTCTGTCAGCCAATATGCCGCCCTTGAGGCGTTGAATGGCCCGCAAGATTTCTTGGCCCCCAACCGCAAGCTTTTTCAACACCGCCGTGATTTGGTTGTGTCGATGCTCAACCAAGCCAAGGGCGTCACCTGCCCCAATCCGGAAGGCGCGTTTTATGTCTATCCGGATATTTCCGGATGCATCGGAAAAACCTCGGCCGCAGGGGCGCATATTGGGAACGATGAAGATTTCGCCACAGCACTTTTGGAAGAAACCGGTGTGGCCGTGGTGTTTGGCGCGGCCTTTGGCCTGTCGCCCAATTTCCGCGTCAGCTACGCCACGTCCGAAACCATCTTGGCCGAAGCGTGCCGGCGCATTCAAACCTTCTGCGCCGGATTGGTTTAAGGGCTGGGCCAAAGGCCCAGTTCGCTTGCAAATCCCCCCGTTGCTCTGCCATGAAGGGGCATGAGCAAATCCGCCAGCACCTTCACCTGCACCGCTTGCGGGGCGAGCCACAAAAAGTGGAATGGCCAGTGTGACGCCTGCATGGCGTGGAACACTTTGGTCGAAGAATCTCCGCTGTCCGCCGGCCCAAAAGGCCCTGTCGCCAAAGGCCGCACCATCGCGCTGACCGATCTGGCCACGCAGGCCGAAGCGCCCCCGCGCGCCGCCTCTGGGATGGCAGAACTTGACCGCGTCTTAGGCGGCGGGTTGGTGGCTGCTTCGGCGATTTTGGTGGGCGGCGATCCGGGCATTGGCAAATCGACGCTGCTCTTGCAGGCCACGGCGGCTTTTGCGCGGGCGGGGCTGAAGTGCCTGTATGTTTCGGGCGAAGAGGCCGCAGCCCAAGTGCAGATGCGCGCGCAGCGGTTGGGGTTGCAAGACGCCCATGTGCAACTGGGGGCAGAAACCAATCTGCGCGATATTCTAACCACACTCGACCGCGAGCGCCCTGCCCTTGCGGTGATCGATTCGATCCAGACCATGTGGCTGGATAACATCGACTCGGCCCCCGGCTCCGTCTCGCAAGTGCGCGCTTCGGCGCATGAGCTGGTGACATTTGCCAAAAAACGTGGTGTTTCGGTGATTTTGGTGGGCCATGTCACCAAAGACGGCCAGATAGCCGGGCCGCGCGTTGTGGAACATATGGTCGATACCGTTTTGTATTTCGAAGGCGAACGCGGCCACCAGTTCCGCATTCTGCGCGCGGTGAAAAACCGCTTTGGCCCCGCCGATGAGATTGGCGTGTTCGAAATGACGGGGGCGGGCTTGGCCGAGGTTTCCAACCCTTCCGCCCTGTTCCTGTCAGACCGCGAAAAGGCCACGCCCGGTTCGGCGGTGTTTGCCGGTATCGAAGGCACAAGGCCGGTGTTGACCGAGATTCAGGCCCTTGTCGCGCCTTCCACTCTTGGCACACCGCGCCGCACTGTGGTGGGAATTGATGGTGGGCGGCTCTCGACGATTTTGGCGGTGCTAGAAGCGCGGGTGGGCATTTCTTTTGCGGGCTTAGATGTGTTTTTGAACGTGGCCGGTGGCTTGCGCGTGACCGAACCTGCCGCCGATTTGGCGGTGGCGGGGGCGATCTTGTCGGCCCGCGAAGATGTGGCTATCCCCCCCGACATGGTGCTTTTTGGCGAAATCAGCCTGTCTGGGGCGCTGCGCCCCGTGGGGCAAACCGAAAACAGGTTGAAAGAAGCGTCAAAACTTGGTTTCTCACAGGCGATTGCGCCGCGCTTGTCAAAATACACCCAAGCCAGCGGCATGAAGATGCGGGAAATGGCCGATCTGACGGCCTTTGTGGGCGAGATGTTCGGGGCGGGTTAACCGCCCTAGGGTTAAAAAGCGCAAAGCCACGCGCAGGAGAGTTGGATGGACGGTTTTACCCTTGTTGACGGCGTTGTGGCAGCGGTGATCCTGCTTTCGGCCATTCTGGCCTATTCGCGCGGCTTTGTGCGCGAGGCCTTGGCCATTGCTGGATGGATCGGTGCGGCAGTTTTGGCCTTTATGTTTGCCGCCGCAGCCCAGCCTTTGGTCAAAGAGATACCCATCCTCAACAAGGTGATCGGCGAGAATTGCGAAGTGTCGATGATCACGGCCTTTGCGGTGGTTTTTGCCGTGGGGCTGATCATCGCCTCGCTTTTCACACCGCTTTTCTCTTCAGTCATTCGGCGGTCATTCCTAAGCGGCATTGACCAAGGGCTTGGCTTTGTCTTTGGCGCTGTGCGCGGCATAGCCTTGGTGGGGGCTGCGTTTTTGATTTACGGCATGACGCACCAATCAATCGACATGGTGGAAACGTCACGCGCAAAATCGGTGTTCGATCAATTCGACGGGGGCATTCAAAGTGCGATTCCTGATGATCTGCTCAACACATTGATGGCGCGGTACAACGACCTGACGGCCACATGCCAACCCCCCGCCACCCCTGCCGCCGATGCCATAGCCCCCGCAGCCGATGCAGCAACAGCCACAACCGCCGGAAACTGACGCCTAGCGCTGCAATGCGGCAATACGGGCGTGACTTCTGTGCGCCCAAGCCGTAAATCACGGCCACATCCACCCGCTGCCGGAGGAACCATGTCCCATCACCGTGCCCACCCTTTCGATGACGACAAGCTTAAGGAAGAGTGCGGCATTTTCGGCGTGATCGGCGTGGGCG
Source organism: Pseudorhodobacter antarcticus (assembly GCA_945862465.1). Classification (GTDB taxonomy): domain Bacteria; phylum Pseudomonadota; class Alphaproteobacteria; order Rhodobacterales; family Rhodobacteraceae; genus Stagnihabitans; species Stagnihabitans antarcticus_A. The sequence goes on along the minus strand of CAMAYO010000005.1, from coordinate 31,241 downwards.
ATGCGTCAAACTTCGTGGCGCTTGGCTTGCACGCCTTGCAGCATCGCGGCCAAGAGGCGGGCGGGATTGTGGCTTACGAGCCGACATCGGGCTTCAACTCGGCCCGTCGTTTTGGCTATGTGCGCGACAATTTCACCAAGCCCGAGGTGATGAACACCCTGCCCGGTGCGCTGGCCATCGGGCATGTGCGCTATTCCACCGCAGGGTCCAAAGGGGCCACGGCCATCCGCGACGTGCAGCCTTTCTTCGGTGAATTTTCCATGGGTGGTGCAGCCATTGCCCATAACGGCAACCTGACCAACGCCGCAGCTCTGCGCAAAGAGCTGATCGAACGCGGATCGATCTTTCAATCTTCGTCGGATTCGGAATGCATCATCCACCTGATGGCGCGGTCGATCCAAAAAACCATACCAGAGCGGATGAAAGACGCGCTGCGCCGTGTGGAAGGGGCGTTTTCGGTCGTCGCCATGACGCGCACCAAACTCATTGGCGTGCGCGATCCCTTGGGCGTGCGGCCCTTGGTGCTGGGGCGTTTGGGCGACCAATCTTGGGCGCTGTCATCCGAAACCTGCGGGTTGGATATCATCGGCGCAGATTTCGTGCGCGAGATTGATCCGGGCGAGATGATTGTGATCGAAGATGGCAAGATCACCTCGTCGCGCCCCTTTGGCGCACCGGCCTCGCGGTTTTGTATCTTTGAACATGTCTATTTCAGCCGCCCCGATTCGATCTTGGGCGGTCGCTCGGTTTATGAAACCCGCCGCCAAATCGGGGTGGAATTGGCCCGCGAAGCGCCTGTCGATGCCGACTTGGTTTGCCCCGTGCCAGATTCGGGCACGCCTGCGGCGATTGGCTACAGCCAAGAAAGCGGCATTCCCTATGCGATGGGGATTATCCGCAACCAATATATGGGCCGCACCTTTATTGAGCCGTCAGAAAGCATCCGCAACATGGGCGTGCGCTTGAAGCTGAACGTCAACCGCGCGTTGATCCGGGGCAAGCGCGTGATCTTGGTGGACGATTCGGTGGTGCGCGGCACGACCAGCCGCAAGATCAAGGATATGATCCTAGAGGCGGGTGCCGCCGAGGTGCATTTTCGCATCGCATCCCCCCCCACCGCTTGGCCGTGCTTTTACGGCGTCGACACGCCAGAGCGGTCAAAACTGTTGGCCGCAACCATGTCTGAAGACGAGATGCGCGATTGGATCGGGGTAAATAGTCTAAAGTTTGTCACGCTCGACGGCCTGTATCGCGCCGCGGGCGAGGCGCAAGGCCGCAATGCCAAAGCCCCGAAATTCTGCGATGCGTGTTTTTCGGGCGATTATCCCATCACCCCCTCTGACAAGATCGATGAGGGATTCGAGATGAAGGCGCAAGACTAAGCACTGCTTGGCGCGGGGCCTTGCCAGCAGGGCTGCCCTGCCCTATCCCCGCCGCGACCTTTCAGAAAGTGCCGCCATGACCCAGAACATCGCCCTTGTCACCGGTGCCTCGCGTGGGCTTGGCACAGCTATGGCCGAACAGCTTGCCGCACGCGGGTGGCACGTTGTGGCCGTGGCGCGCACGGTGGGGGGATTGGAAGAGCTGGATGATCGGGTGAAAGCACTTGGTCTGCCCGGTGCGGGCGGGCTGACCCTTGCACCGATGGACATCACCAACGACGATGCGATGCGCCACCTATGCCTGTCGATCCATGAACGCTGGGGCCATGTGAACCTGTGGGTCCATGCCGCGATCCACGCAACACCCTTGGCCCCCGCAGGGTCTTTGGCGACCAAGGATTGGGATAAGGCCCTTGCCACCAACATCCGCGCCACGGGGCAGTTGATCCCGATGGTGGAACCCCTGTTGCGCGCCGGAAACGGCACCGCGCTGTTCTTTGACGATCCGCGCGCGGGCCAAAAGTTCTTTGGCGCTTATGGCGCATCAAAAGCGGCGCAAATGTCACTTGTGCAGTCGTGGCAAGCCGAAGCCCAGCGCGTGGGCCCTCGGGTGGTCATAGCCCAGCCAGACCCCATGCCCACCGCCACCCGTGCGCGCTTTTTCCCCGGCGAGGATCGCGCCCCACTCTCTGCCCCAAGGGCAGAGGCAGAGCGCATCTTGAACGCGGTTTTGGCCAGGGCTTAACGCCCAACCCTCACTTTAACCAAGTGTCGTAATCGCTGACCAACAGATGGGTCGGGGCCACGTCTTCCTCAATCGCGGCAAAACGGCCAATCGGTTCGCGGAAGATGTTGTCGGTGACATCGTCATTCACAGTCGAGACTTCGCCAATCAACACATCGCCGCCCTCGCCCCAAAAGGCGTGCCAATCGCCCGGCATTAACGTGACCGACTCACCCGGTGCGAGTTTCAGTTTCTGCCCCGGCGCATAGGGCACATCAATGCCGTCACAGCGCACCATGCCACCACGATCGGACGCGCAGTTGCCCTTATCGTCTGACCCAAACAGTTCCACCACCAGCGTGGCCCCGCCACGGTTGATGATATCTTCGGCCTTGATCGCATGGGTATGCATGGGCGAAAGCTGATCTTGGCGCGAGATCAACAGCTTTTCGGCATAACACATCCCACCGCCGCGCTGCAGATCGGCCAATTCGCCATTGCGCAGGGTGAACAAGAACAGGCCCAGATCATCAAAGCGCCCCTGACCATAATCGGTGATGTCCCAGCCACAGCGCCCGTCGATCACACGGCGCGCGCGGTGCGCGTTGGCTTTGAACTCAGCGGGCGACCAGTTGGCGAAAGGCGGCAGCACAAAGCCGTAGTGGCGGATCAGATCATCGGCCGCAGCCATGATGTCGTTGACGCGAGAGCGTTTCATATCGGTTCTCCTAAGTGTTGGGGCAAACTATAGCGCAAGCCGTGGCCCCAACAACCGCTTTCAGGGTTAAAGGCCGCCTGCTTTGCGGGCCCCCTGCCATGCGCGGGCGGCTTGGCCAAAGGCTGCAAACAGCGGGCGGGACACGGGGTCATTTTCGGCGTTCCATTCGGGGTGCCATTGCACCGACAGGGTAAAGCCCGGCGCATCTTTGACATAAACCGCTTCTGGCGTGCCATCGGAGGCGTGCCCGTCCATCACCAAACGCTCGGCCGGACGCAGAATGCCTTGACCATGGAGCGTGTTGGTCATCACCTCTGCCTTTCCCATCAGCTGGTGGAACACGCCACCTTGGGCAAAGCGCACGATGTGACGCAGGGCAAATTGTTCTTCCAACTCGGCATCAGGGGGCATGCGGTGGTTCATGCGACCCGGAAGTTCGCGGATTTCGGGGTGCAGCGATCCGCCCAGCGCCACGTTCACCTCTTGAAAGCCACGGCATATCCCCAAAAAGGGCTGACCCCGCGCCACACAGGCGCGCACCAAAGGCAACGTGATGGCATCACGCGCGCGGTCAAAAGCGCCATGGGCGGGCGTTTCCTCTTCACCATATTCGGACGGATGCACATTGGGGCGCCCACCCGTCAGCAAAAAGCCGTCACAGGTGTCGAGCAATTCTGCCACCGACACAAAGCGCGGGTCTGCCGGAATGATCAAAGGCATGGCCCCTGCGACATCTGCGACAGCATGGGAATTCATGGTGCCCGCGGAATGGGTCGGGTAACGATCCCCGATCACATAGGGATTGCCGATGATACCGATGATGGGGCGATGGTCTGTCATGGGGCTGCTGCGTCGTTGTAGGCGAACAATAGGCGGGGGAAACGGGGGGCGAAAGGGTTGATTTGGGCAAAGGGGCACAAGATCGCTTGATCTGCGCGCCCTGCGCTGCCCAAACTGCACAGACCGCTTTCTGAAAGGACCCGTCCCATGCCCAAACCCCGCGCCCGCGACCTTGGCTTGCCCTTTGCGGGCCAACCCGGCCCGTTGAACGCCATCACCGATGTTCCCGGCGTGCTGGTGGGCTTTTGCACCCTGACCGATCCCGCAAAATCGATGCGCACAGGGGTAACGGCCATTCTACCCCGCGCCGAATCTGGCAGCCCGCAACCCGTTTGGGCGGGGCAGTTCACCCTGAACGGGAATGGCGAGATGACCGGCACGCATTGGATCCATGATGCGGGCTATTTTATTGGGCCGATCTGCATCTCCAACACCCATGCCATTGGCGCTTTGCATCAAGGGGCCACGGAATGGATGATGGAAACCTACGCCCCATGGTTTGCCGAAGAACACGCTTGGGCCATGCCGGTCGTGGCCGAAACCTATGATGGCATTCTAAACGACATCAACGCGCTGCACGTTGTGCCCGCCCACGCCAAAGCCGCCATCGCTGCGGCAAAAGGGGGGGCGGTAGAGGAAGGCTCTGTTGGCGGCGGCAACGGCATGATCGCCTATGAATTCAAGGCTGGCACTGGCACAGCCTCGCGCCAAGTGGCGTTGGGCGGGCAAAGCTATACTTTGGGTGTGCTGGTGCAAGCCAATCATGGGCGGCGGGACTGGTTCACCGTTCTGGGCCAACCCGTGGGCGCTATGATGCCCGAAGGGGCGTTTCGCAAAAAGGAACAGGGTTCGATCATCGTGGTGATCGCGACCGACGCGCCCCTGTCGCCATTAACCCTGCGCCACCTTGCCCGCCGCGCCGCCATGGGGGTTGCGCGCGGCGGAACACCTGCGGGCAACTCCTCGGGCGATATCTTTCTGGCCTTTTCCACCGCCAACGCAGGTCCCATGCCGCAAGACGCAGGGCCTTTGCTGACACGGGTGGAATTGAACCAAGAGATCATAGACCCACTCTACCTAGCCGCTGCCGAAGCCACCGAAGAGGCGGTGGTCAACGCCATTGTGGCGGGTGAAGATGTTGCGGCCGTTAAGCCCAAAGGTCTCATCGTGCCGGGCATCGACCGCGAAAAACTCGCGGCCCTTTTCGGTAAGGGGCGCTAGGCCTAAGGCTGCCAAGCGTGGGCTGCGATCACCCCCGTTGCCGCCTCTAGCGCGCCTAGGCCGTGGGGGATGCGCAGCGCGCTCAGGCCCGCTTGCATCACGGCCAAGGCGCCCAAGGTCATATGCGCATTCACATGGCCCATGCTGGCAACCCGCAAGGCCCCAGTGGCGTGCGGGTCCTCTGCCGTTGCCATGCCAAGGCCGATCCCAAGGGTAACGCCCGCATTCACCTCGCACCATTGGCGCAATCTGGTGGCATCGGGGGCCGCAAGATGGGCAGCGGTGACGGAATGGCCGCGATGGGCCGGATTGGGCACGTTCAGGTGGATTGCGGGATGCCCCTGCCCCCAAGCGTCAAAGGCCGCCCAAATGCTGTGCGCCAACGTGGCATGGCGGGCCCAAACTTGGGGCAGACCTTCTTCATGCAAGATCATCGTCAGGCTTTCGCGCAGCGCATAAAGATGCGCCGTGGGGGCGGTGCCAAACCAATAGTGCCAGAACTCTTCAGGGTTGGCGCGCTGCGTCCAATCCCAATAGGGCGTGCGCAGGTTTGACCCAAGACAGCGTGCGCGGGCCTTATCGTTGAACCAAACAAAGGCCATCCCCGGCGGGCACATCAGCCCCTTTTGGCTGGCGCCCAGCATCACATCGACACCCCATGCATCCATCAAGAATTCATCGCAGCCCAAAGAGGCCACACAATCCACCGCCAAAAGCGCAGAATGCCCCGCCGCATCCATCGCCGCGCGAACCGCTTGAACATCAGACTTCACAGACGAGGCCGTATCGACATGGGTCATCAGCACGGCCTTGATCGACGGGTCAGCCCGCAGCGCCTGTTCCACCTGTGCCGGATCCACCGCGACAGCCCCGCCAAACTCCAGCAGCTGCACCTCTATCCCCAAGCCCCGCACGGTATTGGCCCAGCCATGGCCAAAGACACCTGTCACCAAGACCAGCGCCTTATCCCCGCGCGAGAAGATGTTGGAATTAACCGCCTCCCAAGCGCCATGGCCGTTGCAGATATAGCTCGCAACATGGCCCGCCGTCCCCGCAAGGGCGCGCAGATCAGGCCAAAGCCCCGCCACCATATCCACCAGCGCGCCAGCATAGATATTGGGCGAGGGCCGCTGCATGGCGGCCAAAATTCGATCTGGAAGAACCGAAGGGCCGGGAATGGCCAGATAGGACCGGCCTTGGGACAGGGTCATGAGGAAATCTCCTTTGGCGCTACGGCTAGACCCTGCCGAGATTTGGGTCAACCGGCACGTCGCCTTGAAGTTGCACCCCAAAGTCGCTAGATCGGCCAAGCCTGACCAATGGGCAACCCACCAAAGAAGGTGACACTCCCTATGGCTGGCGGCTTCAAAGACAAAATGCTGGCTTGGCAGGATCGCATCGCCGCCAAATACGGCAGCAGCATCGCCACGCGCGAAGCCCGCCGTGCCGCTTGGTGGCATTTTCAACTGATGGACCACGCCTTTTTGCGCGGGCTTTGGACCAACCTTGACCAGATCGCCCCCGGCGTGTGGCGGGCAAACCAACCCTCACCCCGCCGCTTGGAAAGCTATCATCGTAAACTGGGCCTGAAATCGGTGGTGAACCTGCGCGGTGGCAGCCAACAAGGGTTTTATCTGTTTGAGGCCGAGGTGTGTCACAAGCTGGGCCTGACCCTGCACGATGTGCATTTTTCAGCCCGCCGAGCGCCGAAAAAGGCCGCTTTGCTTGCGATGTTCGATTTGTTTGAAACGCTGCAAAAGCCGGTCTTGATCCATTGCAAATCGGGGGCGGATCGCACCGGCCTCATCTCGGCCCTTTATCTGCTCGACGTGGAGAAGCGCCCTTTGGCCGAAGCCAAGCGGCAACTTAGCTTTCGCTACTTGCACCTAAAATCAACCGAAACCGGCATCATGGACCATTTCCTGACAGCCTATCAGGCCGAGGCCAAGGGCCGCCCTATCCGCGACTGGGTGGTGCAAGATTATGATCCCGCCCGCCTGACCGCCAGCTTTGCAGCCCTGCGCGGCAAGGGGCAGGCATGACTGCGCCCACGTCAAAACGCCTGTTAGGGTGGCTCTGGCGCGATCACTTGGTGCAGCGTTGGCCTTGGCTGGCGCTGGCCATGCTATTGATGGCGGCCGAGGGGGCTGCGACCGGTGGCCTGTCTTATCTGGTGCGCCCGATGTTTGACGAGGTGCATCAGGGGGCAGCCTTTGCCGTGGTGGTTCAGATCGCGGCGGCCGTTGGCGGCGTTTTTGTGCTGCGCGCTTTGGTAGGTTACGCCCATAAGCTAATCATCGCGCGGCAATCGGAACGGATCGGGGCAGAGTTGCAAGCCGTGATGCTGGCCCATGCCTTGCGGCTGGATCTGGCCTTTTATCTGGCCAATGCTCCGGGCAGTCTGATGGAGAGGTTGCGCGGCGATACCGCCACCCTGCGCAACCTTTGGCCGCAAATGCTCCAAGCCCTTGGGCGCGATGTGGTGGCCCTTATATCGCTGGCCTTTGTGGCGGTGATGATCGATTGGCGTTGGGCGCTGATTGCCGTGGCAGGTGTGCCGCTTTTGGCGCTGCCCCTGATGCGATTGCAAGGCAAGGTGCGCGGCACGGCGCGGGCAGCACGGGGGGCTGCTGGCGCGCTGTCAACCCAACTGGATGAAGCGTTTCACGGCATCCGCACCTTGCAACTGTCGGGGGCTGAGGCGGCCGAAGTTGGCCGCTATCGCAGCGCGTTAGAGCGGTTCTTGACGGCCCAGTTCCGCTCTGACCGATCGTCTGCGGCCATCCCCGCCATGATCGACATCGTGGCGGCTTTGGGCTTTGCGGGGGTGATGCTTTATGCGGGCATGCAGATCATCGCGGGCGAAAAGACGATGGGAGAGTTCCTGAGCTTTTTCACCGCGATGGGGTTGGTGTTCGAACCTTTGCGCCGCTTGGGGGCCTTGTCGGGCCAATGGGCTGCAGCCCGCGCTTCGTTAGAGCGGATGCGGGGCCTGCTGGACCATCAGCCAACCATCACCTCTCCGCCCGAACCTGTAGCCTTGCCGCAAACCCGCGCCTTACGGCTTCAGATGGAGGGCGTGTCCTTTGACTATGACGGAACCGACGTGCTTAGCGCCATCGACTTCGTGGCCGAACCTGGCAAAGTCACTGCCTTGGTCGGGCCTTCGGGTGCGGGAAAGACCACGATGTTTCATCTGCTGACCCGATTGGCGGACCCATCTTTTGGGCGCGTAACGCTGAACGGAACGGATCTTCGCGCATTTGATCTGGCCGATCTGCGCAGCCTCTTTGCCGTCGTCAGCCAAGACAGCGCCCTTTTCGATGAAAGCATCGCCACCAACGTGCGGCTTGGGGCCAAAGACCAGTCGGATACTGCCCTGGCACAGGCCCTGCAGATGGCCCAAGCCGATTTTGTGACCGAACCCCAAGCCGCCGCAGGCCCGCGCGGCACGGCGCTGTCGGGCGGGCAACGCCAACGCATTGCCATCGCCCGCGCCATCCTGCGCGATGCCCCGATCTTGCTGTTGGACGAGGCAACCTCGGCGCTTGATAGCCAGACAGAGCAATCTGTCACCCAAGCGCTGGACAGCTTGCGCGCAGGGCGCACCACGATTGTGATCGCCCATCGCCTGTCAACGATCCAAGCAGCCGACGTCATTGTGGTCATGCACGAAGGCCGCATCCTTGACCGTGGCACGCATACGGACCTTTTGGCGCGTGGTGGGCTTTATGCCGATCTTTACCGCCTGCAGTTCAAGGATTAACCCTGTCTTATCGCCCATCTTGGCCTATATTCGGGCGGTGGAGGACGACATGACCCAAACAGCGCGCCGCATCGTGCACATCCGTGGAAAAGACGCTGTGCCCTTTCTGCAAGGTCTGGTCAGCAATGACGTGCTGCCGTTGCAACGCGGCGATGGTCTGATCTGGACAGCGCTTTTGACAGCACAGGGCAAGTATCTGGTTGATTTCTTTGTTGGGCGGCAGGACGAGACCCTGTTTTTGGACCTGCCCGAGGCGCTGGCGGAGGACACACTGCGCCGCCTGTCAATGTACCGCCTGCGCGCCGATGTCAGCCTGACGCCGTCAGAGTGGGATGTAACGCGGGGGGTGGGTGCTTTCCCACAGGGGGCTATGGCAGACCCCCGCCATGCAGCCTTGGGCTGGCGGGCTTACGGTGCGCCAGTGACGGCAGAGCCAGTGGATTGGGATGCCATCCGCGTGGCCCATCTGATCCCTGAAACTGGCATCGAATTGATCCCGAACGACAGCTATCTTTTGGAATGCGGCTTTGAACGTCTGCACGGCGTCGATTTTCGCAAAGGCTGCTATGTCGGCCAAGAAGTGACGGCACGCATGAAACACAAGACAGAGCTGCGCAAGGGCTTGGCCTTGGTGCAGTTGGATCAAGCCGTGCCTGTGGGAACGCAACTTTTGGCCGAGGGGCGTGAGGTTGGCGTGATTTACACGCAATCGGGTGGGCAAGCGATTGCCTATGTGCAGTTCGACAAAGCGGTGGGTGAGATGGTTGCGGGGGCTGCTAAGGTCACCCGTTTGGCTTAAGGAAACGATTTTTCGCCGAAAAATCTGCTGCCCGATTTTTCTGCGAAAAATCAAAGTCCAATGATTTGATTTTAATCCCAATTTTTCGCAGAAAAATTGTCGCTTTTGGCCAAAATCAGCTTACAAGGTCCCAAACGACACAAGGGCCAAAATCCTAACAAAGGGTTGATCAGATATGATCCCCCCCTATCTGTTGTGGCACTCCCCCCAAGGGGCCGCCTAGATAAAGCGACACCTCTGACAAGCTATGCAAAATACGCATGGCTGACATGTAAGAAACAGCATGACGAATCGTCGTTAAACCGTTACAAGCGCGAAACGTCTGAAAAGACAAGAGTAAGAAGCAGGACGCAAGATGGCCGATTTCATAGACAGCACCGCCTTCAATTTCGAACAAGGTCAGCGCGCGCGCAAGTTGTTTGCCGCCGTGGTCTTGGCTGCTTTGGATGACGCGATTGCCGACGATAAGAAATATGGCAATGGCCCCGACCAGATCGCCCGTTGGGCCCGTTCGCGCGATGGCCGTGAGGTATTGTCTTGCGCGGGCATTGACCCGAACGAACGCGTGGTCAAAGGCCTGATGGAATTTGTGGGCAAAGGTGTGCGCACCTCGGTGGCTTTGTCGCGCGAAGAAAGCGAACGTCGCCATGCCTTGGAACTGGATCAGGCAGAAGCGGCCTAAATCCGACCATATCTGCAACTAGAAACGCGCCAATCGGCGCGTTTTTTGTTTATAATCATGAAATTATCGGTGTACCTTAATCTTTTTCGCGCAGCGCCAACTCACGCGCGATTTCAGATTTCACCAGCTTGCGAATGTTGCGGGTGATGTGAAGACCAAGGTCACCCTGGAACTGTTCCCGCACCAAATCCCGCACCAGATCGCGCAGCACCTGTTCGGGAAGCATGGACTGCTGGGCAGAGGGCAGTTCCACATTTTCCCCGTCTTGCGGCGCAGTGGTCTGCGCGCTGCGGGCTTGAGCAAATCGGGCAAGATCTAGGCTGTCAATCTCAGGCACTTCGGCCTCGGTCTCCGGCTCCCAATCCATCGCTTGGGGGTCAATGCCCTGCGCAACACTCGCCACAAATTGCGGCGTGGTCAGGCCCGCGCGGGGTGGGTTTTGCAGGTGCAAAGGCTGCAAAGCGGCCGCCGTCTGTGGCCGTGAGGTCGAGGAAACAACTCGCAGGTTGGGCGTGAGCACCAACTTTTGGCGCGCAGGCTGCACAGCACTTGCCCCAGCCCTCTCCTCATCCACAACCAAGCGGCGAATCGAGGACAGGATGTCGTCGCTGGTTGCGTTTGGGTCTGTCATAATTGCTTGAAGTCCTGCTGTCGTCATCCATGATGCCGCGCACTTTCGCGTGCCAAGGCATGATGCAAGCCTAGGCTATCGCCCGCTCTCGCACAAGCAACTGCGCGGCCTTTACGGCGAAACTTGGGCAAGAGAGGCTTACTTGCCCAAAGTCTTAAGGATCTTATCCAGCTTGGCCCCGCGCGACGACGTGGCAGGTGCTTTCTTGACCGCGTTCAAATAGGCTGAGGGGTCAAAAGTTGGGATACCCAGGTTCAGCTGATCGGCTGTCAACAAACCCATCGCAGCCAAAAGCCCATATTGGCTGACCGACAGATTGGCCTGCGCCTGCAAGTGCGAGGCTTGGGCCGACAGCAGGTCCTGCTGGGCGTTTAGAACATCCAGAGTGGTGCGGCTGCCCAAAGCGGCCTCTTGTTTGACACCGTCATAGGCTGCTTGGGCCGCAACGACTTGCTCTTGCGTGGCCGCGATTGAGGCATTGGCCACCAAGATATTCGACCAGGCGCTGCCCACAGCCTCGGTCACGTTGACGCCCACTTGCAACTGCGCGGCACGGGCTTGGCCTTGCTGGGCAATTGCCTTGCGCAGGCCTGACGACAACTGCCCGCCGGCATAAATGGTCTGATCTAACTCTATCCCCAAAGAGGTCACAGTGCTGGTCAAGCCATCGGTTGTATAGGCTTCCGAGACAGAGCCACTTAACCCCATGCTGGGCTGCATCTGCGCCTTAGCCAATTCAACGCCCAAGTCAGCCGCCTTGGCCTGATGAGAGGATTGGGCGACGGCGGGGTGGGTGCGCAGGGCTATGGCGCGCGCCTCATCCAGCGATGCCACGGCCACTTTGGTGTGCGGCAGGGCTGCGATATGGTCAGGATAATGGCCGATGGCGGCGTTATAGCGTTCTTTAGCCACGGTGTAATTGCCCTGCGCCGCCGCCAGTTGCGCCTTGGCCGATGCCAGTTGCGCTTGGGCCAAGGACACATCGGTCTTGGTCACTTCGCCCACATCAAACCGGTCTTGCGTGGCTTGCAGATCTTGGGTCACCAGATTGACATTCGCCTCTTGGGTGGCGACCAGATCGGCCTGCAGCGCCACATTCACATAGGCCTGCACCGCATCGAACATCACCTGCTGTTCCACGCCGACCAAAGCCGCTTGCGAGGCAAGGACAAGCTCGTTCTTCAAGGCCACTGTGGCCTTGCCACGGCCAAAATCCAACAAGGAATAGCTGGCCTGAAGGCTAGAGGAACCGCTGGTGGAAAAGCCATCATGCACGCCCGCAACACGCGAATTGACGTAATTGGTATCCACCCGACCCACTCTGCTGACAAAACTCACCACGGGCAAAAGACTGCCCACAGCCGTTGCCACATCTTCATCGGCAGCCCGCAGGACGGCTTGGTTCTGCTCTAGCAAATGCGAATTGCGATAGGCCGCAATCAAGGCATCCGCCAAACTTTCTGACCATGCAACGTTAGGGGCAAAAGACACTGCACCCAAGACCAAGGCTTTCACAACATTCCGCATCACTGACTCCATAAAATCACCAGTCCGGTCATCCCGGCCGCATTAAAAAATCGGCATTCAAATGTAGACACTTCAAAGAACAAACGGGCGCACCGCTTCAAACCCCGGGGTAACCGGCGCTGTGGCGTTGAAAGCATAGCGCCATGTCACCTTGCCATCGCGCTTATGGCCAATACGCGCCACACCAAGCGCGCCTTCCATAAAGATAGCGCCCAAACGGCCACCCTCTTTCACCTGCGCCTCAAGCGCTGCGGGAAACGCTTCTGCGCCACCCTCCAGCAAAATCACGTCATAGGGGCCATCGGCAACAGACCCCTTGGACAAGGCGGCATTGACCACCTTGGCTTGCCCTTGCAGGCTTTGCGTGGCAGCGGCGGCCATTGTCGCATCTTCTTCGACAGCCACCACATCCGCGCCCATTTCGGCCAGAACTGCGGCGGCGTAGCCATATCCCGCGCCAAGGCACAGAACCTTGTCGCCCGGCACAACATCCAAAGCATCCAAAAGCTTGGCCAAACTGCGCGCCTCTAGCACCACGCGACGGGCACCAAGGGGGATATTTCCACCCACATAAGCCGCTTCCCGCGCGGCTTGCGGCACAAAATTTTCCCGAGCAACAGCCAGCATGGCCGCAATGATGGGAAACTTGGTCACATCCTGCGGGCGAACTTGCGTATCCACCATGGTGATGCGGCGGGTGTGAAAATCACTCATAGGGCTCTATTCCAGCAAAGACAGGGTTTTCTTGATACGGGGCCTGCCAACACACAGACCCCGCTGCTTGGGGCGATCTTGTCACAGATAGGGGGGGAAAGGCAACGGGTCGGCCGCGCTGTAGGGTCAGCCATCACAACTATTTGCCCAAGATTTAGGCCCCAACACATCAGATGGTTGGCCTAAGAATTTCAACCTCGTCTCCGCCCCGCACGGCGGTGTAAAAACAACTGCGCCGGTTGGTGTGGCAAGCGGGGCCCGTTTGGCGCACAAGGGCCAAAAGACCATCGCGGTCGCAATCGAGCCGCAACTCCACCAGCTCTTGGATATGCCCCGAGCCTTCCCCCTTCACCCAAAATGCCGCACGAGAGCGCGACCAATAGGTCACCCGCCCCGTGGCCAATGTTTGCGCCACGGCAGCGGCATTCATCCAAGCCAGCATCAGAACATCGCCCGTGTCTGCATCTTGCGCGATGCAAGGGATGAGGCCCTGTGCATCATATTTCAGCGTGGCGGGATCAAAGGGCATCGGGTCCTCCTTGGCGGGCGGGCGTTTGGGGTCTATCTAAGGCAAGAGCATGGCCTGAACCAGTGCCATGGACTTGACCCGAAAGCGTGCCCGATGAGCGACACCGACCTTGTCACCCTGTATTCCGGCCGCATCTTGGCGCTGGCCGCCGATATTCCGCATCTGGGGCATTTAGAGGCACCGCAGGGCATAGCCAAGAAACGCTCGCCTTTGTGCGGATCGACCGTATCGGTCGAGGTGCGGATGGAAGATGGCAAGGTCAGCGCCTTTGCGCAAGAGGTGCGGGCCTGCGCCTTGGGGCAAGCGGCGGCATCTGTGCTGGGCCAAGGGGTGATAGGCCGCACCTTAAGCGAACTGCAAGACGCCCGCTTGGCCTTGACAGCCATGCTCAAAGACGAAGGCCCCGTTCCCCCCGCCCCGTTTTCGGGCTTTGAAGTTCTCATCCCCGCCCGCGCCTATAAAAACCGCCACGCGTCGATCTTGCTGGCGATCGACGCTGCTTGCGAGGCTGTCACCCTTGCCCAAGCCTAAGCTATAAAAAACCGCCGCGCATCCCAGTGGATGGCGGCGGCAGGTGCGTGTCAAACTGCGGGCTGGACAGGCTTTGGGGCAAAGCCACCCGCAAGGACCGCAGGCAAGTTACGCGACGCCCGAAAAGGTCAGGCCAAGGAACAAAACAAAAAACAATGTGGCGACACCAATGACGTCTTCAAAGTCGGCGGATTGGGCTGCGATCTTGCGGGTCAAGCGGGTGAACATGGGAACCTCCTGTTTGTTCCTGCATTGTTCTCACATCTTGAACTTCCTGTAAAGAACTTTTTGAGAACACTAAGGGAACAAAATGTCATCCCACTGTCAACAGCTTGATCGCGCGGTCTTGATCCAGCAGCCACAGCAGCAAACGCGCAGCCTTGCCCCTTGGGCTTGCCAGGGCTGGATCATCGCCCAGCAAGCGCCGCGCATCGGTTTGCGCAATCGCCATCAGGCCCGCCTGACGTTCCAGATCGGCCATACGAAACCGCGGCAGACCAGATTGCGCGTGGCCAATCAAATCCCCTGCCCCGCGCATCGCCAGATCTTCTTCAGAAATGCGAAAGCCATCTTCGGTGTCGCGGATCACCTTGAGCCGCCGCTCACCCGTGGCCCCAAGCGGCGCATGGTATAACAACAAGCAGGTCGACTGCGCCGACCCTCGCCCGACACGCCCGCGCAATTGGTGCAACTGGGCCAGCCCAAAAATCTCGGCGCGTTCAATCACCATGATCGAGGCATCGGGCACATTCACCCCCACTTCGATCACCGTGGTCGCCACAAGCACCTTGGTAACACCTGCCTGAAACCGCGCCATGGCAGCGTCTTTTTCGGCTGGCGGCATCTGGCCATGCACTAACCCCACAACATCGCCAAAAGCAGCGCGCAGGGCGGCAAAACGCGCCTCGGCGCTGGCATAATCCAGCACTTCGGAATCTTCGACCAAGGGGCAAACCCAATAGGCCTGCCGCCCCTCGGCCAAGGCTTTGGACAGGTGGCCCACCACCTCTTCCATCCGTGCGTCTGAGATAAGGGCTGTGCGGATAGGCTTTCGACCCGCGGGCTTTTCATCCAAAATCGAGATGTCCATGTCGCCATAGCTTGCCAGCGCCAAGCTGCGCGGAATGGGGGTGGCGGTCATCACCAGCACATCCACCGCCTGCCCTTTGGCCCCCAGTTCCATCCGCTGCGCCACGCCGAAGCGGTGCTGTTCATCGACCACGGCAAGGCGAAGATCCTGAAAATGCACGTCCTTTTGAAAAACGGCATGGGTTCCCACCAAAATATGCGTGCGCCCTTGGGCCAGATCGGCCAGCTTGGCGGCGCGGTCGGCCCCCCTGTCGCGGCCCGACAAGATTTCCAGCTTTACCCCCGCGCTGTCAGCCAAAGGCCGCAAGCCTTCGTAATGCTGGCGCGCCAAAATCTCGGTTGGCGCCATCATCACGCCCTGCCCGCCCGCCTCAACAGCCACCAGCAAGGCGAGAAAGGCCACCAAGGTCTTGCCAGACCCAACATCGCCTTGCAGCAAGCGGTTCATCCGCAGGGGCGATTCCATGTCCAAAGCAATCTCGCAAGCGGCACGGGCCTGCGCCCCTGTGGGCTGATAGGGCAAAGCGGCCAGAACCTTGGCTTGCAAGCGCCCATCGCCATGGCTTGCCCGCCCCTTGCCTTTGCGCAGCGCGCTGCGCGCTAGGGCAAGCGTCAATTGATGCGCAAACAGTTCGTCATAAGCCAAGCGTGCGCGGGCGGGGCTGTCGGGCGACAGGGCGGCCACCCCATCAGGCGCATGAACCATCCCCAAAGCCGCGCGCCAATCGGGCCAACCTTCTTGCGCCTTCAGCGGTCCGTCAATCCATTCGGGCAGGTCGGGGGTGCGGGCAAGGGCCGATTCGATGCCCTTGGCGACCAATTTTTGCGTGACCCCCGCAGTCAGCGGATAGACGGGTTCAAAGGCCGGCAGACTGCCCGCCTCTTCAAGGCGCAGAACGTGATCTGGGTGGACCATTTGGCCGATGCCGTCAAAAAGTTCGATCTTTCCCGAAATCACGCGCCGCTGGCCCGTGGGCAAAAGGTCGCGCAGGTAGGGTTCGCGGGCGTGAAAGAACACCACCTGAAACTCTACCTGCGCATCGCGCACATTGACGCGGTAGGGGCGGCCTTTTTGGCGGGGGGGAAGGTGCAGCCCCACCTCGACCTCCACCGTCACGGTGGTCGGGGCTATGACATCGCGGATAGACAGCTTGCGGCCACGATCCACCCCCGTATGGGGCAATAAGAATAAGAAATCCTTGGGCTTTTCTATCCCCAAAGGCCCCAGCGCCTTGGCCGTTTTGGGGCCTACCCCATCCAAGGTTTCCAGCGAAGCAAACAGCGGGAAAAGAATTTCTGGCCGTGTCATGCCAAGCCTGCAAGGGCTATCCAAGCATCCTCGTCGATCAGGGTCACGCCCAAGCGTTCGGCATCTTTGGCCTTTGACCCTGCGCCGGGCCCTGCAATCACCAAATCAGTCTTGGCACTGACCGATCCTGCCACCTTGGCCCCCAAAGATTCGGCCCGCGCTTTGGCTTCGGCACGGGTCATCTTTTCCAAAGTGCCGGTGAAAACCACCGTCTTGCCCGCGATATCCGAGGCGATGTTGGCCCGCACCTCGACTGGCAGAATGGTCAATTGCGCGGCCAAAGCCTCAATCGCGGCGCGTTCGGCGGGGTTGCGAAAGGCCTCTGTCAGGCTATGCGCCAAAACAGCACCCACCCCATCGGCAGAAAGCAAATCCTCCCAAGCGGCATTGCCCGGTTCGGCCAAGGTCACAGCGGCCTCAAAGGCGGGCCAGGTGGTGTAGTGGCGCGCAATCACCGCCGCCGTCACCTCTCCAACATGGCGGATGCCAAGAGAAAAGATCAACCGGTCCAGCGGAATTCTGCGGCGGGCTTCGATAGCGGCGAAAAGATTGGTGGCCGACTTCTCGCCAAAACCGTCACGATTTTTCAGCTTTTTGAAAGGGTTGGCGGCGTCTCTTGCGGAAAGGGTAAAGATATCGGCGGGCTGTCTGACGGGCAGGTCAGGGTCGGCAAAGAACATCTCCACCTGCTTTTTGCCTAGTCCTTCGATGTCAAAGGCACCGCGCGCGACGAAATGGTTCAACCGCTCCACCCCCTGAGCGGGGCAGATCAAGCCCCCCGTGCACCGGCGCACGGAATCGCCTTCCTCACGCTGGGCGGGGCTGCCGCATTCGGGGCAAATCGTTGGAAACGCATAGGGTTGGGCGGTGGTGTCACGCTGCGACAGGTCAATATCCGCCACCTTGGGGATCACATCCCCCGCGCGGTAAACCTGCACCCAATCGCCCATGCGAATATCCTTGCCCTCGCGGATAATCGCGCCTTTGGAATCGCGGCCGGCAATGTAATCTTCATTGTGCAGGGTGGCGTTAGACACCACCACCCCCCCCACCGTCACAGGCTGCAACCGCGCCACAGGCGACAGGGCACCCGTGCGGCC
Source organism: Pseudorhodobacter antarcticus (assembly GCA_945862465.1). Lineage (GTDB taxonomy): Bacteria > Pseudomonadota > Alphaproteobacteria > Rhodobacterales > Rhodobacteraceae > Stagnihabitans > Stagnihabitans antarcticus_A. The sequence goes on along the minus strand of CAMAYO010000005.1, from coordinate 13,679 downwards.
CACCTGAATGTCGATGGCCAAAAGCCGTGTCCAAGCCAGTTCGGCTGGGAATTTATGCGCTATGGCCCACCGCGGCGTGGTAGAGCGAAACCCCAAGCGTTCCTGCAAGGCCAGATCGTTCACCTTGTAAACCACGCCGTCGATGTCATAGCCCAAAGTCGCGCGCAGCGTTTCAATCTTGCGGTATTGGGCGATAAGGTCATCGGGTGTATGGCACAGCATGGTTAGGGGATTTATCTGAAATCCCAGACGATTAAACGCTTCAATTGAAGCGATTTGTGTCAACCCCAAGGGTTGCGACAGCGCCCCCCAAGCATAGGCGAAAAAGCGCAGCGGGCGGGCGGCTGTGATGTTGGCATCCAACTGCCGCAAAGACCCCGCTGCAGCATTGCGCGGGTTGGCAAAGGGTTTGTCACCCCGCGCGGCTTGCCGTGCGTTCAACTCGGCAAAATCGGCGTGTGACATATAAACTTCGCCCCGCACCTCTAGCAGATCTGGCGCATCAGGCAGGGTTTGGGGGATATCCGCCATGGTTCGGACGTTGTCGGTGACATCTTCGCCCACTTTGCCATCGCCGCGCGTGGCCGCCTGCACCAAGACGCCCGTTTCATAACGCAGGTTCAGTGACAATCCGTCAATCTTGGGTTCGGCTGTATAGCTGACCTCGGCAATACCAAGGAACTTTTTCACCCTTTCGTCGAACTCTGCCACATCGCTTTCGGCAAATGCATTCTCAAGGCTCAGCATCTTCACGCGGTGCGCCACCTTGCCAAAGCCCGAAGAAACGGCCCCGCCCACCTGATCCGATGGGCTATCAGCCCGTTTCAGCTCTGGAAACCGCGCCTCGATCGCGGCATTGCGGCGTTTGAGCGCGTCATACTCTGCGTCCGACAGTTCGGGCGCATCCAACGTGTGATAGGCGGTATTGGCTGCGGCCAGCACTTGGGCCAGACGGGCCAGCTCCGCCTTTGCTTGCGCCTGATCCAAATCCTCCACCGCTTTTTCCATCGCCGCCCCCTGCTTTGGCACAGGTTATGCGGCGGCGCGGCAGAATTCCAGCGCTCAGGCGCTGGCGGCCAAGCGCGGCAAATCGACGGCTATGGGTTCGCGCAGCACATATCCCCTGCCCCACACGGTTTCGATATAGCTATCGCCCCCCGTCGCCTCTGCTAGCTTTTTGCGCAGCTTGCAGATGAAAACATCGATGATCTTCAACTCTGGCTCATCCATGCCGCCGTAAAGGTGGTTGAGAAACATCTCTTTGGTCAGCGTGCTGCCTTTGCGCAGGCTAAGAAGTTCTAGCATTTGATATTCTTTGCCCGTCAGATGCACCGTGCGCCCCTCTACATCGACCGTTTTGGCATCCAAGTTCACCAGAACCTTGCCAACCCGAATCACAGATTGAGCATGGCCTTTTGATCGGCGGATGATGGCATGAATGCGCGCCACCAACTCTTCTCGGTGGAAGGGTTTGGTCAGGTAATCATCCGCCCCAAAGCCAAAGCCTTTTAGCTTGCTGTCGGTATCATCCGCGCCTGACAAGATTAGGATCGGCGTTTCAATTCGGGCCAACCGCAATTGACGCAGCACTTCGTGGCCTGACATATCGGGCAGATTTAGATCCAACAGGATCAGGTCATAATCATACAACTTGGCCAGATCGATCCCATCTTCGCCCAGATCGGCGCAGTAAACGTTAAGGTTGGCGTGCCCCAGCATCATTTCAATGCTGCGAGAGGTCGTTGGATCGTCTTCCACCAAAAGAATGCGCATTTTCAAAATTCTCCGTCCTAGAGTGCCCGTTCATCACTTTGCCGCTCAGGGGTTAATGAAGCGTTAGTTTTACAGAACGAAACCAGAAAACCATCTAAAGTTGTCGATATTTCTGCAAAGTTGTCACCCGCAACGCCTTTTCACCGTGCTTTTCCACGGCAACGCACCACAAATCAAACTCTTCCTCAGACAAAGCATAGCGTTCCAGCGCATCACTCCGCGCCAGCAAGCCATATTGCACGGCCTTCACCACCACAGCTTTGCGGCGGGCCACCCAGCGTTTTGTCTCTGCTGCGGGCAGGTCGGCGCGGCAAAGAATGCTGCCATCGGGCAGGGTCACTTGGCGTGGACCATCCACTTTCTTCAGATACATGGGCCTCTCCTTGGGGCATTTGGCCCAAAATGCGCGCCTTGGCTTAATCAAGCGTGAAGCGAGGGGTTGAGACTGCAGGCCATTTTCCTATATTGCAGATTAATTCCTTAACTTGGCCGCAATCATGCTGGACGGAAAATTGAACTCTCTGGGGCTAGCAAAGGCCCCGGCTGACACCCGCGTCGTTGTGGCGATGTCGGGCGGGGTTGATTCGTCAGTCGTGGCAGCCATGCTCAAGGACGAGGGCTATGACGTCGTGGGCGTGACCTTGCAGCTTTACGATCATGGCGCAGCCTTGGCCAAAAAGGGGGCCTGCTGTGCGGGCCGCGATATTCACGATGCCCGCCGCGTGGCCGAACAGATGGGCTTTGCGCATTATGTGCTGGATTATGAAAACACCTTTCGCCAAGCCGTGATCGAAGATTTCGCCGATGCTTACCTTGCGGGGGCAACGCCCGTGCCCTGCATTCGCTGCAACGAACGGGTAAAGTTCAAAGACCTGTTGGCTACGGCCAAGGATCTGAACGCTGATTGCATGGCGACGGGCCATTATATCCAGCGCAAGATGGGCCTTGGGCCGGAGCTGCACTGTGCGGCTGATGCCAACCGCGATCAAAGCTATTTCCTGTTTTCCACCACGCCTGACCAGCTGGATTACCTGCGCTTTCCCTTGGGGCATCTGGGCTCCAAGGCCGAAACCCGCGCTTTGGCGGCCAAATATGGCCTGTCGGTCGCTGATAAGCCCGACAGTCAGGACATTTGCTTTGTGCCCAACGGCAACTATGCCGCCGTGATCGAAAAGCTGCGCCCCGGCTCGGCAGACCCGGGCGAGATTGTTGATCAGGCGGGCAATGTTCTGGGTCTGCACAACGGCGTCATCCATTACACTGTGGGCCAGCGCAAAGGCTTGGGCGTGGGCGGCTTGGAAGAGCCGATTTATGTGCTGCGCCTTGATCCGGCCAGCCGCCGCGTGATCGTGGGCCCCAAAGCAGCCCTTGCCACCCGCACTGTGCCGGTGCGCGAGATCAATTGGCTGGGCGACGCCCCCTTTGCCTCTGGCCCACACCATATCGCCGTCAAGGTCCGCTCCACCCGCCCGCCGCGCGCGGCCATCGTGCGCCCCCTGTCAGCCACCACGGCAGAGGTTGAACTGCTTGACCCCGAAGACGGCGTGGCCGCTGGCCAAGCTTGCGTTTTTTACGACCCTCACTCCACCCGCGTTCTCGGCGGCGGCTGGGTCTGGCGCGGCCAATAACCCCTTTCACATGGGCCCAAATATCCACTGGGGTTTCTTAAGGGGAGGCGTGGCTCCCCTTAAGGCAGGGGGTGCGGGGGGCGGCAGCCCCCCGCCTTGCCCCCGATGGACGACCGAACCTTTTTCCGCTAAAGCCGCCCCATGCTTGACAACCGCGCCCCTCTCCCGCCCGAAATTGCCCGCCGCCGGACCTTTGCGATCATCTCGCACCCCGACGCTGGCAAAACCACGCTGACCGAAAAGTTCCTGCTGTTCGGCGGCGCGATCCAAATGGCCGGCCAAGTGCGCGCCAAGGGCGAGGCGCGGCGCACGCGGTCTGACTTTATGAAGCTGGAACAAGAACGCGGCATTTCGGTGTCCGCCTCGGCCATGTCGTATGATTACCGCCAATGGCGCTTTAATCTGGTCGATACCCCCGGTCACAGCGATTTTTCTGAAGACACCTACCGCACGCTTACCGCCGTGGATGCCGCGATTATGGTGATTGACGGCGCAAAGGGCGTGGAATCGCAGACCCAAAAGCTGTTTGAAGTCTGCCGCTTGCGCGATCTGCCGATCCTGACCTTTTGCAATAAGATGGACCGCGAATCCCGTGATGTGTTTGAAATCATCGACGAGATTCAAGAAAACCTCGCAATTGATGTCACCCCCGCCAGTTGGCCCATCGGGGTCGGACGCGATTTTATCGGCGCTTACGATTTGCTGCACGACCGCCTTGAAATCATGGACCGTGCCGACCGCAATAAGGTGGCGGAATCTGTGCAAATCTCGGGCATGGATGATCCGCGTTTGGCGCTGCACGTGCCGCCAGAATTGCTCAAGAAGTTCCGCGAAGAGCTTGAAATGGCGCGCGAACTTCTGCCCGCCTTTGACCGCGCCTCGTTCCTCAACGGTTCGATGACGCCGATTTGGTTTGGCTCGGCGATCAATTCCTTTGGCGTTAAAGAATTGATGGACGGTATGGGCGAATATGGCCCCGAACCGCAACCGCAAAAAGCATCAGAACGCCAGATTGACGCCTCTGAACCCACGGTCACAGGCTTTGTGTTCAAGGTGCAAGCCAATATGGACCCAAAGCACCGCGACCGCGTCGCCTTTGTGCGCTTAGCCTCGGGCCATTTTGAACGCGGCATGAAACTGCTGCATGTGCGCAGCAAAAAACCCATGGCTGTGGCCAACCCCGTGATGTTTTTAGCCGCCGACCGTGAATTGACCGAAGAGGCTTGGGCCGGTGACATCATCGGCATTCCCAACCACGGCCAATTGCGCATTGGCGATGCCCTGACCGAGGGCGAATCTTTGCGTTTCACGGGCATTCCCTCTTTCGCGCCAGAGCTTTTATCTGGTGTGCGGGCACTCGACCCCATGAAGGCCAAGCATCTGGAAAAAGCCCTGATGCAATTTGCCGAAGAGGGTGCCGCCAAAGTGTTTAAACCCATGATCGGCTCGGGCTATATTGTGGGCGTGGTGGGCCAGTTGCAATTTGAAGTGCTGGCCTCTCGGATCGAGGAAGAATACTCCCTGCCCGTGCGCTTTGAACCCAGCCAATTCACCTCCGCCCGTTGGGTATCTGGCCCAAAGCCCGAGATGGAAAAGTTCACCAATGTGAACAAGGGCCATATCGCCACCGACAGCGATGGCGCAACCGTCTTTTTGACCCGCCTAAAATGGGACATTGACCGGATCGAACGCGATTACCCCGACTTAAAACTGACAGCGACCAAGGAAATGATGGTTTAAGCCACACCGGTTTTGCCCCATTCACCTTGACCCAACACGCCTTTTCCGCTAATCGCAAGGCGTCGGGCGATGGTGCCCTGCCTGCGGGGCGCCAAGATGATGCGTCCCTTGACCCTTGGCGGGCCGATCCCGCCCTTTCAGGACGCTGATGACAAAATTCTCTGACCTAGAACTGGACCCACGTGTGCTGCAAGCCGTGGTCGAATCCGGTTACGAAACCCCCACGCCCATTCAAGCCCAAGCCATCCCGCCCGCGCTGCGCGGACAAGACGTTTTGGGCATCGCCCAAACCGGCACGGGCAAGACGGCGGGATTTACCTTGCCCATGATCACGCTTTTGGGCCAAGGCCGTGCGCGCGCGCGCATGCCGCGCTCTCTTGTGCTGGCCCCCACACGCGAACTGGCCGCCCAAGTAGCGGAAAGCTTTGACAAATATGCCAAATACACCAAGCTGACCAAGGCCTTGCTAATCGGTGGCGTATCGTTTGGCGATCAAGACAAGCTGATCGACCGCGGTGTGGACGTGCTGATCGCCACACCAGGCCGCCTGCTTGACCATTTCGAGCGCGGCAAACTGCTGTTGACGGGCGTGCAGATCATGGTGGTCGATGAGGCCGACCGGATGCTGGATATGGGGTTCATCCCCGATATCGAACGCATCTTCCAGATGACGCCCAAAACCCGCCAGACGCTGTTCTTCTCGGCCACCATGGCACCCGAGATTGAGCGGATCACCAACGCTTTCCTTAACAACCCCGCCAAGGTGGAAGTGGCGCGCCAAGCCACGACCAACACCTCGATCGAACAAAAGCTGTTCGCCTTTACCCCCACGCGCAAAGACCGCAGCTTCACCGAAAAGCGCGCCGTCTTGCGCGCGCTGATCAGCGCCGAAGGCGAAAGCCTGACCAATGCCATCGTGTTCTGCAACCGCAAGATGGATGTGGATGTTGTGGCGAAATCGCTAAAATCGCATGGCTTTCACGCAGCGCCGATCCACGGCGATCTTGACCAATCGGTGCGCACCAAGACGCTGGACGAATTCCGCGATGGATCTTTGCGCTTGCTGATTGCATCTGATGTGGCGGCTCGCGGGTTGGATATTCCTGCCGTCAGCCATGTGTTCAACTTTGATGTGCCCTCGCATCCCGAAGATTATGTGCACCGCATTGGCCGCACGGGTCGTGCAGGGCGTTTGGGCAAGGCCTTTACCATCTCAGTGCCGTCGGATGAAAAGTATCTTGGCGCGATTGAAAACCTTGTCAAACAACCCATACCGCGCGGTGAAGTGCCCGCTGGCGCGATTGAAGGTGCGTCAGAAAACTCTGATCGCCCGCGCAGTTCGCGCACGCCGTCTTCCTCTTCCTCCAGCCGAGGCGCAGGGCGTGGCCCTCGTGGCCGCGACGCAGCCCCCCGGACCGAGTCCATGCCCCATGACGCCATCCCGGTGATCGAACAAATCGAAACCGAAGAGACTTCTGTTGTTGCAAGCCCTGCAACCCCGCAGCCCGAACGGGCAGAACGGACCGAACGTAGCCCCTCCAATCGGGGCGAACGTGGATCGCAAGAGCGGGGTGGCCGCGACCGCCGCGATGACCGCCGCCGTGGCGAAGGCAACCGCGCAGGCGAAGAGCGCGGCGAACAGCCCAATTCGAACCGCAACGAGCGGTCTGAACCCCGCGCCGATCAGCGCAGCGAACCGCGTTCAGACCAACCGCGCAGCGAACAGCGCAACTACCGCTCGTCCTACCCTGGCCAATATGACCGGATCTTAGGGATGGGCGACCATGTGCCCGATTTCATCCTGCGCTCGTTCCGCCTGCGCGAAGTGACCCCCGACGATGACGAAGGCGAAACACCCACCGCCGCCTAAACAAAACGCCTCGCCCAAACTCTGGACGAGGCGTTTTTTTCTTTTGCCCTGTGCCGCACTACCCGTGGTAGGTGGGGCCGCCCGCCCGCTATTCCGCAGACAGACGGCTGATCACCACGATCACTTCGGGTTTCTTGCCGATCTCTTCCATGGCGACTTGCCGCACCGCGCGTTTCAGCGCCTCTTCCAGCTTGTCGTCATCGGCCATCAGTTTGCGGCCCGCGCTGGAGACAAAAGCCCCCAAGTCAGCCTCTAGCACCTCTGACAAGTCGCGCCCGCCACGGCCCTTGGTGGGCAAGCCCATGGTATCCACCCAAGGTTCGCCCAAAGCCTCGCCATCTTCGTCGACGATCAGCGTCACGGTGACATGGCCGTTCAGCGCCATGCGAATGCGGTCGCGCACCACACCGTCCATCGCCCCAATCAGCACCGAGCCGTCCAGATAGATGCGCCCCGCCTCAATCCGGTCGACCACTTTTGGCGTATCGCCTGTCAAGTCGATCATCATGCCATTGGTTGCGACCAATGCGGCGATACCTGCGTCCTTGGCCAGCCTGACATGTTCGCGCAGATGGCGGTGTTCGCCGTGCATCGGCAGCACCATATCGGGCAGAAGCAGGCGGTGCACGTGCTCCAGATCGGGGCGGTTGGCGTGGCCCGAAACGTGGTATTTGCCATTGCTGTCATCCACAATGGTGACACCCTTTTCCGAAAGGGCGTTGACCACTTTAAGCACTTCACGCTCATTGCCCGGAATGGTTTTGGAGGAAAACAGAAACGTATCCCCCTCGCGCATTTCCAAGCCCAGATATTTGCCCCGCGCCAATTGCGCCGAAGCGGCACGGCGTTCGCCTTGGCTGCCGGTGACAATCAGCATCAGGTTTTTGCGCGGCACCTCTTGGGCATCTTCGGGGCCGATGTGGCGGGGAAAACCCTGCAACACGCCCGATTCTTCGCCCGCCAAGATCATCTTCTTCATGGCCCGCCCCAGCAGACAAATCGTGCGGCCCGCCGCCCTGCCCGCTTCGGCCAAGGTCTTCAACCGCGCCACGTTTGACGCAAAGGTTGTGGCCACAACCATGCCGCTGGAGGATGCGATCAGTTCCGACAATGGCACGCCAAGGGTTGATTCCGACCGACCGGGCAGCGGCGAGAACACATTCGTGCTGTCGCACATCAGCGCCTTGATCGGGCGCTCGGCCGCGATAGCCTCAAAGGCGGCATCATCCCAAGCCTCGCCCACGATGGGGTTGCGGTCCAGCTTGAAGTCGCCCGAATGCACGATGCGGCCTGCTGGTGTGTCGATGACCAAAGCAGCGCTTTCGGGGATCGAGTGGCTGACGGGCACAAACTGCACCTCAAACGGGCCAGCGGTGATCACCTCGGGGCGGGGTTTGACGGTGCGGATGGCGTCACGGGCCAGACCCGCCTCTTCCATCTTCATGCGGCCCAAGGTTGCGGTAAAGGCGCGGGCATAGACTGGCTTTTTCAACTGCGACCACAGATGCGGCAAACCGCCCAGATGGTCTTCATGGCCATGGGTGATGAAAATGGCCTCTAGCCTGTCCAACCGCGCGGTCAGCCAAGAGATATCGGCCATGATCAAGTCCACGCCGGGCGAGCCATCCATATCGGGGAAAGCCACGCCCAGATCGACCAAAATCAGCCGCTCTTTCCCGGGCATCCCATAGCCATAGACATAGGCATTCATGCCAATTTCCCCGGCACCGCCTAGGGGAAGGTAGATCAATCGTTCACCGGCTTTAGACGGGGCCATCGGCACTCTCTATGTTGCAAACACGCGCTTAATCGGCGCTGTGGTCTTTGTTAAGGGCATGGATCAGGACCAGACCATGCATGGTCAAATCATCCTCGATCGCGTCAAACGTATCGGTTCCTTGGGCAAAGAGGGCCGCAAGCCCCCCCGTTGCAATGACTTTCATCGGGCCAGGACGTTCCTTGCGCACTTCGCGCACAATGCCTTCGACCAACCCAATATAGCCCCAATACACGCCTGACTGCATACAGGCCACCGTATTCGTGCCGATCACCCGCAGAGGTTTCGCGACGTCGACATGAGGTAGCGCGGCTGCGGCCATATGCAACGCTTCCAACGATAAATTGGCACCGGGGGCTATGACCCCGCCGATATAGGCGCCATCAAAATCGACCACATCAAAGGTGGTGGCTGTGCCAAAATCAACCACAATCAGATTGCCACCGTGCCGGTCAAAAGCGCCGGCGGTGTTCACCAGACGATCAGGACCCACGGTTGCGCCCTGATCGACACGCGGTTGCATGGGCAATCGGCATTCGGGTTTGCCCACCACAACGGGGCGGCACTCAAAATAGCGGTTGCACAAAACGCGCAGGTTGAACACGACACGCGGCACAGTTGACGAGATGATCGCCTCGGTGATCGACACCTCGGCCTTGGTCAGCGCAATCAGCGACGACAGCCAAACGAAATACTCATCCGCGGTGCGCTTGTGATCGGTCGAAATCCGCCATGTCACGCGAAACTTAGCGCCATCCCAGACGGAAAAAACAGTATTGGTGTTGCCGCAGTCGATTGCCAAAAGCATGGGATCACCTTTTGATGCGAAGAGCCAAGCGGTTTTAGACCGCTACGCCCCGTGGAGTGTTTAGACCAAGATAACGGGGAAAGCGCGTCAAAAGAACACCTCGGCGGCAGGAATGGCTATGGCGCCATGATCCGTTTCCAAGATCAGCGCGCCGGTGGCGTCAATGGTCTGGAATAGGCCATGGTGGGTGGTACTTGCTGTGCGGGCGCGAATGGGTTGGCCCAACCGGGCGGCGTGGGCAAGCCAAGCGGCGCGCAGGGGGGCGAAGCCTAGGGCGGTGAAACTGTTTTCCCACTGGGCATAGGCAAAAGCCAGATGTCCAAGGAAGGTTTCCGGATCAACCCGCAAGCCGGTTTCACCAAGCAACGAGACGGGTTGCAATGCGCCCTCTTCCACCACGCTGGCATCAGGTGCTGCGATCAGGTTCACGCCCGTGCCAATGGCCAAATGCGCCACCCCTGCCCCGCTTGACGAACTTTCCAGCAATATCCCCGCCAACTTGCCGCCATTGAGCAGCACATCATTGGGCCATTTAAGCGTGAAAGCTTCCGGCAGATCGGTCAAAGCCACCAAGGCATCGCGCAAGGCCAAGGCTGCGGCAAACGACCGCAGCGCCACTTGGGCGGCGGGTTCTTTGGGATGCAGCAGCAAGGTGGCGTGAAAGTTGCCGCGCGGGCTAACCCAAGGGCGCGCACGCCGGCCTTTGCCAGCCGTTTGTTCGTAAGCCAAAATCCACGCAGGCCCCGGGGTTGACGGGGCCAACCGGATTGCATGGGCATTGGTGCTGTCTAGGCTGTCACAGATGTGGCGCGCCACACCTGCGGGCCAGACAGGTGCCTTAGCCGACAAGGGCAGCAGCGGCGGCGACAGCCGCAGGTTCCAACCCAAAGAAGTTCACCACAGCGGCCAGCATCACCACGGCGACGCCCATCAAGGCAAGCCATTGTACGGGGTTCATCTTGCTTTCCGCACCCGCCTGTTCTGCGCCGAAATACATATAATAGACGATGCGCAGGTAATAAAACGCCCCGATAACCGAAGCGATCACGCCGGCCACAGCCAGCCAACCCATGCCCGCATCAACTGCGGCTTTAAGCACATAGAACTTCCCGAAAAAGCCCAACATCGGCGGCACACCGGCCAGCGAGAACATCAACACCAGCACCGCCAGTGCCTTAAGCGGTTCGCGCTTGGAGAACTGGTTCAAAAGCGAGATGTCGGTGACAGGCTTGCCATCCATCTCTAGTGACAGAATGAAGGCGAAGGTGCCAAGGTTCATCGTGACATAGATCGCCATATAAACCAGCATCGCCTGCACGCCGAATGCTGTGCCCGAGGCCAGACCCATCAGCGCAAAGCCCATATGGGCGATGGACGAATAGGCAATCAGGCGCTTGATGTCTTTTTGCCCGATGGCGGCAACTGCGCCCACGAACATCGACAGCAGCGACAGCACCGCCAAAACTTGCGCCCATTGCACGGTAATGCCGCCAAAGGCGTCATGGACCAAACGCGCGATCATCGCCATGGCCGCAATCTTGGGGGCCGTGGCGAAAAAGGCGGTGACGGGGGTTGGGGCACCTTCGTAAACATCAGGCGTCCACATATGGAACGGGGCGGCCGAGATTTTAAAGGCCAAACCAGCCAGCATGAACACAAGGCCAAACAGCAGCCCCACGGGAACGCCGTGCTGCACCGTGGTCAGGATGCCTGCAAAGCTGGTGGTGCCCGCATAGCCATAAACCAACGAAGCGCCATATAGCAGCAAGCCCGACGACAGCGCGCCAAGCACGAAATACTTCAAGCCCGCTTCGGTTGAGGTTTTGCTATCACGGTCCAAAGCCGCCACGACGTAAAGGGCCAGCGATTGCAGCTCTAGCCCCATGTAAAGCGACATCAAATCGCCCGCCGACACCATAGCCATCATGCCGATAGAGGCCAAAGCAATCAGAAGCGGGTATTCAAACCGTGCCAAACCGCGCTTGGCCATGAAATCTTCGCTGATCAGCAAGATCGCAGCGCCTGACAAAAGGATAGCCACCTTGGCAAAGCGGGCAAAGGCGTCATCCACAAACAGCCCGCCAAAGGCGATCTGGCTGCCCGAACCCGCCACGGCAACCCAAAGGGCCACGGCAACCATCACAGCCGCAGTGGCCCAAGTGACCAGTTGCGTCAGCCCGTCTTTGCCGGTGTAAACCGCCACAAGCAGCGCCAGCATGGAATAGATCGCCAGAACCAGTTCCGGCAGGACGATTGCGATATCTTGGCTCAACATCTTATGCGCCCTTTCAGTTCGAGGCTTGCGTTGTGGCGGCGGCATAGTTTGCCACCATCGCTTGGACCGAGGGGTCGATGATGTCAGTCACCACCTTGGGATAAACGCCGAACAGCAGCGTCATGATGATCAAGGGCGCAAAGATCGCGCGTTCGCGGCGGGTCATGTCGGTGATGGTTTTAAGACCCTCTTTCACCAGCGCGCCAAACACCACGCGACGATAGAGCCACAGGCCATAAGCAGCGGATAAGATGACGCCCGAGGTGGCGACAGCCGCGACCCAAGTGTTCACCTGAAAGACACCCATCAGCGTTAGAAACTCGCCCACAAAGCCCGACGTGCCCGGCAGGCCGACATTGGCCATGGTGAAGAACATAAACACCAGCGCATAGGCTGGCATCCGGTTCACAAGGCCGCCGTAAGCGTCAATCTCGCGCGTGTGCATCCGGTCGTAGATCACGCCAACGCATAGGAACATCGCACCCGAGATGAACCCGTGGCTCAGCATCTGGAAAATAGCCCCATCTACGCCTTGAGCATTCATGGCGAAAATGCCCAAAGTCACATAGCCCATGTGGGCCACCGACGAATAAGCCACCAGCTTTTTCATGTCCGTCTGCACCAGCGCCACAAGCGAGGTATAGACGATGGCGATGGCCGACATCCAGAACACCACCGGCGTCCACAGATGGGCCGCGACAGGGAACATCGGCATGGAAAAGCGCAAGAACCCGTAGCCGCCCATTTTCAGCAAGATCGCGGCCAGAACCACCGAACCTGCGGTCGGGGCCTGCACGTGGGCATCCGGCAACCACGTATGCACCGGCCACATCGGCATTTTCACCGCAAAGCTGGCAAAGAAGGCCAAGAACAGCAGCGTTTGCAAGCCACCCGTCACCGTGAGGCCCAAAACCACGATCGGGTCATGGCTGAACTTATAAGTCATGAGCGTGGGAATATCGGTGGTGCCCGCCGCATGATACATAGCGACCATGGCAACCAGCATCAAAACCGAGCCGAAGAAGGTGTACAGGAAGAACTTGAACGCGGCATAAATCCGGTTCGCCCCCCCCCAGATGCCGATGATCAGGAACATCGGGATCAGGCCCGCTTCAAAGAACAGATAGAACAGCACCAGATCAAGGGCTGTGAAAACGCCCAACATCAGCGTTTCCAGCAGCAGGAAGGCGATCATATAGTCTTTGACGCGGGTTTCGACGTTCCAGCACGAGGCAATCGTGATGGGCATCAGGAACGTCGTCAGCATGACAAACAAGATCGAAATGCCGTCGATTCCCATTTTGTAATGCAGGCCCATGATCCACGGGCGATCTTCAACAAACTGAAAGCCGGTGTTGGCGGGATCGAACCCTTTGAGCAGCAGCAGCGACAGCGCGAAGCTGACAACCGTGGCGAACAGCGCCAGCCATTTGGCATTGCGCTGTGCGGCAGGATCATTGCCCCGCAAGAACAGCGCCAGAATGGCCGCCGCAATGGCTGGAACAAAGGTGATCAGGGACAGAAGGTTATTCATCAGTGCGTCCCCCCGGCGATGGACATCCAAGTGATCAAACCAACGATCCCCAGAACCATGGCGAAGGCATAAGTGAAGATATAGCCCGATTGGGCGCGACCAGCGAGGCGGGTGAAGAAGGGCACGATCCCCATGGCAATCCCGTTCAGCGAGCCATCAATGATATCCCCATCGCCGCGCTTCCACAGCAATGCGCCCAAAGCCTTGGCTGAGCGGACAAAGATCACGTCATAAAGCTCGTCGAAATACCACTTGTTCAGCAAAAAGCGGTAGA
>CAMAYO010000004.1 GCA_945862465.1 Pseudorhodobacter antarcticus | reverse complement strand
TGTTGAGGCTCAGGCGGGTAGACCAAATGGTAGACCAGAAAGAGCCTACTTGATATGAACGGCGCTTATCTGTTATCAATAAAATCAGAGTGTTACGTGAAGCTTGGAGCCTAGGCGAGGATACATCACCCCTCACCCGCTCCATCACCTCTCGTAAAATCAGGGATGTCGCGACATAACACCTTGAAAACACTCTGGATTCATTGAGGCTTCACCGCCTCTGTTAGCCATTTTTCCAATACAACAATCGGATAGCCTCCTCCGTAAGCTTGCCCTATTCCACTGGTTGTCCAACCGCCTATTTGATCCACTATGTCAGAGGGGCATTCAACGGCGCGTAACCGATCACGCATCGAGTGCCTGAAACTATGAAGTGAACAATTCTCGTCGATGAATGGACGTAACCATTTGTTAATGCTTGCACTTGCTGAGTTTGAATTTGTCACTACGCCCTTGTTGTATCGAGAGAATGCGAACTGCCCCTGTTTTGTGGAGGAAAAAATTCTCTGTGCGGCCCACAACGACTGTCCAACCAATGGCAATGTTCGCGTTGAGCTATCTGTTTTCAGACCTCTCCAAACGTTTGGGCGCACATGAACGACAGGAATCTTTCCAGTGAGGTCAAAGTCATCGTGCAGAAGTCCCGCTGCTTCCGCCAGTCTCATCCCTGTGTCTGATATTAAAGCGACCAGCCATCGTATGTCGTCGTCTTCATGCCTGCAGGCTTCCTGAATTTTTTGAATTTGTTTCGTTGTAATCGACTGCCGCTTTTTCACCCCTGCCTTCTTGTCCAGATAGACGCCAGAAAATGGGTTCTGGAAGTTCAAGGCAAACTCTTGGACATTGAAATTGAAGACGGCGGTAAGGCAATTCAGTAGTCTGCCAACACTCGATCCAACCAGTCCCTTCTTTGTCAGCCCATCCCTGAAAGCAAGCGCATCGACACGGGTATAGCTTCCAAGCTCTTTGTCCCCTGCGACATCAACCAAGTACCCGCAGGCTCGGCGGTTCACGTTGAAAAATACTTTCGATTTAGCTTTCCCCTTGTGTCGAAAGTACTCCTCCATAGCTTCAGACAGCATCGGCCCAAGATCAGCTGCAGTGCCTCCCTTGACGGGTTCTCGATACGCATCCCTCGCGACCTTTAGTCGATGTACACCGGGCAGGTTAGGGTTCGCCACGCGTAGTTGGTGCCAGTATTCTTCCAGCTTTGCCGTGGCCATCAGAGATCGAACCCTTGCAACCGAATGTGACTTGGTCCGAAGCCCTTCAACGATGCGATCAGTCTCGTAATGCTCAAGCAGATCACTCGGAACCCGACGAGAGAAGTAATAGAAGCCGCGTCGTTTGTATGTGTTAGGGACTCTTTTGGTCTGCAATTTGGTCTACACTCCACAACAGAGGCGGTGAAGCCTCAATGAATCCAGAGTGTTTTCAAGGTGTTATGTCGCGACATCCCTGATTTTACGAGAGGTGATGGAGCGGGTGAGGGGAATCGAACCCCCGTATTCAGCTTGGGAAGCTGCTGCTCTGCCATTGAGCTACACCCGCATCTTTGGCACAGGTAATCGCTCGTCTGGCTTGCGTCAAGCGGTGAAGAACTGTGCTGCGGCGCTTTGGCCTTTAGGGTCTTTTTGCCAATCGCCGGGGGCATTGGCATCGGCCAAAAGCGCGCCGCCCCAGCCTATGCCCAGATAGGCCGCGGCCAGCCGCAAACCTTCGCGGGCGGGGGCGATCTCGACCTCGGACGATCCGGCATGGGCCATGATCAGCCAAGCGCGTTTGCCCGCCATTCGGGATTTGAAGCCCAAGTCAGGCAGGCGCATCCAATGCGACCAATGGTCGAGGTAAAGTTTGGCGGGGGCGGGCAGGCCATACCAGTACAGGGGGGCGACAAACACGATGTCGCTGGCTTGCATCGTGCGTTCAGCCAAATCGGCCATAGGGGCTGACAGCGGCCCATAGCTGGCCCCATGGCGCAGGTCTTCAAAGGCGGGCAGGGCCGCTTTCGTCAGGTCACACCAGTCTTGCGGCACGTGCGCTGGCAAGCCGGCCGCAGCGGCGCGGGCCATGCTTTCAGTATTGCCGCCGCTGCGCGCACTTGACAGCAAGAACAAAAAGCGGCGGTCGGTCATGGTTTGGCCTTACCCACGCCGCCGTTTGCGCCCGCCCTCACCACCCGAACCGGCGGTGTTAAAGCTGACATCGGGCAGCGCGTCCAGATGCGGAAAGGCATCGACCGCGTTGGGAATGGCCGAGGCATTGACGAAATGCTCTTGAAAGCGCGGTTCGATGGCGGTTTCGACCTTGTGGATGTCATGCACCACGGCCTCGATCGTGTCGCGCGCCGCGCGGTTGCACAAAGCGATCCGCGCCCCCGTGCCGGCCGCATTGCCAGCCGAGATCACTTTATCCAAGGCGGCATCGGGGATCATCCCCAAGATCATCGCATGTTTGGGCGAGATATGCGCGCCAAAGGCCCCTGCCAGAACCACACGGTCCACCGTTTCCACGCCCATTTCATCCATCAACAGCTTGGCACCTGCATAAAGCGCGGCCTTCGCCAGTTGAATCGCGCGAATATCGCCTTGGGTGACCAGAATGCGCGGCCCGCCTTCGGCTGTGCCATCATGCAGCACATAAGAATGGGTGCGCCCTTCGGGAACTGACCGCGCCGTGCCAGTTTGATCCGGCCCGCCGATCAGACCGCCTTGGTCGACCAACCCTGCGATGCGCAGTTCGGCCACGGCTTCGATAATGCCTGACCCGCAAATGCCCGTCACACCGCTGGCCCCGATGGCCGCAGCAAAGCCGTCATCGGTTGACCACAGGTCAGACCCGATCACCTTGAAGCGCGGCTCTTTGGTGACGGGGTCAATCTCGACCCGCTCAATAGCACCCGGCGCTGCGCGTTGGCCCGAAGAAATCTGCGCGCCTTCAAAGGCGGGCCCTGTGGGTGACGAACAGGCCAAAACCCGCGTTTTATTTCCTAACAACAGTTCGGCATTGGTGCCAACGTCAACAATCAGCACCATATCGTCCGACTTGTTCGGTTCTTCGGCCAAGGCCACGGCGGCGCAATCGGCCCCCACGTGGCCTGCGATGCAAGGCAGCACATAGACCCGCGCGGTGCGGGCCACGGCGGTCAGGTCCAACTCGCGCGCGTCAAACGACAATGATCCTGATGTTGCCAGCGCAAAGGGCGCTTGGCCCAGTTCCACCGGATCAATCCCCAGCAAAAGATGGTGCATCACGGGGTTGCACACAAAGACCAGTTCATAGATCGCGGTGGCATCCACCTTGGCTTCGGCCGCAATCTCGGCCACCAGCGTGTTGATTGACGCGCGCACGGCCGCTGTCATTTCCACATCGCCGCCGGGGTTCATCATGGCGTAAGACACACGGCTCATCAAATCTTCGCCAAAGCGGATTTGCGGGTTCATCACACCAGCCGATGCCAGCACCTTGCCATCGGTCAAATCGCACAAATGGGCCGCGATGGTGGTTGACCCAAGGTCAATCGCCAAGCCCAAAAGCGGTCCTTCGTGATAGCCGGGCCACAGGTCTAACAGGTGGTAATCCGTGTCGTGGTTGCCCTTGTTCAGGGCCACGGTGATCTTCCATTCGCCCTTGCGCAGCGCGGGCTGCAAACGGCGCAGCAGGGTCAGTTCGGCCTGAACGCCCGTGATTTGCCACTGCTCTTTCAAAGCGCGCTTGACGCGTTCGAAATCGCCCGTGGGTTCGTGCATGTCGGGTTCTTCCACGTCGATGAAATACAGCCGTGTCGCCGGATCCATCGCAATCACGCGGTCGGATGCCGATTTGCGGATGACCTGCTTGTGCACTTGGCTTTCGGGCGGCACATCCACGATCACATCGCCCATCACCTTGGCCTGACAGCCCAAGCGCCGCCCGTCGATCAGACCGCGCACGCGCTTATAGCGCGCCTCAACCTCGTTCCATTCCGAAAGGGCATCAGCGGCGACCGTCACGCCGTGCTTGGGAAATTCGCCATAGCCCGGCTGGATTTGGCATTTAGAACAAATCCCCCGCCCGCCGCAGACCGAGTCCAGATCAACCCCCAACTGCCGCGCCGCTGTCAAAATCGGCGTGCCAAGGGCAAAGCGCCCGCGTTTGCCCGAAGGGGTGAAGATCACAAGCGCGTCTTGGGTGGCGGCATCGGTCATGGTCGTCTCCTGCATTCTAAAGCGGTTTTAGGCCGGATGAGGCCTGCTGCAAGGGCTGAATGCGGCAGGGGAGGGTCAGGCTGCGGCAAATGCACGCTGATGGGGGCCGTTGGGTTGAGGAATTGGAAAAATCCGACATGGCGGATGAAAATCCGTTATATTGACATCTGGCGGATTTGGGCGGATATTTTGCTCAAATCGCAAGGATGTTTTCCCATGGCACAGGCGTTCCTTTCCCACATTGCTGCCACCCTTACCGCAATTGAAGCCGAAGGGTTGATGAAGCACGAACGCGCCCTTCAGGGCCCGCAAGCTGCGCGGGTGACGCTGGGCGGGCGTAGTATGCTGAACCTTTGTTCTAACAATTACTTGGGCTTGGCAGATGATCCTCGCCTTATCTCTGCCGCTAAGGCCGCGATGGACAGCCACGGCTATGGCATGGCTTCGGTGCGGTTCATCTGCGGGACGCAAGATTTGCACCAGCAGTTGGAAAGCCGTTTGGCGCAGTTCTTGGGTGCCGACGATGCGCTTTTGTTCGCCGCCTGCTTTGATGCCAACGGGGCAGTCTTTGAACCTTTGCTGGGCGAAGAGGATGCGGTGATCTCTGACAGTTTAAATCACGCGTCCATCATCGACGGCATTCGGCTGTGCAAAGCACGGCGGTTTCGCTTTGCCAACAACGATATGGGCGATTTGCAGCGCCAGTTGCAAGCCGCCCGCGATGGCGGGGCGCGGTTCATTTTGGTGGTGACGGACGGTGTGTTTTCGATGGATGGCAGCTTTGCCAACTTGGGGGATCTAACGCGGTTGGCGGCGGACTATGGCGCTTTGACCATGGTGGATGATTGTCACGCCACGGGCTTTATCGGCCCCCAAGGGCGCGGCACAGCGGCGCGGGCGGGGGTGAAGGTTGATCTGATGACAGGCACCTTTGGCAAAGCCTTGGGCGGTGCTTTGGGCGGTTATGTCGCAGGGCCGCAACCGGTGATTGACCTGCTGCGCCAAAGAGCGCGGCCTTACCTGTTTTCCAATGCGCTGCCCCCTGCGGTGGTTGGGGCCTCTTTGGCGGCGTTGGATTTGGTCGAGGCGGCCGATGATCTGCGCGCCAAGTTGGCTGAGAATGCCGCCTATTGGCGCGCGGGCTTGGAAGGCTTGGGGTTTACCTTGCTGGCGGGAAGCCATCCGATTGTGCCTGTGATGATTGGCGATGCGCCTTTGGCCCAACAATTCGCCCAAGCGTTGCAAGCGCAAGGTGTCATGGTGTCGGCCTTTTTCTTCCCTGTCGTGCCCCGCGGTCAGGCCCGCATTCGCACGCAAATGACGGCGGCGCTCAGCCGTGACGATCTCGATTTTGGCCTCGCCGCCTTTGGGGCTGCGGGGCGTGCAACGGGGGTTTTGGCATGAAGGCGCTGGTCAAATCGCACACCGATATTGGTCTTTGGCTAGAAGAGCGCCCCACCCCCGACATCGGGCCTGAGGATGTGCTGATCAAGGTCAACAAGACCGGCATTTGTGGCACCGACATTCACATCTGGAACTGGGACGCATGGGCCGCGCGCACCGTGCCTTTGGGGCTGATCACGGGGCATGAATTTGCGGGCGAGATCGTGGAACTTGGCGCGCAGGTGCGGGGGCTTTCCCTAGGACAGCGCTGCTCTGGCGAGGGGCATTTGATTGGCAAATCCTCGCGCCAAAGTAGGGCGGGGCGCTTTCATCTTGACCCTGCAACGCGCGGCATTGGGGTCAATGAACCCGGCGCTTTCGCGCAATATCTGCGGATTCCTGCCTTTAACGTTGTTCCCTTGCCCGATGCCATACCCGACGACATCGGCGCGATCTTGGACCCGTTGGGCAATGCGGTGCACACGGCCCTTAGCTTTGATTTGGTGGGTGAGGATGTGCTGATCACAGGCGCAGGGCCTATTGGCATCATGGCCGCAGCCGTCGCCCGCCATGTGGGTGCGCGCCATGTGGTGATCACCGATGTGAACCAAACACGGCTTGATCTGGCGGCGCGTGTGGCGGATGTGACCCCCGTAAACGTGGCGCGTGAGGATTTGAAAGAGGTGCAAAGCCGATTGAAAATGGCTGAGGGCTTTGATGTGGGCATGGAAATGTCTGGCAACCAGCAAGCGCTGGATCAGATGGTGGACAGCCTTGTGATGGGCGGCAAAATCGCCATGCTGGGCATCCCGCCGGGGTCCTCGCCTGTGGATTGGAGCAAGATCGTCTTTAAAGCCATCACCATCAAAGGCGTCTATGGGCGCGAAATTTTCGAGACTTGGTATAAAATGATCGCCATGCTGGAAAACGGCTTGGATGTGTCCAAGGTTATCACCCACCGCTTCAAGGCTGCCGATTTTGTGCAAGGGTTTGACGTGATGCGCTCTGGCCTGTCGGGCAAGGTCGTGCTGGACTGGACCTAAATCCAAGAAGCCGCTTGCCCTTGCCCGTTGCCGCAGGTGAGGGGGGCGGACGCCCCCCTTTCAAAATTAGGACAGGGTGCCGTCGGCCCCGATCTTGGTCTTGCCGCCCAAATAGGGATGCAGTGCTGCGGGCAGGGTGACCGAACCGTCCGCCTCTTGGCCATTTTCCAGCACCGCAATCAGGCAGCGCCCCACGGCGAGGCCAGAGCCGTTCAGCGTAGCTACATAATCGGGCTTGCCGCCACCATTGGGGCGGAAGCGGGCGTTCATGCGGCGGGCTTGGAAGGCGCCGCAGGTGGAAACCGACGAAATCTCGCGGTATTTCTGCTGACCGGGCAGCCAGACTTCCAGATCATGGGTCTTTTGCGCGCCAAAGCCCATGTCGCCGGTGCACAGCACGATGGTGCGGTAGGGCAGGCCCAGTTTTTCCAAAATTGCCTCGGCGCATTTGGTCATGCGGTCGTGTTCGGCAAGGGCCGTTTCGGGCGTGCAGATCGTCACCATTTCGACCTTTTCGAACTGGTGCTGGCGCAGCATGCCGGTGGTGTCTTTGCCCGATGATCCCGCTTCGGACCTAAAGCACTGGGTATGGCCCGCCATGCGAATGGGCAGTTGCGCTTCTTCAAGGATCTCGCCCGCGACCGAATTGGTCAGCGTTACTTCTGCCGTGGGGATCAGCCACCAGCCGTTGGTGGTTTGATAGCTGTCTTCGGCGAATTTGGGCAGTTGGTTGGTGCCATACATCGCGTCGTCTTTGACCAACACCGGTGTCCAAGTTTCGGTCAAGCCGTGGGTGTCAACATGGGTGTCCAGCATCAGTTGGGCCAAGGCACGGTGCACACGGGTGACAGCGCCCTTCAGCACAACAAAGCGGCTGCCCGACAGTTTGGCTGCGGTGGCGAAATCCATGTTCGGGGTCACACCCGCAATCTCAAAGTGCTCTTTTGGGGTGAAATCAAAGCTGCGTGGGGTGCCCCAGCGATGGATTTCGACGTTTTGGGTTTCATCTTTGCCGTCTGGAACGCCGTCCAGCGGCAGGTTGGGAATGCCCATCAGCATATCGCGCAGGGCTTGATCTTCGGCTGCGGCTTCTTCGGTCAGGCGCTGGATGGCCGCTTTCTTCACGGCGACTTCTGCGCGAAGACGCTCAAACTCGGCCTCATCGCCGCGCCCCTTGGCGGCCCCTGCTTCTTTGGAAGCGCGGTTTTGGTCGGCTGTTGCGGTTTCTGCCGCAAGGATTTTGCCACGGCGGTCTTCATCCAAAGCCAGCACTTGGGCCGACAGGCCCTGCAAGCCACGGCGCGAGAGGGCGGCATCAAAGGCTGCGGGGTTGTCACGGATGGCGCGAATGTCGTGCATGGCGGAACCTTTTCGAAGAGTGTTGCCCCCATATGCCCGATCAGCGCGCGGGGGTGAAGCGCAATTCAAACGGGTGTCCCCTTGAACTTAGCCCTACACACTTGCATTTGAAGACAACGGGGGCTGACCCCGCCTTGCACCTATCCCCCCGTAAGGCTAGGGTGCGGCGAAATTTCAAGGTGGCCGCTGACTGCCATCTTTGACCGAAAGGACGACCGATGTTTGTGACTGCTGCTTATGCTCAGACCGCTGGTGCTGCTGGGGGGGCTGGTTCTGCAGTCGCCTCGTTCCTGCCTTTGATCCTGATTTTCGGGATCATGTATATGCTGCTGATCCGTCCGCAGCAAAAGAAGATGAAAGACCTGAAAGCTATGGTCGAGGCGGTTCGGCGCGGCGATCAGGTGCTGACGGCGGGTGGCATTATCGGAAAGGTTGTCAAAGTGGGCGATGACAATGTGTTGGAAATTGAAATTGCCGAAGGCGTCAAGGTGAAGGTCGTTAAACATACGATCACGCAAGTGATGTCCAAGACCGAACCTGCGTCTGTCTGAGCTGGCCGATGCAACTGGAAACGCCGCTTTGGAAACGTGTTGTGGTTTGGGCCGCGGTGCTGGTGGGGTTGATCCTTGCCGCGCCCAACCTGTTCTACTCTCGCGTGGAAACCCACAACGATGCAGCCTCAGCCATTGCCAAGGCTGAAAAGCTGGGGGGGGCTGCCACGCCAGACCAAACCGCTGCCTTGGCGGTTTGGCCCGCATGGGCACCGTCTGGTCTGGTCAACCTAGGGCTTGATTTGCGCGGTGGCGCGCATCTGCTGGCCGAGGTGAAGCTGGCGGATGTTTACAAGCAGCGTATGGATGCCTTTTGGCCCGATGCCCGCGACGCCTTGAAAGAGGTGCGCGATGCCACGGGCCCTGTGAAGCGCAAACCTTCCCCCGATGGCACCTTGCGCATCACCTTGACCAATCCAGAAGGAATGCCGGCCGCTTTGGCCAAGTTGCAAGGCCTGACCGCGAATGTGGTCAGCCTGACCGGAGCGGGTCAGAAGGATATGGATATTGTTGCTGACGGCGGCGATATCGTTATCACGCTGTCAGATGCCGAAAAAGCCGCGACCGATACCCGCACCATGCAGCAATCCTTGGAAATCATCCGCCGCAGGGTAGATGCGGCGGGCACGCGCGAACCCTCGATCCAACGGCAGGGCGCAGACCGGATTTTGATCGAAGTGCCCGGCATCGGCTCGGCTGAGGAACTCAAAGCCATCATCGGCACGACCGCCAAGTTGACCTTTAACACGGTCATCGGCCAAGGCTCTGATAAAGCCGCCAATCCGGGTGTTGGCAATTTGCTGTTGCCTGCGGCAGACCAGCAAGGCCTGTATTACACGGTCGAAGAAGCGCCTGTTGTGACGGGCGACGATCTGGTCGATGCGCAGCCGTCGTTTGACCAGAATGGTCGCCCTGCGGTGAGCTTCCGCTTCGACACATCAGGTGCGCGCAAGTTTGGCGAATACACCGGTGCGCATGTGGGCGAACCTTTTGCCATTGTGCTGGACAAACAGGTGATCTCGGCCCCCACCATCCAAACCGCCATCACCGGCGGGTCGGGGATCATCACCGGCAACTTCACGGTGGAAGGGTCAACCAATCTGGCCGTGTTGCTGCGCGCAGGCGCTTTGCCGGCTGAGATGACTTTCCTAGAAGAACGCACAGTTGGCCCCGAACTGGGGCAAGATTCGATTGATGCGGGCCAGATCGCGGCCATCACCGGCATGGTGCTGGTGGGCGTCTTTATGCAGGCCAGCTACGGTATTTTTGGCTTTTTCGCCAATATCACCTTGGTGATCAGCATGGGGATCATCTTTGGCATTCTGTCGATGATTGGCGGCACGCTGACACTGCCGGGCATTGCAGGCCTTGTGCTGACAATTGGCACGGCGGTGGATGCCAACGTGCTGGTCTATGAGCGCATCCGCGAGGAATTGCGCCACGCAAAGACCGCCGCGCGGGCGATTGAACTGGGCTATGAACGCGCCACGAGTGCGATTGTAGATGCCAACGTGACCACGCTTATCACCTCGATCGTGCTCTATTTCTTTGGGGCAGGGCCCGTGCGCGGCTTTGCCGTGGCGCTGTTCATCGGCATCATCACCTCGGTGTTCACCGCGTTGTTCGTGACGCGCTTGATCATTCAGGTTTGGTTTAACTGGCGCAAGCCCAAGACCCTGATCGTGTGAGGTAATCGTCATGGCATGGCGTCTAAGACTGGCCCCGGAAAAAACCAATATCGACTTCTTTAAACTGCAATGGATCACCTTTGGCGGCTCTGTTGTGCTGATGGTTCTGTCCTTTGTCGCTTGGGGCGTCATGGGGCTGAATTATGGTATCGACTTTAAGGGTGGCACGACGCTGCGCACTGAGTCTGCGACCGTGATTGATACGGCGCTCTATCGGTCAACGCTGGATGGGCTGAACCTTGGCGATGTGGCGATCAACGAAGTGTTTGACCCGTCGTTCCGCGCCGATCAGCACGTTGCTTCTATTCGACTTTCGGCTGCCAATGGTCAGGATCAGATCGACAATGCGGACATGAAGCGCGTGAGCGAGGCGCTGACCGCTATGGACCCCGCGCTGAAGATCGTTTCAGTGGAAACTGTCGGGCCCAAAGTGTCCTCGGAACTGGTCTGGTCGTCGATTATCGCCTTGGCTGCGACGTCTTTGGGGATTTTGGCCTATATCTGGCTGCGCTTTGAATGGCAGTTCGCCTTGGGTGGCGTTTTGGCGCTGCTGCATGATGTGGTCATCACAGTGGGGATATTTGCTGTCTTTCAGATCAAGTTTGATCTGACCATTGTGGCGGCGCTGCTGACGATTTTGGGCTATTCGATCAACGACACCGTGGTGGTGTTTGACCGGTTGCGCGAAAACCTGATGAAATACAAGACGATGCCCCTGAAAGAGGTGATGAACCTTTCGGTCAACGAAACCCTCAGCCGCACCTTGGCAACCTCTTTCACCACCTTGCTGGCGGTGGGGTCGATGCTGGCCTTTGGCGGCGATGTGATCAGGGGGTTTTCGTTCGCCATCTTCATGGGGATCATTTTGGGCACCTATTCCTCGGTCTATGTCGCCAAGAACTTGGTGCTGTTCCTTGGGCTTGACCGCACCGATAAGCCCCGCGCTTCGGGCAAAGGGGCGGATCACGAGTTTGCCAATATAGATGCCTGATCCCGTCATGGCTGATATTCGCATGACAGAAATCACCTATGGTTCGGCCCTTGCCATCGAAGGCTATGGGCCGGGCTTTTTTCGCGTGGGCCGCCATGTGCTGCGCGGGGCGTGTTTGGTGACCCCTTGGGATGCGGGGCCTTGGGGAGGCTTGGGCGACTGGGATGCGCCCTTGTCGCTGCAGGGCAAGATTGATGTGCTGATCGTGGGCACGGGGGCCGAGATTGCCCATCTGCCCGCCGATTTTCGCGCGGCCTTCGAAGGGGTGGGGATCGGGGTAGAGGCGATGAATTCCCCCGCCGCCGCACGCACCTATAACGTGCTTTTGGGCGAAGGGCGGCGGATAGCGGTTTGTTTGCTGCCCGTCTGAGGGCGATAAGACGTGAAGCACCTATTGGCCCCTTAGGACGCGTGCCGTCTTTCGCGCCAATGGTCTTGGGCTTGCAGATACCAATAGGTCAGTTGCGCTACCGCGAGCCCTATCGGGCCGCCCGCGTAATCTAGGCCCCAAGGTTTAAACAGCTCTATTCGGTCAGATTGGTGCAGAATGGCTTCTGCCAGAACCTTGCCGGCAATCGCTGTGGTGTTCAGCCCATGGCCGCCAAAGGCGGTGATGTGCCAGACATCGGGCTGCAATTGGCCGACCTGCGGCATCAGGTGGCGGGCATAGGCCATCAGGCCCGACCAAGCGAGATCGGTTTGCAGCGGGGCAAGCTGGGGGTAAACATTCAACATGGCGCGGCGCAGTTCGGCCGCAACGCCTTGGGGGTTGGCCGCCCGTGTTGTGATGCGACCGCCCCAAAGCAGGCGTTGGCCGCCATCAACCAAGCGGTAGTAATCTGACGCGCGGCGGTCATCTAGGATGGCAGCCTTGGTCTTGATCACCTGCGCCAGAAGATCGGGGGCGGGGGATGAGACCATCATATAGGTGGCAATCGGCAGCACAGCGCGTTTCAGGCGCGGTATCAGCGGGCCGGTATAGCCGCCCGTGGCAAAGATGACCCGCTTTGGACTGACATGGCCCATGGGCGTTTTCAGGCGCTTTTGTGGTCCAAGATCACAGCCTATTGCGGGGCTTTGTTCATAGATTTTGCCGCCCAAACGCTCCACCTCGACCGCCAGAGCGCGCAGGTAGTTCAGCGGATGGATGTGAAGGGCTTGGGGGTCTTCTAGCCCATGCAAATAACGGGTGGTTTGTAACCGGTCTTGAATGGCTTTGCGGTCAAGGTAGGTGAAGGCATAGCCGTAGTCGCGTTGAAATTCATCGGCATAGGCGTGCAGGTCGCGGACCTGATCGAAACGGCGCAGGTTAAGAAGGCCCGCAATAGGCTTTGCTTGCGCGATGTTCAGGGTTTGGATGTGGCTGCGCAGACGTTCGACACCTTCGATGGTCAGCTTATGCAGGGCGCGGGCTTTATCGGGGCCAACGCGCGCGGTGATGGCGTCAGAGCCGCAGGCGAAGGCGGGCGAGACGATGCCGCCATTGCGCCCCGAAGCCCCAAAGCCAATCGCTTCACTTTCCAAAACTGTGACCGCTACGCCTTCACGCGCCAGTTCCAGCGCCGTGGTCAGCCCCGCTAGGCCACCACCTATGATGACCGTGTCCGTCTCATGCGGGCCATGCAGTGCGGGGCGGGCTGTGGGGTCGCTGAGGGTTTGGGCGTAGAAGGTTTGGGGATACATCAGGCGTCCAGATCGATCCAGACGGGCACATGGTCTGACGGCCTATCACGCCCGCGCACGGCTTTGTCGATGCCAGAGGCTTGCAGCAGGTCAGCCGCTTGGGGCGACAGCAAAAGGTGATCGATGCGGATGCCGTTGTTACGCTCCCAAGCGCCGGCTTGGAAATCCCAAAAGGTATAGGTGCCGGGGGCGGGGTTTTGGGCGCGGATGGCATCGGTCAGGCCAAGGTTAAGCAGGCGCTGATAGGCAGCGCGCGTTTGCGGCAGGTACAGCGCATCGCTCAACCAGTTTTGCGGATGGGCGGCGTCTTCGGCCTGCGGAATAACGTTGTAGTCGCCGAACAGGACCAAGGGCTGCTCATCTGCGAGCAGCGTGCGGGTACGGGTAAGCATCCTGTCCATCCAAGCCAGTTTGTAGTCATATTTTGGGCCGGGGGTCGGGTTGCCGTTGGGCAGATACAGGCCGCAGAGGCGCACGGCGCGCTTGGGGCCGATCACGGTCGCCTCGATCCAGCGGGCTTGTTCGTCAGCCTCGTCACCGGGCAGGCGGCGGGTGACATCTTCAAGCGGCAGTTTCGATAGGATCGCCACGCCGTTAAAGGCTTTCATGCCATGGGTTTCGACGCGGTAGCCCAAGGCTTCAAAGGCTTCGCGGGGGAAAGCCTCGTCCACGGATTTGATCTCTTGCAGGCAGGCGACATCGGGTTGGGCTTCGGCCAGCCAATCCAGCAAGGCTTCGGTGCGGGCTTTGATGCCGTTGATGTTGAAGGTGGCTATTTTCATGGGTCAGGCTCCTGCTTGGGCCTTGGTACCCTGTCAGAGCGGCGCTGTCATCTAGGGCGTTGTGGTTTAGGCTCAGGTGATTTGGGCAGCGGCCAGCCACATCTGATCAAGGCTGTCGAGTTCGGCGGTATCAAAGCGCTCTGCCTCTTCCCAATAGCGACCAGAGGGAACTTGGTAAGCAAGCGTTGCCTCGCGGGCAAGGGCTGCGCGGGCAAGGGCTGCGTCAAAGGCTGAGGGGCGGGTTTGGGGCAGATCGGCGCGGGTGGCGCGGGGAAAGACAAGGCGTGAGGGGCCAGTGGAAAGGTTGACCATGGCGCAGCCCTGTAACGCTGCCAGAACCATCAGGCGCGCAGACTTGGCCTCTAGGCTGCGCAGCGTGATGTCAGGGCGCAAGGGGTCTGCCGTGCCAGTGCCGTAGAAATGGGTTTGGCCAGAGGGGGGATAGTGCATATCGCAGCCCAAAACGGCCAGAACCTTTGGCTTCAGGGCGGCGAGCATCCAATAGGCGGTGGTGAAGGCCATAGTGCCGCCCGCATAGACAAAGCCGCCGTAAAGGTTCTGGGTGGGCACAAAGTCTTCTTGCAGGATCAGGCGCTGGTGTGTCGTAGGGGAAGGGCGGCGATCTTGGGGGAAATCCCATGGGCAGCACAGATCATCCCAATCGTCGCGGATGCGCCAAGCGTTGTTGATGGCGACAATATGGTCAAAGGGCGCACGGGGCCACTGACGCGCATCCAGGGCATTGGGGGCGGAACCGAGCATAAGGGCGATAGACATAAAACCTCCGGCTTCAAAAACCGAAGTTAGGGCGAATGTGGCAGAGGGCGAGGGATCAGAGCGAGAAAGATGTGCCGCAACCGCAGGAAGATTGGGCGTTGGGGTTCTGGATGACAAAGCGCGCGCCGATAAGCTCGGCCGAGAAGTCGATCACGGCGTTGGACAAGAAGGGGAGTGACACTTGATCGACAAGCACGCGCTGGCCGTTCTTTTCCAAGATCAGGTCGTCGGCTGCGGGCTCATCCAGCTTGATGTCATATTGAAAGCCCGAACATCCACCGCCTTCGACAGCCACGCGCAGGGCCTTGGCTTGGCCGGTAAGGGCCGCAATTTCGGCCAAACGGTCAAAGGCGCGGTCAGTGACGCGAGGGGGTAGGGTGAGGGACATGGGACACTCCTTAGATAAGAAAGATAGGCGCAAGGGGGCCGCTGTTCAAGGCGTAAGGTCGGCCGGGTTTTTTGGCACAACGCAAACTGGGGGCTGTGGGTTGGTTTGTGGGGGCAGGGCGGCTATATAGGGGGAAATCTTTGGGAGATGTCATGCTTGCCCCTTTCGCCTGTCACCCCGACCAATCGCGCGGGCGTCTGCATGACGAGCAGTTGTCGTCCTTTCGCTCTGCCTTTCAGCGTGATCGTGACCGGATCATCCATTCCAGCGCTTTTCGTCGCCTAAAACACAAAACGCAGGTCTTTGTAGAGCACGAGGGCGATTACTATCGCACGCGCCTGACCCATACGATCGAAGTGGCGCAAGTGGCGCGTACTTTGGCCGGCGTTTTGGGGTTGAACACCGATCTGGCCGAAGCGATAGCGCTGGCCCATGATCTGGGCCACACGCCCTTTGGCCATACCGGCGAGGACGCGATGGAGCGGTTGATGGCGCCCTATGGCGGCTTTGATCACAACGCCCAAGCCCTGCGGATCGTAACCCGCCTAGAGCGGCATTATGCGGATTTTGACGGGCTGAACCTAACATGGGAGACTTTGGAGGGCATAGCCAAGCACAACGGCCCCCTGATTGGACCCTTTGCCGATGAAAAGCACGCAGGGCCCTTGCCCTATGCCTTGGCAGAGGTGAACGCCGCTTGGGATCTAGAGCTTGACAGTCACGCCAGTGCCGAAGCGCAGGTGGCGGCCATTGCTGATGACATCGCCTATTCGCATCATGATCTGCATGATGGCCTGCGCTCGGGCCTGTTTGACGAGGCAGACCTTTTGGACCTGCCTGTCACCGGCCCCGCTTTTGCCGAGGTGGACAGGCTATATCCCGGCCTTGAGAAGATGCGCCGCAGGCACGAGGCGCTGCGCCGTGTGTTTGGCGTGATGGTCGAAGATGTGATTGCTGTGGCGCAAAATCGTCTAACGGCTGCCCAACCGCGCAGCGTGGACGAGATCCGCCACATGGGCACGACAGTGATCCGTTTTTCCAAGCCGCTCTATCAAGAGCTAAAAGCGGTGCGGTCGTTTTTGTTCACGCGGATGTACCGCGCACCCTCAGTTATGGTGGAGCGGGCGCGGGTTAGTCGGGTGATTGACGGGCTTTTTCCGTTGTTCATAGCCGATCCAAGCCTGCTGCCTGCCGAATGGCAAGCCGATCTGGGTGCTGCCCAAGATGAAACAACGCTGGCGCGGTGTGTTTGTGATTATGTGGCGGGCATGACCGACCGCTTCGCCTTGGCGGAGGGGGAGCGGTTGTTGGGCGCGGGGTTTGGGGCTAGCCCGTTATAGGGGCGCTTATGGGCTGACGTTGAATGGATATTTGGGCACGTCTGAAAAGTGAGGGCTTTAGTGCTTTCTTGACGCCATCAGCCACAGCACCGCCAAGCCCAGCGAAAACACCATGTTCCACGAGGCCATGGACAGGCTGAGCATCTGCCACGCCACCTCATCGCATTTCACGACGGGGGCGGCTTGGATTTGTGCCAACAAATCCTTGGCTGAGACATTGGTGATCGAGCCAGAGGTGCAGGTGGAGGGGCCGGGCCACCAGTGGCGCTCAACACCGGTGTGATAGGCACCGACTGCCGAGGTGGTGAGTGCCGCTGCCCCCCCTGCAAGGGCCAGCAGACGCGCCAAGACGGGCAGGCGGATCATCAAGGCCAAGAGGCCTAAGCCAAGGGCCGCAAAATGCGGATAGCGTTGCAACCAGCACAAATGGCACGGCGCCAAACCGCCCAGATATTGAAAGGCATAGGCCGCTGCGAGGGCCAAGAAAGACCCCGCTGAGGCCAAAGCGATCAGGGCACTGCGCGACGGGGCCTTAGCCATAAAACTTTACCCCAAGTGCGACGATCACCCCAACACTCACAATCCCCGCCACAAGCGCCATGCGTTTGGCCAAAGCCTCGGCCAAAGGGGCGCCGTAGCGTTGCAAAGCCCAGCCCATCAAAAGGAACTTACCCCCTCGGGCCACGATAGCGGCCAAGATGAACAGCCACAGGTTAAATCCCACAGCCCCCGCCAATATGGTGACAACTTTCATTGGGGGCAGGTGTGCCAGACCCGAGGTCAACAGAAGCACTAGAATCATCCCCATCCCGGTTTCTGCCTTAAGCGCCTCAAAGGCGGGCATAGCGTGCCAGAACGTCAGCAGCGGGGCGGCGACCAATCCAAAGAGATAATGGCCAATCATCCAGCCAAAAATCCCACCCAGAACCGAGGCCGCCGCAGTCAGGCTGGCATAGCGGAGCGACTTTGGCGGATGCGATAGGCACATCGGCACCAAGATCACTTCGGCAGGCACGGGAAAGACCGAGCTTTCCAAAAAGGCCACCAAAGCCAAAACACCCTGCGCATGGGGCGATTGGGCGGCTTTTTCCAAGCGTTTGGTCAAGCGGGGAAACATGATTGGCCTTAGGTTTGGGGCGAGCACTCTATGCCCTGCGATGTGGGGGTTTTGTGGGCCGCGGTCAAGGGCAGGCATTTGCCGCGCAATTCGCCACGAGAGGCGTTGACGCCGCCCTTGAGGCGAATTAAACGATGCCCCAGTGCGGGCGTGGCGGAATGGTAGACGCGACAGACTCAAAATCTGTTATCGCAAGGTGTGTCGGTTCGAGTCCGACCGCCCGCACCAATTCAAAAAACAGATGCGGTTTTGACGCGCGGGTGAAGACCCGCGCAGTGCCAGTGCTTGGCTAGTATTTCGGCGTGCGCCCGAAATGGCGCAATGTCTTGCGCGCCAAAATCAGGTTGCTGTCGTGCAGCGTAATCTCGGCCCGGTTGAGCGTTTCGGCAAAGGCCAAGGACACTTCGGTGCAGCCCAAAATCACATGGGTGCAGCCCTCGGCGATAAACTGGGCCAAGCCCGCCTCAAGCAGTTTCAGGCCTTGTGGCATGTCGCTTGCCTTTACCCGGCGGATGCCGCCTTCGACAAACTTCACACGGCGTTCCAGATCCAGCACTTGCGGCACATAGCCTGCAGCGAGCAGGGGCTTTTGGTAGATATTCGCGCCAATCGTGCCCTCTGTCGCCATGATCCCCACCGATGCGCCAACGGGCACGCTGGCCTGAATGCTTTCGATGGTGGCTTGGATCATGCTGAGGATCGGCACCGAGGTGGCTGCACTCATGGCGTCATACCAGTAATGCGATGTGTTACAGGGGATAACGATCACGCCTGCGCCGGCGCCTTCGAGTTTTTTGATCAATGACACCAGTTTGGGTTCCGGACTGGGCCCTTCGCCACGAATGGCGGCCGACCTGTCGGGAATGCGCGGGTCGATCATGGCGACCACGGGCAGGTGGCCTTGATCATTGGGCGATTCGGTCAAGCTGATGATCTTGTTTAGAAAATCGACTGTGGCCGCTGGCCCCATACCCCCTAGAACACCAACAAGGTCGCCCATCAGGCGGCCCGTGCTTCTGGGGCTTCGCTGGTCCAAAGGGCAGGGTCTTTTTCCAAGGGTGTCATAATGGCCGTCAAGGCGCAGTTGCCATAGACGAGCACTGTGGTGCGGAAGACATCGATGATCGGATCAACAGCGATGAACAGCGCAATGGCCGCTTCGACCGGAAGATGCAGCGCGTCAGTGACGATGCTGATCATCACAACACCCAAAGCGCCTGACGCGCCGCTGGAGGCAAAGCCGGCCGCGACCGAGGTGATGATGATCAGCGCATAATGCGCCAGGGTCAGGTCAACGCCATACATCTGCGACACGAAGATTGTGCCGATGACAAAATATTGCACATGCCCAATTCGGCAAATCGTTGTGCCCAAAGGCATCACCAATTCGGTGCCAAAGCGGTTGAAGTGCAGCTTTTCAACCAGTTCACGCGCAGCCACCGGAATGCATGCAAAGCTAGAGCGCGTGGTGACAGCCAGAATGAGCGTTTCGCGCAGTTTCACAAAGGCATCGATGGGCGACACGCGCGCTGACCTGGCGATAATCAGGGCACTGATCAGGATCAAAACACAGGCCGTCAGCACCTGAACGGTGACAAAGGGGGCGAGAGACAGCAGGGGGCCTGCGCCAACTTTGGACACTTGTCCCGAGACCATGGCAAAAAGCGTGATGGGCAGCAAAAGGTTGAGCCAACGGATCACTTCGATACAGGCGGACTGCACGATCTTCATATTCGCAAGCAGGCTGAAACTGCCCGCTCCGTCTTGACGGGCAAGGGCTGCGCCAAAGATGATGCAAAAGATCACCACTTTCAGGCTGTCACCTTGGGACAACGACTCGAACACGTTGCTCGGCACGAAGCGGTCAATGATCGGATACGTCGCAATTTGCGTTTCACTGACTTTTGGCTTTGACAAAGTCACTTCAAGCCGATTGGCAGACTGGTCGCCGTGGCTTTCTTTGTTGACGATGGCGCCCAACGCCGCCATCGCCTCGCCGTCAGAGGTGTTGCCTGCGGGGGGCAAAAGGAAGCAAGCCCCCACCGACAAAGCCGCAACAAGGATCATGGAAAGCGGATAGATCACGACAATGCGCCATGTATAGCGTGCGCCCTTAGGGTCAGCCGCCACGCTGGCAATGCCAATCGTGATGGTTGTTAACAGGTAGGGCAATACGATCATCTTCAGAAAGCTGATGTAGTAACCGCCAATAGGATCAAGCGATTGACTTATGTCGGGGAATTTAACCCCAAAAAGAATCGAAGCGCCCAAGGTTGCTAGAATGAACAGCGGGTTTGACAGAAGCTTTGTGATGAATCGCATCATTTCAATGCGCACCTTCGACGGCGATTGAGTTGCGATACATCGCAATGATATCGTCGGCATTCAGTTCGGTGGCGCGATCATCAATCACTTGGTTCACAATCGCCAAAAGTCGCGGCGCGTTCCATGGAACCGCAACCGCAATGGCATCGCGTGCATCCCCGATGGTCACGGTGCGCAGACTGATCGAGGTTTCTGGGCGATCTTCGGCTATGCGGCGCACCTCAAATTCGTCTCGATAGGCGGCATCTACTGTGCCTGAAATCGTGGCATCCACCACTTCGCCCCAAGTTTTGAAGGCAATGATATTGGCATTCGGGAACCGCGTTTTGGCAAAGTTCGCAAAGGATGATTTTTCAATCACACCGAGATTACCGTCGAATTCACGCACATAGTCGCCAAGGTCTTTGCCTTGCGACTTTTGCGCCAAACTCAGGCGGTTGAACATGAGCGCGTTCTTGAGCCGGACATAGGGGTTGGAAAAAGCCACAACCAAAGCCCGCGAATTGGTGCGGCTGATTTTGGAAACGGCAAGGTCGGCTTCGCCATTCTTGACCTTGGCCACCACATCGTTAAATGTTTCGGCTGTGCGGTCGAATTCAACTTCGACGCCAAGGGCGGCTGCGATATCTTCGCTTAAATCGACATCGATGCCTTCCAGATGGCCGTCTTTCACACTGTAAAATGGTGCATTGTCAAAAGAGGTCATCGCCACGACCAGTTTTCCACGTTCGGCAATGCCGAGCAAATCTGGCGGTCCTGCAAGCGCGTCAG
Organism: Pseudorhodobacter antarcticus; assembly: GCA_945862465.1. Classification (GTDB taxonomy): domain Bacteria; phylum Pseudomonadota; class Alphaproteobacteria; order Rhodobacterales; family Rhodobacteraceae; genus Stagnihabitans; species Stagnihabitans antarcticus_A. The sequence continues at coordinate 50,813 of CAMAYO010000004.1, read as the reverse complement.
CATCCTGAACGGTTTGAGCGACACTGAGGTTTGCAAACAAAGCGAAAAAAACCAAAGAGCCGAGAGTGAGCGTCCGTTTCAGGGTGTTAAACATCTTCGATCATCCTCTTTAACTCTGCCGTTCGATAGCGAATTTATAGCTGCGCGTCTACCATGAAGATGAGCGGCTTTTGGATCAAGGGGTGATCTGCAAGAGCGCTGACTTACCAGGTGTGGCGAACTGTTGGTCTTCAAGTTTGATCGACAGGAATTCCAATGCTCAAGTCGGCTTGAACCTTTGTTTATGGCATATTTATGAATGTCTCTTGGCTCATCTTGTCAAATCAACAGCCAAAGGTCGAATAATAAGGTCGTTTTTGGATTTGGCGGCCAGCAAAAGTAGCGTAAAATAAACTTTCAGGTTTTTTATCTATCCGAAAGCGCACGCGACTGGGTCCAAGTTGCCCAAGCTTCGGGCGTATCCAAATCTGTCAGGGCATGGTGGCCGGGTAGGGCTATGGTGTGCAGGCGGGCCGCATGGGCCTGTAATATGGGCCGCGCGCCTTGATCGCCGCTGAGGGTCGCAAAGGCTGCGCGTAGATCTGCCGGAAAGATCACCGGATGGCCAAGCGTGCCATCCTCTGCCGTGGCGCGCATAAGCGCATCGGGTGCCGCGTTCGAGGCTTGGATCATCAGGCTCAGATCCTGCGCCGTCAGATCGGGCATGTCAGCGGGCAAGATCATCAGCCGACCAACGGCTTGCGCCGCCGCTCCGCGCAGCGAAGCGGACAGGCCTGAAGTGGCATCGGGGATTGTGACAATCTGAAGGGCCAAATCTTGCACCACCTGATTGCGCGACGTGTCAGGGTCACGCAAGGTGATCATCACGCTGGGATGGGCTTGCAGCGCCAGCAAGGCGGTGCGGCGCAGCAAGGCCACGCCGTCAATCAGGGTTAACAACTTGTCAGTGCCGCGCATCCGCGACGAGGCACCAGCAGCAGGGATCACAATGGTCAGGTCTGACATCTTGCTCCCTTTGGTCCGCCGCGGTGCAGGGGTTTCAAGCCCCCTGCACCTGCGTGGCTTATGTGCGCCTTAACAAAAGATCAGGCGCGCATGCGGCCTTGATCGTCCCACAGCGGCGCAAGGTGAACGCGGGCAGGGCGGCGCTCGCCCAAGATTTCCACTTCTAAGGCAAGGCCGTCAACTACGCGGTCGGCGGGGATAAAGCCTTGGGCGACGGATTTGCCTGTCCAGTGACTAAAGCCGCCGGAGGTGCACCAGCCGACAACGCCGCCGTCCAGCCAGATAGGCTCCCATGCCACCACATCGGCATCCGAGACATCGATCACGATGGGCACCAGCTTGCGTGACGGGCCTTTGGCCTTTTCGGCCAAGGCAGCGGCTTTGCCGATCCAGTCGCAGGGCTTGTTCCACGAGATGAACTTATCCAAGCCGGTTTCGGCAGGCGTATAATCGGGCGAGAATTCGCGGCCCCACGAGCCGAACCATTTATCCAACCGCAGCGACATCATGGCGCGCATGCCAAAGGCGCGCAGGCCAAGGTCGGCCCCAGCGGCATTCAGCGTGTCCCAGACTTGGCGGACAGACATATGGTCAGTGAAAATCTCGTAGCCGAGATCAGCGGTGTAGCTGACGCGCTGCACCAAGCAATTGGCCATGCCCACCGTCATCTTGCGCACATCCATGAACTTGAACGCTTCGGCTGAAACATCAGAACGGGTGACGCGTGAGAGAAGTTCGCGCGCTTTGGGGCCTGCAATCTGGAAGCCAGAGCGCGCGTCAGAGACGTTTTCCACCGACACGCCGTCCATCGCATTCTGGTCAAACCAACGGGTGTGCCAGCCCTGCGCGCCGTAAGAAGCCGTCAGTTGGAATTCGCCTTCCGACAGGCACGAAACGGTAAAGTCACCGATGATCTTGCCCGAATGCGCCAGCATCGGGGTCAGCGACAGGCGGCCCGGTTTGGGAATGCGGCCGGCCATGATCTTATCCAGCCATGCGCGGGCATTTGGCCCTTTGACCAGATATTTGCCAAAGTTCTGCACCTCGTTGATGCCCACGCCTTCGCGCACAGCCACAACCTCTTGGCGCGTCGCTTCCCACGCGTTAGAGCGTTTGAACGTGGGTTCTTCGTAGCGCGGCTCACCCGGCAGGGCGTAGTAGTTGGGCACTTCCAGCCCATATTGCTGGCCCCAGACGGCGTTCATCTTGTCGAACACTTCATACATCGGCGTGGTGCGGAAGGGGCGGGCTGCGGGGCGTTCTTCGTTCGGATAGCCAACCGAGAAGCGCATTTGGTAGTTTTCGATCACCTTGGGCACGGTGTAACCGGGCGAGGTCCAGTTGCCAAAGCGCGCCACATCAAAGCCACGCGGATCGCGTTCCACCTCGCCGTGGATCATCCACTGGGCAAGCGCCAGACCCATGCCGCCCCCTTGGCTAAAGCCCGCCATAACAGCGCAAGCCGACCAATAGTTGCGCAGACCCGGCACGGGGCCGATCAGCGGGTTGCCATCGGGGGCAAAGGTAAACGGCCCGTGGATCACGCGCTTAACACCCGAACGTTCCAGCACGGGAATGCGGCGATAGGCAAAGTTCACCGAGTCTTCGATCTTGTCGAATTGCTCGTTCAGCAATTCATGGCCAAAGTTCCACGGTGTGCCGTCAACCGACCACGGCTCGCAGGGCTTTTCATAAAAGCCGATGCACATGCCCCGACCTTCTTGGCGCAGGTAGAACTCGCCACCCGGATCCATGACATGGGGGAATTCGCGGCCGGTTTTCAGAATGTCCATGATTTCGGGGATATCGTCGGTGACGATATATTGGTGCGCCATGGGCAGAAGCGGCAGGTAAACGCCCGCCATGGCCCCCACTTCGCGCGCCCAAAGACCACCGGCGTTGACCAGGTGTTCACAGGTGATCGTGCCTTTTTCGGTTACAACTTCCCAACCGTCTTTGGTGGGATTGGTTTCCAGCACGCGGTTGTGCAAGATAATCTCTGCCCCACCCATGCGCGCGGCTTTGGCATAGGCATGGGTTGTGCCCGACGGATCAAGGTGGCCATCCAGCGGGTCGTAAAGACCGCCCAAGATGCCTTTGGTGTTCACCAGCCCGTCGGTGAGTTTCGAGATTTCTTCGGGAGAGAGAATTTCCGTATCCAGCCCCATATAGCGGTGCTTGGCGCGTTCGGCTTTCAGTTGCTCAAAGCGTGCCTCGTTATCGGCCAGCGTCACACCGCCCACATGGTGCAAGCCGCAGGACATGCCTGTGATCGCCTCAAGCTCTTTGTACAGGCGGATCGTATAGCCTTGCAGCGCCGCCATATTGGTGTCGCCGTTGATTGTATGAAACCCGCCAGCGGCGTGCCAAGTCGAGCCAGAGGTCAGGTCTGAGCGTTCAATCAAGGTCACATCCGACCAGCCCAGCTTGGTCAGGTGATACAGAACTGAGCAGCCGACAACACCGCCGCCTATAACCACCACGCGTGTATGGGATTTCATGACCATTCCTTATGACTTGCGAATTTGCGCCAGAGAATACCGACCTAGGGCCAAAGTCACGCCAGAAGGCGACATTCAACGTCGCGGATAGAATGCAAATCGGCCCCCGCGCCGCAGGGGCCGATGCATTTGATGGAAATCTGCGTTACTTTTCTGGCAGCAAGCCGCGCGGGCTAAAGCGCAGCACCAACAGCAGCGCCACGCCAAGGGTCAGCAGGCGCAGTTGCGGGGCCACATCTACCAAGTGCGATTTCAGCGCCCCATCGGCCATGCCCGCCGTGACAGCGCCCATGATCAATGGCCCTGCATTATCAACGATCAGCCACAGCCAGCCCACCAGCAAACCGCCCAGAACCGAGCCCCAGTTGTTACCTGACCCGCCGACGATAACCATGATCCAGATCAGGAAGGTAAAGCGCAGCGGGGTATATTCCCCCGGCACCAACTGGCCCAACATCGACACATACATGGCGCCTGACATGCCCACGACGGCAGAACCGAGGATGAAGATGATCAAATGCTGGCGCTTGACGTCTTTGCCCATGGCGGCGGCAGAGACCTCGTTGTCGCGAATGGCGCGCATCATGCGGCCCCAAGGCGAGTTGAGCGCGCGTTGCAGCAGCCAGATCAAAAGGCTAAGAACAATGGCGAACATCACGATGTAAATGCCCTTGACGGCCAAGGTTGATGTTGTGGTTGGGTTCAGGCCCCAATTGGCGCAAAAGGCCAAAAAGCCGGGGTCAGCCTGCATATCCACTTCGTAAGGCACAGGCCAAGGGCGGGGCAGACCCACCAAGTTTTTCACGCCGCGCGACATCCAGTCTTCGGATTTGATCGCGGTGATGACGATTTCGGCGATGCCAAGGGTGGCGATGGCCAAGTAATCCTCGCGCAAGCCCAAAGCGATTTTGCCAATGGCCCAAGCGGCCACGGCGGCAAAAACCCCGCCCACAGGCCAAGCCCAGATTGAGTTCAGCCCAAAACCGCCAACATTGCCGTGGGTGGCAGGGTCAAACGCCTCGATCCGTTCGACAGCGGGGTCAAAAATGCCGCGATAGAGGAAAAAGCCGCCGATCAAGATCACAGCCACCGCCAGATTGCGCGCACGGCCGGCGGGCATATAGGTCCAAGCGGCAACGGCGGCGGCGATGCCCGCCACGGCCACAGCCAAACCGCTGATCGCTTGCCATCCGCCTGCAGCAAAAGCTTCGGGCACAGGGTTGCCGGATACAAACACCACCGCCAAGCCGCCCAAAGCAATCGAGCCTACGATGCCAGTTGAAAACAGCCCCGCATAGCCCCATTGCATATTGACCCCCAGCGCCATGATGGCGCTGAGAAGGCCCAGTATTAAGATGTTCAAACTGACGTTCCACGACAGCAAAACCCCGGTCAGGACATACAGGATCCCCACGCCGGCAAAAAGATAAATGGCCCGGGTGTTCATGTCATTTCCCCTTGTTGAACAGCCCATTGGGCATGAACAAAAGCACGATGATCAGGATCGAAAAGCTGACTGCGAATTTGTAATCAGTCGACAAAAGCTGCATCAAACTGTCGGGTGCCCAAGATTGGGGCACGACATAGGTGATCACTTTTTTCCACGCATAGGTCACGATGATCTCGGAAAAGGCCACAACAAAGCCCCCCGCGACAGCCCCCATGGGCGAGCCAAGCCCGCCCACCACGGCTGCGGCAAAGATCGGCAACAGCAGCGAGAAATAGATGAAGGGGCGAAAGCTTTTGTCCAAGCCATAAAGCGTTCCCGCAATCACCGCCAAGGCAGCGGCGATCACCCAAGTCACTTGCACCACGCGGTCGGGGTTTATGCCCGACAGAAGGGCCAAATCCTCGTTATCGGAAAAGGCCCGCATCGATTTGCCAGTGCGGGTTTTTTGCAAGAACCAGAACAGGGCTGCCATGGTCAACAAAGCTGTCACCAGCGTGACAGCCGTGGTGCCTTTGATGGCCAAGCCCTCGGCCAAGCCTGTCCAAGCTTTAAAGTCGCCAGCCGAGATCAAAAAGCGCCCGCCATCGGCGAAGTTTTGTTCTTGGGTTCCAATGATGATCCGCACAAGACCGTTCATGACGAACATGACACCCGCCGAGACGATCACCAGAATGATCGGTTTGGCTTTTTGCTTGCGATAAAAGCGGTAGACCACGCGGTCCGTGCCCAGCAAAAGGGCGGAGGTGATCAGAATGGCGAAGGGTAGGGCTAGAAGCGCTGTGGGCAAAGGGGCAATCGAAATTCCCAAGCTTTGGAACAACCAGGTCAGCAAAATCACCGCCATGGTCCCAAAGGCCATGGTGTCGCCCCAAGCAAAGTTCGAAAACCGCAGGATGCCAAAGATCAACGTGACCCCAAGCGCCCCCACAGCCAGTTGCGCGCCATAAGAGGCGGCAGGAATGACGACGAAGTTCAAAAAAGCGACCAGAGCGTTCAACAGATCCATCTCTTAGCCCCCCAAGAAACTGCGGCGAACATCGGGGTCGGCCAGAAGGGCTGCCCCCGTGTCGGTGTATCGGTTCGCACCCTGCACCAGAACATAGCCCTTGTCGGCAATGTTCAGCGCTTGGCGGGCGTTTTGTTCGACCATCAGGATCGAGATGCCCGACCGCGCCACTTCGATGATGCGATCGAACAGTTCGTCCATCACGATTGGGCTGACGCCTGCGGTGGGTTCATCCAGCATCAAGACCTGCGGCTGGGTCATCAGCGCGCGGCCCACGGCCACTTGCTGGCGTTGGCCACCAGAGAGTTCACCGGCCGGTTGGTGACGCTTTGTCTTGAGGATGGGGAACAGGTGATAAACTTGCTCCAACGTCGCCTTGATGTCATCGCGCCGCAGGAAAGCGCCCATTTCAAGGTTTTCTTCCACCGTCATCGAGGTGAAGATGTTGTGGGTCTGTGGCACAAAGGCCATGCCACGGGCCACGCGATCTTGCGGGCTGAGTTTGGTGATATCCTCGCCATTCAAGCGCACCGATCCACCGCGCAGGTTAAGCATGCCAAAGACGGCCTTCATCGCCGTCGATTTGCCCGCGCCATTGGGGCCTACGATGACGGCAATCTGGCCTTTTTCAACAGCAATGGTGCAGTCGTGCAAAATGTCGGTGGCACCATAGCCGCCCGTCATCGCCGCACCAATCAGGAAGGGGTCAGACATGATGCAACTCCATCAAAGCGGTCTGGATCACGAATTTTCTGCGAAAATTCTTCTGTGCAATTTTCGCAGAAAATTGGTTTAGGAGATTTTCGCAGAAAATCCGCGCTTTTCGGTCAGTCATGTGCCAGCACCTTGTTTTTCAAACCGGTGCCCAGATAGGCTTCAATCACTCGCTCGTCGTTCTTGACCTGATCAACTGTGCCCTTAGCCAAAACTTTGCCTTCGGCCATCACGATCACCGGATCACAAAGCCGCGCTATAAAATCCATATCGTGTTCGATAACGCAGAATGTATAGCCGCGCTCTTTGTTCAGGCGCACAATGGCATCGCCAATGGTCTTCAAAAGCGTGCGGTTCACGCCGGCACCCACTTCATCCAAGAACACCACTTTGGCATCCACCATCATGGTGCGGCCCAGTTCGACAAGCTTTTTCTGCCCGCCCGAAATGTTGCCCGCCTTTTCGTCGGCAATGTGGGAAATCGTTAAGAATTCAAGAACTTCATCAGCTTTCTTACGCAGGGCCGCTTCTTCTTGGGCAATCAAACCCCGCCGGAACCAGGTGTTCCACAGTTTTTCGCCTGATTGATTTGCCGGCACCATCATCAAATTCTCGCGCACGGTCATCGAGGCGAATTCATGGGCAATCTGAAAGGTGCGCAGCAAGCCTTTGGCGAACAGCTCATGCGGCGCAAGGCCGCTAATATCTTGCCCGTCCATCATCACACGGCCAGAGGTGGGCTTTAACCGACCCGCGATCACGTTAAACAGCGTGGTCTTGCCCGCGCCATTCGGCCCGATCAGGCCTGTAATCGACCCCGTGGCAATTTCCAGCGATGCGCCATCTACGGCGCGAAATGCGCCAAAATGACGGTGAAGGTCTTCAACGACGATCATGGTTCCCTGCTTCCCCCTGTGGCCCTTATGGGCTCTGGGTCAATTTAGGTAAGGCAACGGCCCGGGGGGGTAAGCCCCGGGCCGCTTTGTCTTAAATCAGCAGGCGATCAACGGAACTTGATGGTTTCGTACTTGCCAGCTTTGATTTCGAACTCTTTGTAGCGGCCAGCGGATTCGCCAGCGCCCACCAAAGTCACGCCCGACGCGCCATCATAGTCGATGGCTTTGCCAGCAGCGACCAGTTCCATCCCGTGGGCCAGTTGGCCGGGAAGGATCTTTTCGCCCGAGCCATCAGCCGGACCATTGGCGATTTCCATGATCTTGGCAGCATAGACCTTGGAGTCGGTCGAGTTGGCAGCCTGCATAGCCAGCATGATCAGCGCGGCTGCGTCATAGCTTTCCATGGTGTAGGGCGATGTTGCGTCATAGGCGGTGGCAGCTGCCTTACCCATGTCAGCCAAAACAGTCGCACCAGCCGAGTCAGACTGTGCAACTTGGCCATACGAACCGTCCAAAGCCGGGCCAATGGCCAAGGGCAGGCTGTCGCCAACCATACCGCCAGGCAGACCGAACTTCGAGAAGGCGCCGGTGTCGAGCGAGGCTTGGATGATGCCCTTGCCGCCCTGGTCCAGATAGCCGGCCACAACCAGCAGATCGCCGCCAGCTGCTGCCAACGAAGCCACTTCGGCCGAATAGTCAGACTTGCCGTCTTCGTGCGGGATGTTGATGGTCACGGTGCCACCAACGGCTGCGAAAGATGTTGCAATCGCGTCAGCCAGACCCTTGCCGTAGTCGCTGTTGGAATAGGTCAGCGCGATCGAGGTCACGCCATGTTCCTTCAGGATGTCAGCCATAACTTCGCCTTCGCGCGCATCCGACGGAGCGGTGCGGAAGAACAGGCCGTCATCTTCAGCGGTCGACAAAGCGGGCGAGGTGGCCGAGGGCGACACCATCACGATGCCGTTCGGACGGGCAACGTTTTGCAAGACAGCTCCAGTCACGCCAGAGCAGTCGCCGCCGATGATGCCTTTGACTGCATCAGACGTGACCATTTTTTCAGCAGCGGTTTGGGCTGCAGCTGCGTCAACGCAGGTCGAGTCGCCGCGCACGGACGTAAATGTCCAGCCATTCAGCGCTTTGCCCGAGGCGTTCACTTCGGCCATAGCGGCTTCAGCGGCATTGGCCATGTGGCCTGTCAAAGATTCGATCGGGCCAGTAAAGCCGATCAAGATCCCCAGTTTCACGTCTTCGGCCGAGGCAACGGAAGCGCAGAGCGCGGTTGCAGCCGTAGCGAGCAGCAGTTTTTTCATTTTTAACTCCCATGTTGGATCGCAATCCTGCCTTTAACCTAGTGGGGTGCGATGAAAAAGAAAAGTGGGCAGTTTTGGGTAATTCGCGGTGGTTTTCGACGTTTTCGTGCTCATTGGTGGCTTTCAGCAGGGTCAAAGCCTGCATTGTATCCCTTCTTTCGGCTTGAAACCGTCTTTATTCTCATGCCGCAAACCTCCTTGGGTCTTGACGCTGGCGCATCGCATCGCCACCTATCTTCCACAATCCCCTTCGGTTTTGGGGAGAAAGGGAAACCATGGCCTATCGTTTGGCATCCGCCTTTGTGATCACTTTAAGCTTCGCGGCCCCTGCGATGGCTGATGGCCTTTTTGGGGCAATCGCCTTTTCTCCCTCGACCGGTAAGGTCGGGGCAGGGTGGAACTTTGCCACGAAGGACGAGGCTTCGGCTGATTCGATCACCCGCTGTGGCGTGGGCGATTGCTCTGCGGTTGTGGTGTTTCCCAATTGCGGCGCAGTGGCTGTGGGCGATGGGTTCGGCATGGGCTTTTCGGCCGACCAATCGGTTGCCAAGGCCGAAGAAACCGCTTTGGCCAATTGCTCGGGCTATACGGCGAATTGCTTGATCGTGCAGTCCTTCTGCAACGAAGGCTCGTAAAGCGCGCCCAAAGCTCTCTTGGCTTCCCACGAGGGCTCTGGTTTAGTGTTTTGCAGCAAGCAACATCAAGGATCAGCCTATGACCTTTCAGGGCGCCATCACTTCGGGTTATCAAAATTACGCCAATTTCCAAGGCCGTTCTTCACGGTCGGCTTATTGGTGGTGGACCTTGTTTCAAATGCTCGCCTCATCCGCGATCGGTCTGGTGTTTGGGTATGGCGAAGTGGTGGTTGACCCGAACACCATGGCGATGGCCTACGAAGGCGGCATAGCAGTTAATCTGTGGGCCTTGGCAAACCTGCTGCCGAATTTGGCGAAGAGCGTGCGGCGTTTGCATGACATTGGCAAATCAGGTTGGTGGTTGCTGCTGGCGCTGATCCCGCTGATTGGGATCATCGTGCTGATCGTCTGGTTCTGCCAGAAAAGCGATGTCGGGGCCAATGACCACGGCCAGCCTGCGGCTTAAATCGACAGGCGGCCTGCCATGGGGGGCGTGGGATTGCCTTGGGTTCCACGCTCGCGATACGGGGTGGTGTTGTAATGGCTGCGGTAGCATTTGGAAAAATGCGACGGGCTGGCAAAGCCGCAGGCTAGGGCCACGTTGATCACCGACATATCCGTTTGCATCAACAGGTTGCGCGCCTTTTGCAGGCGCAATTCCATGTAATAACGCTTGGGGCTGCGGTTCAGATAGCGACGGAACAGGCGTTCTAACTGGCGCGTTGACATGCCCACTTCTTCGGCCAGATCGGCGGGCGACATCGGGTCTTCGATATTGCCTTCCATCATCTGGATGACTTGCGACAACTTAGGATGGCGCACGCCAATGCGTGTCGGGATCGACAGGCGTTGGGTGTCTTGGTCGGTGCGCGGGGTGGAATAGATCAACTGGTCAGCCACGGTATTGGCAACATCTTCGCCGTGATCGCCCGCAATCACCTTTAGCATCAAATCCAAAGACGAAGTGCCGCCCGCCGTCGACCAGCGGTTGCCATCCATCACAAAGACCGACTTGGTTAGGGTGACATCGTCGAATTCTTCTAAAAACCCGTCCTGATTCTCCCAGTGGATCGTCGCTTTCTTGCCATCTAGCAGCCCTGCCTTGGCCAAAGCATAGGCCCCTGTGCAAAGCCCGCCAATCACAACGCCGCGCCGCGCCTCGCGCCGCAGCCAGTTCAAGACGGGCTTGGTTGCAGCCTTTTGGACATCAATGCCGCCGCAGGTCAGCAAGATATCGTCGCGATCAATCTCATCGAGCCCCATGTCCAGCTTAAAGGCTGTGCCATTGGAACAGGTGGCCCATTCTCCACCTTCTCCCGCCAAAGCCCAAGTATAGGCCGGTTCGCCGATCACGCGGTTGGCAATGCGCAAGGGTTCTATGGCCGAGGCAAAGGCCAGCATGGTGAACTTATCCAAAAGCAGAAAGACAAAGCGCCGCGGCGCCTCTGGCTTGGAGGTCTGGGTGGCTTTGCGTGGAGCGATAGACATGTTGCGACCTGACGTGTCGTTATTGACGCATCGATACAGGAAAAGTCTCCCGCCGCAAGGGGCAATGCCAGAAAATTAGGCAGCAAAAATGGCCGAAGTTCTACTCTTTGCAACGGGCTGTAATTTCCTTATATCGCTTTGAACTTCTGACGTGAGGACATGGGATATGACCAAAGGCTGGACAAAATCGGATTGGCGCGCAAAGCCCCGGGTGCAGATGCCCGATTATCCCGATCAAGCGGCGCTGAATGGCGTCGAAGCACAACTGGCCAAATACCCGCCCTTGGTCTTTGCCGGCGAAGCGCGGCGCTTGAAAAAGCAGCTGGCTCTGGCCGCAGAAGGCAAAGCTTTCTTGCTGCAAGGCGGCGATTGCGCTGAAAGTTTTGCGGAGTTTGCCGCCGATAACATCCGCGATACGTTCCGCGTGATGCTGCAAATGGCCGTGGTTCTGACCTATGGCGCTAAGGTTCCGGTGATTAAAGTGGGCCGTATGGCGGGCCAGTTTGCCAAGCCGCGTTCTGCTGGCACCGAAGTGATTGGCGGTGTGGAACTGCCGTCGTACCGTGGCGATATCATCAACGGCTTTGATTTTGACAGCGCCTCACGCGTGCCCGATCCTGCGCGGATGTTGCAGGCTTACACGCAATCGGCGGCCTCGTTGAACCTGCTGCGTGCGTTTTCGACCGGTGGTTTTGCCGATATTCACCGCGTTCATGCGTGGACTTTGGGCTTTGCAGAGCATGACAAGGCCGAACGCTACCGTGCGCTTTCCAACCGCATCTCTGACGCGCTGGATTTCATGAATGCGGCAGGGATCAATTCGGAAACAGCGCCTTCCTTGGCGTCGGTTGATTTCTACACCAGCCACGAAGCCCTGCTGTTGGAATATGAAGAGGCCTTGTGCCGGATTGATTCGATCAGCGGCCAGCCGGTTGCAGGGTCGGGCCATATGATCTGGATCGGCGACCGCACCCGCCAGCCTGACGGCGCACACGTAGAATTCGCGCGCGGTGTGTTGAACCCCATCGGTCTGAAATGCGGGCCGACCACGACAGCCGAAGATTTGAAAGTGCTGATGGCCAAACTGAACCCGCAGAACGAAGCGGGCCGTTTGACGCTGATCGCGCGGTTTGGCGCGGGCAAAGTGGGTGACAATCTGCCGCGCCTGATCAAGGCCGTGCAGGCTGAAGGGGCCAATGTGCTGTGGTCTTGCGACCCGATGCACGGCAACACGATCAAGGCGGCGTCTGGCTATAAAACCCGCCCCTTCGAATCGGTGCTGCGTGAAGTGCGCGAGTTTTTTGCTATTCATAAATCCGAAGGCACAATCCCCGGCGGTGTGCATTTTGAGATGACGGGCAAAGACGTCACCGAATGCACGGGTGGTCTGCGCGCGGTGAAGGACGAAGACCTGTCGGATCGCTATCATACCGCATGCGACCCGCGCCTGAACGCCAGCCAATCGCTGGAACTGGCCTTCTTGGTGTCGGAAGAGTTGTCTTCGATGCGTGATGTGCAACGCCGCGTGGCGCTGTAAGCGGGTTAAATCTTTCAAGAACGGCCCGAGGGAACCCTCGGGCCGTTTTCATTTCGCTTAGTCGCGCGAATGCACCAGCCGCAGTTTTGGCTTGGGTCGTGGCGCTTGGGGACCATCAGCGCTGATCCCGGTGACTTTGCGGAGCGCGGGCAGCGGTGTGAACGTGTCTTGCCCTGCGGAAGGCTTGAGGGCTGCATCCGCCCCTTGTTCCACACTCAACGCTTCGCGCATTAGGCCCATCATGGCAAAGCGGCGCGGGGCGCGGCCTAGGGCGCCGGCCAAAGCCAAGCAGCCCAAGGCCAAGGTGCTATGGCCCTGCGCATCGCTTAATGGCAGCACCAACATCCGGCCTTCCAAGCGCGGACGACCTAGGCCGCGGTCTGCCTCAAGCCACATCTCTAGAATAGCGGGGGCGGTAAAGACGGCCTCTAACCTCTCGGCCAAGCGGGTGCGAGCGGCGGGGTCGAACAGGGTTGAAAGCGGCATTCCGCGCACATCTAACCCGATCAGGTCATGCAGATGCATTCCTGCGATGCGAAAGCGGGCGATGCCGGGGGCCACGCGTTCCAGCAAAAAGGTGCTTTCCAAAGCTTCGGCAATGCCGCGCGGGTCGATCATGTCACGCTGGGGCAGGGCCATACCGTGGCGCAAGCCCTGCCAATAGGCGCGCACTTGGGCCAAAACGGCAAAACGCGGCCCTCCCGTGCCTTGGCCCATGTCGTCAGAAAATGGGCCCCTGCCCGAAGATGAAAATGCCATAATACGTTCGTCGCCGCAGAATGCGGGACGCCTTGTCAAATAGGGCCGCAGGAAAGGTTTCGCTTTCCCACCGCGCGAGGTTAAGATTGCCGCAACGTTCGGTTGCCAATGGCTTTCTATACTAGCTTGCGGTGGCTTTTTGGGAACAATCTAAACAAATGGTAAATACCGGCGCGTGATCCCCAACCGCCACAGACAGGAGACGCTGATGACCCTTTCTATGACAGGTTTTGCCGCGCGCAAAGGGCAGGGGGCGGGGCATACTTGGGCTTGGGATCTGCGCTCGGTCAACGGCAAGGGGTTAGACCTGCGCCTGCGCTTGCCCGATTGGGTGGACGGGCTGGAACTGGCCCTGCGCGGTGATCTGGCAAAGGCTTTGGGGCGCGGCAATGTGTCGCTGGCGTTAAAGATCACACGCGATGTGGGCGAAGAGGGCGAGGCGGGTCTGCGCCTGAATACGGGCGCTTTGCAAGCCGCTCTGCTGGCCCTTCGCGCGGTGGAAGACCACGCGATGAACATTGGCGTCACGCTTGGACAAGCCTCTGCCGCCGATGTGCTGGCGGTGCGCGGCGTGGTGGATCAGGGCGCAGCCGAGGTGGATACCGCCGCCCTGCGCGCAGCTATTCTGGCTGATCTGCCCGCGTTGCTGGCCGATTTCAACGCCATGCGGGCGGCAGAGGGGGCAGCCCTAGCGGGCATTCTGACCGCCCAAATCGACCGCATCGCCGATCTTGTGATCCAAGCAAAAGCAGCGGCCATAGCGCGTCAAGACGAGGCGGCCCAGTCGCTGCGCGACGCCGTTGCCCGTGTTTTGGCGCAAAGTGACGCGGTTGATCCTGCCCGTTTGCCGCAGGAACTTGCCCTGCTTGCCGTGAAAACCGACATCACCGAAGAGATCGACCGCCTCACCGCCCATCTGCAAGCCGCCCGTGCCCTTTTGGCCGAAGCGGGCCAGATTGGGCGCAAGTTTGACTTTCTGGTGCAAGAATTCTTGCGCGAAGCCAACACCCTATGTTCCAAGGCGCAATCCATCACGCTGACCCGCATCGGGCTTGACCTAAAGACCGTCATAGATCAGATGCGCGAACAGGTGCAAAACGTAGAATGACCATGACAAGACGCGGGCTTTTGCTGATCCTTTCTTCCCCTTCCGGTGCGGGCAAATCAACCTTGTCGCGCAAGCTGATGGCATGGGATCAAGACCTTAGCTTTTCGGTATCCGCCACCACCCGCAGCCCCCGCACCGGCGAGGTGGACGGGCGCGAGTATTATTTCAAAACCCGCGCCGCGTTTCAGGCCATGGTCAAAGACGGCCAGATGCTGGAACACGCCGAGGTCTTCGGCAACTTCTACGGCTCGCCGCGTGGGCCTGTCGAAGATGCCATGACCCAAGGCCGCGACACCTTGTTTGACATAGATTGGCAAGGTGGCCAGCAGATCAAACAGGCGATGCGCGGGGATGTGGTGTCGATCTTTATCTTGCCGCCCTCGATTGCCGAGCTGGAAAGCCGCTTGCAAGGCCGCGCGCAGGATTCTGAACAGGTGATCGCCCAGCGTATGGCCAAAAGTCAGGCCGAGATCAGCCATTGGATGGAATATGACTATGTGATCGTGAACCGCGATCTGGACACGGCCTTTGGCGAGTTGGTGACGATCTTGCAAGCCGAACGCCTGCGCCGCGACCGCCAACCGCATCTGGCCGACTTTGTGCGCGGCCTTAATCAGGAGTTTTCTGCGCGATGATCTATGCTCTTGATGGCCATGCCCCCGACCTGCGCGCTGGCGCTTGGGCCGCGCCTTCGGCCGATCTGATCGGCAAGGTGCTGTTGGAAGAAACCGCCAACGTTTGGTTCGGCGCGGTGCTGCGCGGCGATAACGAGGTGCTGGTGGTGGGCCGTGGGTCAAACGTGCAAGACAATGCGGTGCTGCACACCGATATGGGCGTGTCGATGGTGATTGGCGAAAACTGTACCATCGGCCACCGCGCCATGCTGCATGGCTGCGAGATTGGCGATGGCACGCTGATTGGCATGGGGGCCACGATTTTGAACGGGGCCAAGATTGGCAAAGGGTGCCTGATTGGCGCTTGTGCCTTGATCACCGAAGGCAAGGAAATCCCAGACGGGGCGCTCGTGATGGGATCGCCAGGCAAAGTGGTGCGGATGCTTGAACCCGAAGAGCAGGCGCGCCTGCTGCGCTCTGCCGAAGGTTACCGACGCAATGCGCTGCGCTATGCCAAGGGTTTGGTGGCACTGGGCTAAGGCTGCAAAAGAAAAGAGCGCCCGAAGGCGCCCTTTTGGCACATTTAGCCACGTGTTAGATCAACTTACCCATCGCCACAGCCGTGTCTGACATGCGGTTCGAAAAGCCCCATTCGTTGTCATACCATGTCAAGATCCGCACCATCGTGCCGTCCATCACCTTGGTCTGGTCCATATGGAACACCGAAGAATGCGGGTCGTGGTTGAAGTCAGAAGACACATTGGGCTGATCGGTAAAGCCCAAGATACCGACCAAGGGGCCGGTGGTGGCGGCAGCCCGAATGGCGGCGTTGACCTCTTCCACCGTGGTGGACCGCTTGGCTTCAAACACCAGATCGACGACCGACACGTTGGGCGTGGGCACGCGAATAGCCACCCCATCCAACTTGCCCTTCAACTCGGGCAACACCAGACCCACGGCCTTGGCCGCACCGGTCGAGGTCGGGATCATGCTGAGTGAGGCGGCGCGCGCGCGGTAGAGGTCTTTGTGCATCGTATCCAGCGTCGGCTGATCGCCGGTATAGCTGTGGATCGTGGTCATAAAGCCCTTCACGATGCCGATGGAATCATTCAGCACCTTCGCCACCGGCGACAGGCAGTTCGTGGTGCAAGAGGCGTTAGACACAACCAGATCGTCCTTGGTCAGCGTGCCGTGGTTTACCCCGTAAACAATCGTCTTATCGGCATTCTCACCAGGCGCCGAAATCAGCACCCGCTTGGCGCCGGTCGACAAATGCGCCTGCACTTTGTCTTTGGCGGTGAAGATGCCCGTGCATTCCATGATCACGTCCACATCTCCCCAAGGCAGGTCTGCCGGATTGCGCATGGCAGTGACTTTGATCGGCCCGCGCCCCACATCAATCGTATCAGCGGTGGTGGTAACCACATGGGGAAAACGCCCATGCACCGAATCAAAGCGCAGCAAATGCGCGTTGGTTTCCACAGGGCCCAGATCGTTGATCGCGACCACTTCGATATCGGTGCGCCCTGATTCCAAGATGGCACGCAGCACGTTACGCCCGATGCGGCCGAAACCGTTGATGGCGACTTTGACGGACATGGATGCCTCCTCTTGGCACGGCGCGACTCAGGCGCAAATGGATAGCGCTAACATCGTCATTTTGCGGCGGATTTCAATCGGAAATGGTCTTTTTTGCGCTATGACGCCAGAAAGTCAGCGACAGCGCAAGGTGCATCCCATATTGAGGCGCAAAATGTAAAAAGACGCGCTGTTTGCGCAAGGCCCTAGGGCGAAAAGGGCAAAGGATTGGCCTATTGAAGTAGCCGCCCCATCACACCCGCAACATCCGCCATGCGGCAGGAAAAGCCCCATTCGTTGTCATACCACGCCAAAACGCGCACCATGCGGCCAACAACCCGTGTCTGGTCTGGCGCGAAGATTGACGAATAGGGCGTGTGGTTGAAATCGATCGAGACTTTGGGTTCGGGATCATAGCTTAAGACCATGCGCATGTCGCCCTGCGCGGCTTCGCGGACGATGGCGTTGATCTCTTGGACGGTCACCGATCTTCCTGCGCGAAAAGTTAGATCGACAGCTGAAACATTTGGCGTCGGCACTCGGATGGCAGACCCTTCCAGCCGCCCTGCAAGCTCTGGCAAAACCTCGCCAATCGCCTTGCCGGCTCCGGTTGTGGTCGGGATCATCGCCATGGCTGCAGCGCGGGCGCGGTACAAGTCTTTATGGCGGCGGTCCAGCGTTGGCTGATCGCCGGTGTAAGAGTGGATTGTGGTCATAATCCCCTCTTCAATGCCCACGGTGTCGTTCAAAATCTTGGCCAAGGGCGCCAAGCAATTCGTGGTGCAAGAGGCGTTTGACACAACGTGGTGATCGGTTTTCAACCCGCCATGGTTCACCCCGTAAACCACCGTCATATCCGCCCGCTTGGCGGGCGCTGACACAAGCACCCGCTTCGCCCCGCGCCCAAGGTGAACCGCTGCCTTATCGCGGTCGTTGAACTTGCCGGTGCATTCCAACACAACATCCACACCCTCCCAGTCCAACTCTTCGGGAGCGTAGGTCGACATCACGCGGATGGGCCCCTGCCCAAGATCAAGGCTATTGCCCTCGGTCTTGATCACACCCGGAAAGCGGCCATGCACCGAATCATAGCGCAACAGATGGGCGTTGGTTTCAATCGGGCCAGTGGCATTGATCGCCACAACCTGCACGTCGTTGCGCCCCGATTCCGCGATATGGGCCAAAGTGCAACGCCCAATTCGGCCAAAGCCGTTGATACCAATGGTGATCATTTCCGCCCCCTGCGCCTTCTCTCTTGCCGCTTAACGGGGGGCAGAAGGCTTGGAAAGGGGCTTTGCCATTTAAAATCAAACTGTTAGCGTTAACCTCTTCATGTTTTCGCTAACACCGGGCCGGTTGAATTCTCGCCCACAGTCTTTATATGAATGTCAAAATGCAGGGGGCATAAATGAGCGGACTTCTGGCACTTCTGGATGATGTGGCGGCGATTGCCAAAGTGGCGGCGGCCTCGGTTGACGATATCGTGGGCGCTGCTGCCAAAGCGGGTGCCAAGGCGGCGGGGGTGGTGATTGATGACGCGGCCGTCACCCCGACTTATGCCACGGGCTTTTCGGCAGATCGTGAGTTGCCCATTATCTGGCGCATCGCCAAGGGATCGTTGAAGAACAAACTTCTGATCCTGCTGCCTATAGCCTTGTTGCTGTCGGTGTTCTTGCCCTCGGCCATCGTTCCGCTTTTAACATTGGGGGGCGCTTATCTGTGCTTTGAAGGGGCGGAAAAGGTGTTTCACGCCCTTGCCCCGCACGCCGATGACCATGTGGAAGCCGATTTTGACGTGGCCGATCCGGCCCATCTGGAAGAGCAAAAGGTCGCGGGGGCAATCAAGACCGACTTTATTCTGTCGGCTGAAATTATGACGATTGCGCTTGGCACTTTGCCTGACAGCGCCCTTTGGGTGGAAGCTGCGACCTTGGCTATCGTGGCCGTGATGATCACGCTGCTGGTTTATGGATCCGTGGCGTTGATTGTCAAAATGGATGACATCGGCCTGTATCTCGCCCGCACCGCATACTGGCGGTGGGCGCGTGCTTTGGGGCGCGGCTTGGTTTTGGCCATGCCAAAGTTTTTAACGTTCTTGGCCACGCTAGGCACAGCCGCGATGCTGTGGGTGGGTGGGTCTATGCTTGTGCACGGGGCAGAGGTGTTTGGGTTCGCAGCCCCCGCGCATGCTTTTGAACATTGGGCCGAGATTGCAGCCCACGCCATCCCAATGGCAGAGGGTTTGGTCACTTGGGCTGTCAAAGCAACTCTTGACGGGGTGGTTGGCCTGATCGCAGGTCTGGCGCTGATCCCGCTTGCCACCCGCGTGATTGGCCCGCTGATCGCCCGCTTTGGCAAATAAAAAAGCGCAGCCCCATCGGGGCTGCGCTTTCAGATTATCTTGGCCTAAATAGGGTTACAAGGGGCCAGTGCCGAACCCTGCGTAACTTAGAGCAGGCTCTTGGCCAAGGCGGTTGCTGCCTCTGCCGTGATGCCAAACTCTTTATAAAGCCGGTCAATCGGGGCAGAAGCGCCGAACGACGACATCCCGACAAAGCCAGCCTTGGCCTCGCGCCCGCGCTCTCCAAGCAACCAGCGGTCCCAGCCTTGGCGCACGCCGGCCTCGATCGCCACGCGCACCGGCCCCGGGGGCAGCACTTTGCGGCGATAAGCTTCGTCTTGGGCGGCGAACAGCTCCATGCAGGGCATAGACACGACGCGGCAACCGATGCCTTCGGCTTGCAGCGCAGCGCGGGCTTTCAGGGCGATTTCCACTTCGGAACCTGTGGCAATCAAGATCACCTGCCGCTTGCCCTCTGCCTCGGCCAGAACATAGGCGCCTTTCGCGGACAGGTTGGCGTTGGAATGCGTCAGGCGCACGGTGGGCAGGTTTTGCCGGCTTAGCGCCAGCACCGATGGTGTGGATTTCGCGGTCAATGCCAGTTCCCACGCCTCGGCGGTTTCCACCAAGTCGGCGGGGCGGAAGACATAGGTGTTGGGTGTGGCGCGACTAATGGCCAAATGTTCTACCGGTTGGTGGGTGGGACCATCTTCGCCCAAGCCAATGCTGTCATGCGTCATCACATACACCACTGGCACGCCCATTAGGGCGGATAGGCGCATGGCGGGGC
Organism: Pseudorhodobacter antarcticus; assembly: GCA_945862465.1. GTDB lineage: Bacteria > Pseudomonadota > Alphaproteobacteria > Rhodobacterales > Rhodobacteraceae > Stagnihabitans > Stagnihabitans antarcticus_A. The sequence goes on along the minus strand of CAMAYO010000004.1, from coordinate 31,081 downwards.
GGGCGTAATCGGTGAAGCACATGAACGTGCCGCCGTAAGCCCGCACGCCGCCATGCAGCGCCATGCCGTTCATCGCCGAGGCCATGCCATGCTCGCGGATGCCGTAATACACATAGCGCCCCTTGCGATCCTCGGGCGAGAAAACGCCCAAATCTGGGGTCTTGGTGTTGTTCGAACCGGTCAAGTCAGCCGAGCCGCCCATGGTTTCAAACATCACAGGGTTCACCGCGGTCAGAACCTTTTCGCTGGCCGAACGGGTGGCGAGTTTGGGCTTGGCCTCAACGGCGGCTTTTTTCACTTCTGTGATGGCTTTTTTCAGGCCCTTGGGTGCGTCACCTGCAAAGATGCGCGCAACAAGGTCTTGGCGGCCTTGGGGCAGGGTGGCAAGATGCGCCTCCCATGCGGCACGGGCGGCAGCACCGCGTGCGCCGAAGCCTTCCCAGCGGGCCTTTACGGCTGTGGGAATGCCAAAGGGCGCTTCTGCCCAGCCATAGGCGGCTTTTGTGTCGGCGATCAGCTTGGCATCGGTCAAAGCGCCGTGGCCTTTGGATGTGTCCTGCGCCGAAGAGCCAAGGGCGATATGGGTCTTGCAGGCGATCAAAGCCGGTGCGCCTGCGGCCTTGGCTTGGGTTAAGGCGCGGTCGATATCGACCGGATCATGGCCGTCACAGGAAAACACCGCCCAACCCGAAGCGGCAAAGCGTGCTTTTTGGTCGGTGATGTCAGCGATCGAGACTTTGCCATCAATCGTGATGCCATTGTCATCCCACAGCACAATCAGGTTTTCCAGCTTGTGCTTGCCTGCCAGCGCCAGTGCCTCTTGGCTGACACCCTCCATCAGGCAGCCATCGCCCGCCATCACATAGGTGCGGTGGCTTTGCACCTTGGCCCCCAAGCGGGCGCGCAGGTTGGCTTCAGCCATGGCAAAGCCCACCGCATTGGCGATGCCTTGGCCCAAGGGGCCGGTTGTGGTTTCAATGCCAGCGGCATGGCCATATTCCGGATGCCCCGCCGTGCGCATGCCCCATTGGCGAAAGCCCTTGATCTGGTCCAGCGTGATATCGGCGTAGCCCGTCAGATACAGCACCGAATACAGCAACATCGACCCGTGCCCTGCCGACAAGATGAACCGGTCGCGGTCGGGCCAATGCGGGGCCTTGGGGTCAAACTTCAGGTGCTTTTCAAACAGAACCGTTGCCACATCGGCCATGCCCATGGGCATGCCAGAGTGGCCGGAATTGGCGGCAGCCACCGCGTCCAGCGTCAAGGTGCGAATGGCGCAGGCGGCCATCCAATGCTCGGGGTGGCGGGCGCGCAGGGTCTCGATATCCACTTTGGTGTCCTGATGTTAAGAAAGGATCAAGTCTTGATTGCAGACGTGCATAGCAGCCTATGGGGCAAGTTCAAGCGGCGGGCCGAAAATTCTGTGAAGAACGGCCTTGACGCGGCGGGCTTTGCATCGCCAAGTTAGGCTTGGTGTGGCGGAAGAACGCGAGGTTGCCGATGGCCGATATTGCCCAGTTTGAAGAGCGCATCCTATCCGCCTTGGCGCGGATCGGCGCAGGTATTGACCATTGGCCCACGGCCACCTTGGCAAGCCCAGATGGCTCTGCCGACCTCGTGCGGTTGCAACGGCAGGTCGAGGAAAGCAGCCTTGAAAACCAACGCCTGAACATGGCCATTGACCAGTTGCGCCAAGACCTGCGCCTGATGGAAGAGCAGGCCGAGGCCCATCTTTCCCAAGCAAGCCTTGCTGCACAATCTCTGCAGGCCGAATTGGATGCCCTGACCCAAGCGCGCGAAGCCGAAACTGCCGAGATCGCTAAGATTTTGGCAGCCCTTGCCCCCTTGGTCGATGCAGCGGAGACCGCCCCACATGCCTGATCTTGAAATCACCATCGCCGATCGCAAATTTCTGGTTAACTGTCAGGCCGGCGAAGAGCCGTTTTTGCACGCCGCGGCCAAATTGCTGGACGACGAGGCCACCCCCCTGCAAGCCAAAGTGGGCCGCTTGCCTGAGGTGCGGATGCTGTTGATGGCTGGTCTGATGTTGGCTGACAAAACCGCCACGCTGGAGGAAGACCTGCGCCGCACCAAGGCGCGGATCACCGAGATGGAGCGTTTGCTAAAGCAAACCGGTGCGGCCGACCTGCCTGTCGGCGCGCAGGACGCTTTGGCAAGCCTTGCCCATATCGCGGCCGAGGCCGAAGCTTTGGCCGATAGGCTGGACGCGCGGATTGGCTGATATGTACGTAAGGGGCGCAGATTTCCTGCGAAAACCTCTAGGCTGCGCCGTCTGATAGGGTGCCGGGGCTGCTTAAGCTGTAAGGTAAAATGACATCGGCGCGCTTTGCAGCGCGCCGATTTGATTTTCGCCGAAAATGTGTGCCCGCGACTTAGCTTTCTTTATTGGCTTCGCGGATTTTCTCGGACGCGGCTTTATCAAAGGCCACGCCTTTGGCTTCCAAAAGCTGGTCCAATTCGCCCGACAGGGTCATCTCGGTCACGATGTCACAGCCGCCCACAAACTCGCCCTTCACATAAAGTTGGGGGATCGTGGGCCAATCAGAGAAATCCTTGATGCCTTGGCGAATTTCGGCATCTGCCAGCACGTTCACATCGGCGTATTCGATGCCCATGTAATTCAGCACCCCCGCCACGTGCGAGGAAAAGCCGCATTGCGGCATCATTTTGGTGCCTTTCATGAACAAGACAACATCGTTCTTGGCCACGGTGTCTTTGATTGTGTCAATCGCGCTCATTCTTCGTCCTTTCGCCGCAGGTCCATGTTTGCGGGTTGGTTTGGGGCAATCTTATTCCGGAACTTTGGTTGTCAGGGCCAAGGCATGCAATTCGCCATGTGCGCCGTCCATCTTGCCTTTCAGGCTGGCATAGACCGCGCGCTGTTGTTGCACGCGGCTTTGGCCTTTGAAGCTGGCGTCGATCACCTCGGCCGCCCAATGGTTGCCGTCACCGGCAAGGTCGGTGATGGTGATCTTGGCGTCAGGAAAGCTGGCGCGGATCAGGGCTTCGATGGCATGGGCTTCGATGGCCATAGGTCTCTCCTGTTATTGCCCAAGATGTAGGGCGCAGCGGTCAGGGCTGCAAGGGCGCTTTGGCAAGCTGCCATTCGTGGCGCAAGATGCCGTACAACATCAGGTCCACGGAGTGCCCCAAAGCAGGGCGGAACCAATGGGCGCGTTGGCGGCCTTCGAAGACAAAGCCGGCTTTCAGGTAGGCCTCCTGTGCGCGTATGTTTTCAGCAGAGGCGTCAAGCCACAGGCGCTGCGCTTGCAGGTCGTGAAAGGCATAGTCGATCAGCGCTTGCAAGAATACGGGCCCCTCGCCTTGACTGGGGCGGGCTAGGGCCAGACGGCGCAGTTCGACACGCCCTGATGGGTCGCCAATCTCGCAATACAGCGCCAGCCCTGCGGGGCCTTGGGCGTCTTGCCAGATCAACAGGCGGTGCGCGGTGTTGTTTAGGTAATATTCAAGGCCAGCTTCGTCTTCATCTGTGATGAAGGGCGCATAGTCGGGGTGGCCCGCCAGCCCACGGATAAAGGCGAAATCCGCAGGCGTGGCAGGGCGTAGGATCATGCCACAGCCTGTGCAAATGCGCCGCGATACAGGGCTGACAGAGCCGCCAAGGGCGCGCTTTCCCCGCCCAAGGTGACAGTGTCGCCACCAAACTGGCCCACCTTGGCCGCAGGGATGCCCAGTGCTGCGGCTTGCGCCAGTAGCGTCTCGGCGCGCGACGCAAGCAGGGCCACCAGATAGCGTGCCTGATCTTCACCGTAAAGCGTGGCGATATCAGCGGTGGTCAGGGTCAGCCCCAAGCCTGCGCCTTCGGCCATTTCGAACGCCGCTAGGGCAAGGCCGCCATCTGACAGATCGGTGCAGGCGTGAAAGGATTTGCCATTTGCACGAATAAAGCTGCCATGGGTTTTCTCGGCCACCAGATCGACAGGCGGTGCATCGCCCGCTTCAATGCCAAAGGCTTCTGCGAGCAGGGCAGATTGGCCCATGTGCCCATGAGTTGCCCCGATCAGCACCGCCACATCGCCCGCATGGGGCAGGCCGCCGATCAGATCACCTGCGTCAGCCAAGATGCCCACTGCGCCGATTGTGGGCGTGGGCAGAATGCCTGCGCCATCGGTTTCATTGTAAAGCGACACGTTGCCCGAAACGATGGGCATATCCAGCGCGATACAGGCCGCCGCAATGCCTTTGAGCGCGCCGACCAACTGCCCCATAATCTCGGGCTTTTCGGGGTTGCCGAAGTTTAGGTTATCGGTCGTGGCCAAAGGCAGCGCGCCAACGGCAGACAGGTTGCGATAGGCTTCGGCCACGGCCTGCATCCCGCCACGTTCGGGGTTGGCCTTCACATAGCGCGGCGTCACGTCAGACGTGAAGGCCAGCGCCTTTTTCGTGCCATGCACCCGCACCACGCCAGCCCCCATGCCCGGGCGGCGGATGGTGTCGGCCAGAACTTGGCTGTCATACTGCTCATAGACCCAAGCCTTGTGCGCATAAGACGGCGCAGCGATCAGGGCGCGCAGGGCATCCAACGGGCTGATGGCGGGATAAGCGGGCAGGGGGCCAGCTTGCGGCGTTGCCACCCAAGGGCGGTCATATTCGGGGGCCGAGGACGAGAGTTTTGACAGTGGCAGATCGGCCTTGATCTCATTGCCATGCAGGATCAAAAACCGATCCTCGGCAATGGTTTCGCCCACTATGGCAAAATCCAGATCCCATTTCACAAAGATCGCGCGGGCGACATCTTCCAGTTCCGGCTTCAGAACCATCAGCATCCGCTCTTGGCTTTCGGACAGCATCATCTCGTAAGCGGTCATATGCGTTTCGCGCTGGGGCACAGCGTCCAGTTGCAGCTTGATGCCAAGCCCGCCCTTATCGCCCATCTCAACCGCCGAGCAGGTCAGGCCAGCGGCCCCCATGTCTTGGATCGAGATCACAGCACCCGAGGCCATAAGTTCCAAGCAAGCTTCCAGCAGACGCTTTTCGGTGAAGGGGTCGCCAACCTGCACCGTCGGGCGCTTTTCCTCGATCGAGGCGTCAAATTCGGCCGAGGCCATCGTGGCTCCGCCAACCCCGTCACGGCCCGTCTTGGCCCCCAGATAAACCACGGGCATCCCCACGCCAGAGGCGACCGAGTAAAAGATTTTGTCCGCATCCGCCAAGCCCGCCGCAAAGGCGTTCACCAAGCAGTTGCCGTTATAGCTGCGATGAAAGCGCACTTCGCCGCCCACCGTCGGCACGCCAAAGGCGTTGCCATAGCCACCCACGCCTTCGACCACGCCCTTCACCAGATGCGCGGTTTTGGGATGTGCGGGCACACCGAACGACAGGCTGTTCATCGCGGCAATCGGCCGCGCGCCCATGGTAAACACATCTCGCAGAATGCCGCCCACGCCGGTGGCCGCCCCCTGATAGGGTTCAATGTATGACGGGTGGTTGTGGCTTTCCATCTTAAAGATCACCGCCTGCCCGTCGCCTATATCGACAACGCCGGCATTCTCCCCCGGCCCGCAGATCACCTGTGGCCCCGTGGTGGGCAAGGTGCGCAGCCATTTCTTTGATGACTTGTAAGAACAATGTTCGTTCCACATGGCCGAGAAGATGCCAAGTTCGGTGAACGTCGGCACCCGCCCGATGATGCCCAACAGGCGCTCATACTCATCGGGTTTCAATCCATGCGAGGCTACAAGCGCTGGGGTGATCGCGGGTTCTGACATGGCAGTCTCCCATAAAGCGGCACGGGCCATCTGGCCTTTGCTGCCCTTTAGGGCAAGGGCGGCGAAAGGAAAAGCACCCCCGTGGCTGTGCGGCGGAAAACGGGCGGTTTTTTTCAAGGGCCGCAGGAATGGTGCAATACCCCAAGGCTTGCGACCCATGCTTCTAGCCCATGGGTCGAAAAGCGCAGTGCTTGGGGCCAAGGTGTGATTTTTAAAGGCAACGGGCCTCGCGCCCAAAGGCCCCTGTGCCCAAAGCCCAAACCTTGGGCAGACTGCCTGTCTGACTGCCGAAACTTTCGGCAAATTCTTGAAATATATCGAGAAATCAAAAAAAAGGCCGAGCTTGCGCTCGGCCAAGTCCAACAGGGAGGTATGAAACGGAAAGAGCGAACTCAATCAACGCTTCGGAGGTTTAGATAGGGGCTGCACAGAATTTAGGCAACGGCCATTGGGCTGCATTTGCGGCAATTCCGTTATGCGCCCAGCGCATAGCCGCCGCATGTGAGCGCAGGTACCTAGTCTTGCTGGCGGCGGCGAAAGGCCATGATCTCATCCATCACAAAGTCACGAAACGCCGCCACGCGCTTGGAATGGCGCAACTCTTCTGGATAGGCCAAGAACACCGGCACTTCCGCACTTTCCACTTCAGGCAGAACGCGGATCAGGTGGGGGGAATCTTCGGTGACGTAATCGGGCAGAACGCCGATGCCAAGGTGGTTCAGCACGGCCTGCAAGACGCCGAAGTAGTTGTTGACGGTCAGGGTCGAGGGGATGTCGTGGCTCATCAATTCCGCCACCAACAAGGCCCCCGCCGCCACTTGCGCTGTGCCCGCGTGCTGGCAGATCAGGCGGTGCGAGGTCATCTCGTCCATCGTTTTTGGTGTGCCGTGTTCTTCTAGATATTTAGGCGTCGCAAACAGGCGCATTTTGATCTGCATCAGGCGTTTGCGGATCAGGTCGGCCTGCTGGGGTTCTTTCATACGAATGGCGACATCGGCCTCGCGCATCGGCAGGTCTAGCACGCGCTCTTCCAGCATAAGGTCAATCTTTAGGGCAGGGTATTTTGAATAAAGCGCTGCCAAACGCGGGGCCAGCCACAGCGTGCCAAAGCCTGTGGTGGTGGTGACGCGCAACTCGCCAAAAACCTCGTCCTCGCTGTCGCGGATGCGGGCGGCGGCGGCGTCTAGGCGGCGGACCATTTGGCTGGTGGCATCAAACAACAACTCGCCCTGTTCGGTGAGGATCAAACCGCGGGCGTGGCGGTGAAACAGGGTCACCGAAAGGGATTCTTCCAAGGCGCGAATCTGGCGGCTGACGGCGGATTGGCTAAGGTGCAGCACCTCACCCGCATGGGTGAGAGAGCCCTTATCGGCCACCGCGTGAAAGATACGCAGCTTGTCCCAATCCATCATCGCGAATTCTCCCATGTCTTTGCATACCACACTTGTCCCTTTTGCCCAAGAGTTTCGCCCTGTAAACCACTTTGACCGCGTTTCTTGCAACTTTAAGCGGCATTGCTCTTGGATGGACTACTGCACTATCCTCACGATTGTGATCGAAATTTAGACAAGGGGTGCCGAATGGCGGTGGGCATATTTGATTCCGGCTTGGGTGGGCTGACGGTGCTAGACGCCGTGACCGCCAAGTTGCCAAAGGTGCCCTTTGTCTATTTCGGCGACAACGCGCATGCGCCTTACGGGGTACGCACGCATGAGGATATCTTCAAGCTAACTTGTGCTGCCACGGAACGCCTGTGGGACGAGGGTTGCGATCTGGTGATCTTGGCCTGCAACACCGCCTCGGCAGCGGCGCTGAAGCGGATGCAGGAAACTTGGGTTCCCGCCGATAAGCGGGTTTTGGGTGTGTTTGTGCCGCTGATTGAAGCGCTGACCGAACGCCAATGGGGCGACAATTCGCCGCCGCGCGAAGTGGCGGTGAAGCACGTGGCGCTCTTTGCCACCCCCGCCACCGTTGCCTCGCGCGCCTTTCAGCGCGAACTGGCTTACCGCGCCGTGGGCGTGGATGTTGAAGCGCAGCCTTGCGGCGGCGTGGTCGATGCCATTGAACAGGGGGATGAGATTTTGGCCGAGGCCTTGGTGCGCTCGCATGTCGAGGCGCTCAAACGCCGGATGCCTTTCCCGCAAGCGGCGATTTTGGGCTGCACCCATTACCCCCTGATGGCGCGCGCCTTTCAAGAGGCGCTGGGACCAGAGGTGAAGGTTTATTCCCAAGCCAATTTGGTTGCCGAAAGCCTTGCCGACTATTTGCAGCGCAGGCCCGCGTTTTTGGGGGCAGGGCAGGCCAGTAAGTTTCTGACAACGGGCGATCCGGCCTATGTCTCAAGCAAAGCCACACAATTTCTGCGCCGCAAGATTGCTTTTGAGGCGGTGTAAGCGCCTGCGCTTGTGGCGTGACGCAGGCGCTTAAAGGGCAAGGGCCACATCCTTTGATGCGGCCCTTGTTTCATTCCTGCGCTGGGGCTTTGGGTTAAATCCAGCCGTTGGATTGGGCGATGTGCACCGCATGGGTTCTGTTGTTCGCCCCCAATTTCAAGAAGGTTTTGCGCATCAACATTTTAACATTATTTTCGGTTTGCCCGATCCGGTGACCGATCTCTTTGTTCGATGCGCCAACCAGAACCATTTCGAGCATCGCAATCTCAGACGGGGTCAGCACGGCGGTCGATGAGGTGGCCGAAAGTTTTTCAAAAGCGGCAGATTTGAAGAAGCTGCTGGGGAAGAAAATTTCGCCCGACAGGATCAGGTTCAAGGCCGGGATCAAGGCCGTCAAAGGCATATCCTTTGGCACAAACCCCCGCGCGCCCGCTTTGATCGCTTTGACAACCAAGGATTGATCGTTACAGCTGGAAAAGATCACAACCTTCGTGTCTGGAAATGCCGAGACAACCTGTTCGATACTCGCCACGCCGTCCATGCCGGGCATGACCATATCAAGCAGGATCACATCACAATGCTTTGCCGCTGCCGCCTCCATCGCGCCTTGGAAGGTCGACTGAGGTGACACCGTGCCATTGATGCGTGTTTCCAGAAAACTGCAGATACATTCGCTGATCATCGAGTGATCATCCGCCACAATCACGTTAATTGGCTTCGCGCCAACCGAGACGTCTGATTTTTGTTCAGATATTGTCATTCGTACCACCCATTAGATCTGCCATGATCGTAAATAGGTTTACGTCATGGCGCGCCAGATACTATTGTGCGAGCTTATGCCACCTTCGGGGTAGATGCACTACACAAATGGTGTGCGATGATTTGACCTTATGTTGCACCATTCAAAGCTTTAGTGGGGGTGTTGGATGAAATGTTTTGCAAGCAATGATCCTTTGCGCGCTAAGGCGCGGCCTTTGGTCTTCAATCATGCTTTTGCGACAAGCCGGCCGATTCGTCGGGCTATGTTGCGCGGTTTGTGGCGCTACCTGTATCAGCGCCAATCGACGATTGATGAGGGGATCGAAGGCGGCTATGCCTTTCACCCGATCTGGTTCAACAATCCGCGCTTTCGGCGCGAGGTGACTTTGACAGACCTGCGCGATAGGATCGGCACATGATAAGCTTTATCGACTGGAAAGCAGAGCGTTCGGCCGCCCTTTTGGCCGAAGATGGCTGGTTGAACCTGACGGACCGCGTGGAAATTCCAACGGGGCCGCAAAAGCTGGGTCGGACTGTGGACAATGATCTCGTCTTGTCCGTCGGGCCGGATCATCTGGGTGTGCTGACCGCCACGGCGCAGAGCGCGTCTTTGCAGGTGGCGGGCCAAGACTTTCCCTTTGAAGCGCAAGGTGGCAATCCGATGCTGCGCGTGGCGGGCCTTTTGTTGGAACTGCACACGGTAGAGGGCCAGCCCGCCCTGCGCGTGCGTGATCTGGGCTTGCCGCGCGCCGTGACGCTGTCATCTTACCCCTTTGATCCGGCGTGGGTTATAATTGCCAAGTGGGAGGCTTTGGCTGCGCCGCAAGCGCAATTGGTTGATCAAAAAGGCGCTGGCACGACCGAAATCACCCTAACGCACCGTGCGCATTTCACCCATGACGGGCAGGATGTCACATTGTTGGCCACGCATTGGAAAGCGGGTAAACCGATGTTTGTGATCCGCGATGCGACGGCGGGGTCGGAAACCTATGCCGCCTCGCGCTTTTTGATCGGCGATCCTGTGGGCGAAACCATCACGCTTGATTTCAACCGCGCCCACAACCCGCCTTGCGCCTTTACCGACTTTGCCATCTGCCCCTTGCCGCCGCGCGAAAACCGCCTGAGTTTTCCCATTCGCGCAGGAGAGCGCAAGCTGGATTAGGCTTGCATCTGCGCCTTGCGTGGCCAATGACGTAGCGCAAATTCCATCAAAAGGGGACGCCACATGATCTACAACATCGCCATCCTTGGGGCCTCGGGCTACACGGGCGCGGAACTGGTGCGTTTGATTGCCACCCATCCGCAGATGCGGGTTGCTGCCCTTTCGGCGGATCGCAAAGCGGGCATGACCATGGCCGAGGTCTTTCCCTTTCTGCGCCATCTAGACCTGCCGATCTTGACCAAGATCGAAGAGATTGATTTTTCCAAGATCGACCTGTGCTTTTGCGCTTTGCCGCATGGCACCACGCAGGCGGTGATTGCCGCTTTACCGCGCGATTTGAAGATTGTTGATCTGTCGGCTGATTTCCGGCTGCGCGATGCGGCGGCCTATGCGCAATGGTACGGCCAGCCCCACACCCAGCCCGACTTGCAGGCCGAAGCGGTGTATGGCCTGACCGAGTTTTACCGTTCCGAGATTGCCGCGGCGCGTTTGGTGGCGGGCACGGGGTGCAATGCAGCCACGGGGCAGTTTGCACTGCGCCCGTTGATTGCGGCGGGCGTGATTGATCTCGACAACATCGTCATCGATCTGAAAGCGGGCGTTTCGGGGGCAGGGCGCAGCCCCAAGGAAAACCTGCTGCACGCGGAATTGTCGGGCGGCACGCATACCTATTCGGCGGGCGGCAAGCATCGGCATTTGGGCGAGTTTGACCAAGAGTTTTCCAAAATCGCCGGTCGTCCGGTGCAGGTGCAATTCACCCCGCATCTGTTGCCCATGAACCGCGGCATTCTGGCGACGGTTTATGTTCAGGGCGATCCTGCCACGGTGCACCATACCTTGGCCAAGGCCTATGCCGATGAGCCTTTCTTGCAGGTGCTGCCCTTTGGCGCTTTGCCGTCCACCCGCGATGTTGCGGGATCAAACTTCTGTCACATCGGGGTGATCGGTGATCGTTTGCCGGGCCGGGCGGTTGTGGTGGCAGTGCTGGACAACCTAAATAAAGGCTCGTCCGGTCAAGCCATGCAGAACGCCAATCTGATGCTGGGCTTGGACGAGACGATGGGGCTGATGTTGGCCCCGATTTTTCCGTGAGGGCATAATGGCGGGCATGAAGGGTCTGAAAAAGACACGGCGCATCCAGATCATCGTGGTGGCCTTTCTAGCACTTGGCCTGTCAACTGCGCTGATTGGCTATGCGATGAAAGATGGGATCAACTTCTTTCGCTCGCCCTCTCAAGTGAGTTCCATGCCGCCCAAAGCTGGCGAAGTGTTTCGCTTGGGCGGCTTGGTCGAGGTGGGGTCTTTGGTGCGGGGGCAGGGCGATGTGATCACCTTTAAGATCACAGACACCAAGGACACGATCCCCGTTTCGTTCAAAGGCGTTTTGCCCGACCTATTCGCCGAAGGCGCTGGCATCATTGCCATGGGGCAGATGGACGCTGGCACCTTTGTGGCCAGCGAAGTTCTGGCCAAGCATGACGAGACCTATATGCCCAAAGAAGTGATCGACGCTTTGAAAGCGCAGGGCGTTTACAAGGCCGCTGCACCCTAAGTGCGCTGGGTTTTCGCAGAATTAACCCCTTCACGGCAGCATAGACCCGGTCATCAGAACCGAGGGCTTCATGCCAAACGTCCGCCAAATTGCCCAAGACATCGTCGCCCGTGAGGGGGGCTATGTGAACGACCCCGCCGATCCGGGCGGGCCTACGAAGTATGGGGTGACGTTGGGAACCCTGCGTGCCCTTGCGCGCGATGTGACTGTCGACGGAGTGGTCGATGTGGCGGATGTGCGGGCGTTAAGTGTTGCACAAGCGGTTGAGATTTTTCTGACCCGATACTTCGACCGCCCCGGCCTGTGCTTGCTTCCCCCCGATTTGCAGGCACCGGTTTTTGATATGTATGTCAACGCCGGATCCATGGCGATTAAGCTGCTGCAACGGGTGCTGAACGCCCAAGGCCACAAGCTGCGTTGCGATGGCGTCTTGGGCCCTGCGACTTTGGCCGCCGTTCGCGCTTGCGACGCGCTGGCTTTGGCCCAGCTTTACGGTGTGGCGCGGCGCGAGTTTTACTATCAGCTTGCCGATTCCCGCCCCGCCAGCCGCAAGTATGCCTTGCGGCGCGATGGCGGCAAAGGCGGGTGGATCACGCGGGCCGAGGTGTTTTTGCCCCCCGCCTTGCACTTAACCCAAACCCAACATCAGGCCCGCGTGGCCGCTTGGACATGAAAGGACACCCTATGGATTTGAAGAAACTTGTCACCAGTGCCGAAACCTTAGCACAGGATTTGGCAGCTGGGGCCGCTGGCCCGATGCCGCAGGTGCAGCCCCAAACACCCAAGGGAAAGGCGGGGTATGATCGCTTGATGGATGCGCTGAACCGCTTGCCACGCCCTTTGATGGCCTTGGGGGCTTTGGGGGTTTTTGTGGCGGCAGGGATCAAGCCGGATTGGTTTGAAGCCCAGATGCAGGTGCTGGCCGCAATCCCTCAGCCTTTGTGGTGGCTGTTGGGGGCGGTGATCACGATGTTCTTTGGCGGGCGCGAGGCGCATTATCTGCGGCAAAATCTCTCTTCCAAGGGGTGAAATCTGGCGGTTTCCTCAACTTTGGGGCCACAGCAGCGCTTCGCCATCAGCGCCTGTCCTTGACCTGCGTCATCCTCTCTGGCATCCCGCAAGAGATGAGACAGGATTTGATCAGATGAACCTATTCGCCGATATCCGCGCCCTTGTGGTGGCTGAACTGACCGCCATGACAACCGAAGGCACCCTGCCGCAGGGGTTAGACTTTGCCAATGTCGCAGTGGAACCGCCCCGCGATGCCGCCCATGGCGATATGGCGACCAATGCTGCGATGGTGCTGGCCAAGCCTGCGGGCCTTGCCCCGCGGGCGATTGCCGATGCGCTGGCGCTGCGGTTGGGCAAAGATGCGCGCATCTCGGCGGCAGACGTGGCAGGCCCGGGGTTCTTGAACCTGCGGCTGTCGAACGTGGTCTGGCAAAGCGTGGTGAAAGCCGCGCTGACAGATGGCGCGGATTTCGGGCGCTCTAACGCTGGGGCAGGGCGCAAGGTCAACGTGGAATTCGTTTCCGCCAACCCCACAGGCCCCATGCACGTGGGCCATGTGCGCGGCGCCGTTGTGGGTGATGCGCTGTCCAACCTGTTGGCCTTCGCCGGTTGGACTGTGACGCGCGAGTATTACATCAACGATGGCGGCGCGCAGGTCGATGTGCTGGCGCGTTCGGCCTATGAACGCTACCGCGAAGCCAATGGGCTGGAACCTGAAATCCGTGAGGGGCTTTATCCTGGAGACTATCTGGTTCCCGTTGGCGAAGCCCTTAAGGCCAAATACGGCGCAAGCCTGTTGAACCAGCCCGAATCTGTCTGGCTGGCCGATTTGCGTGATTTTGCTTCGGCCATGATGATGCAGGAAATTCGCAATGATCTGGCACAGTTGGGCGTGCGGATGGATGTGTATTCGTCGGAAAAGGCGCTGTATGGCACGGGCCAGATTGAAGCAGCCATTCAAACGCTGCGCGATCAGGGCCTGATTTACGAAGGCACCTTGGAACCGCCCAAGGGCAAAGTGCCCGAAGATTACGAGGCGCGGGTGCAAACCCTGTTTCGTTCAACCGCGCATGGCGACGATGTTGACCGGCCCGTGATGAAATCGGACAGCTCGTGGACCTATTTCGCCCCCGACATCGCCTATCACTACGACAAGGTGCAGCGCGGTTTTGATGAGTTGATCGATATTTTCGGCGCTGATCACGGCGGCTATGTCAAGCGGATGAAGGCAGCGGTGTCGGCCCTGTCGGGGGGGCGTGTGCCCTTGGACATTAAGCTGGTGCAATTGGTGAAGCTGTATAAAAACGGCGAGCCATTTAAGATGTCAAAGCGGGCCGGCACTTTTGTGACGCTGCATGATGTGGTCGAACAGGCAGGCGCCGATGTAACCCGCTTTATGATGCTGACACGCAAAAACGATGTGGCTTTGGATTTTGACTTTGCCAAGGTGCTGGAACAATCCAAAGACAATCCGGTCTTTTATGTGCAATATGCCAATGCCCGCATCAATTCCGTTTTGCGCAAGGCGCAAGCGGCGGGATTGGATGTGTCGGATGCAGCCTTGGCTAAGGCCGATCTGGCTCAACTGTCGAATCCTGCAGAAATCGATATGGCCCAGCAAATTGCAGAATGGCCGCGCGAAGTGGAAATTGCCGCGAAGGGCAATGAACCCCACCGTATTGCGTTTTTCTTGTATGAATTGGCCTCAGAATTCCACGGTCTTTGGAACCGTGGCAATGATGATCCCTCCTTAAGGTTTATCCAAGAGGGCAAAGACGCAACATCTTGTGCAAAAATCGCCTTGGCCCGCGCCACAGGCGTTGTTATTTCGGCAGGATTGGCTATTCTAGGGGTTAAGCCGGCAGAAGAGATGCGCTGATAAGGCGCCGATCGGTGACGAGCAACAAAAAGTGGGGCGGCAAAGTATCGCACCCATATGTGAGGCGAGATGGCAGTTTTCAATTATGACGAGCATGGCTCGGCGTATCGTGGGGCTTATGGGCAACGCGGTCTGGTGTTGAACGAAGCGCGGCGCTGGGTCAGCATCGGCGGCGCGCTCAGTTCGGTGGCTTTGGTTCTGGGGTTGGCCTATTGGGGCTATGCGCTGGCGGTGCGCGATGTCACAGGCGTGCCGGTGATGCGCGCAGCCTCTGGCGCGATGCGCATAGCGCCCGCCGATCCAGGGGGGGAGCAAGCGCTTAATCAGGGCCTGACGGTGAATGCTGTGGCGGCCTTGGGCACCTCGGCCAAGCCGGCGGATGTGGTCACCTTGGCACCTTTGTCTGTCGCGTTGCAGCCCGATGATCTGCCCGTTGTGCCCGCCGAAGGCGCAGCCCCGCAAAGCTCTGTGCTTACAAACACCGAAGTGTCCGCCACTGCACTAGAGGCCACCGCTGCCAAGCCCGCCCCGCTGCTGACCCAAGACAGCGTTGATGCCGCCGTCGCTGCCGCCTTGGCAGATGCTGCTGGCGCGCCTGCTGTGGCCGACGCCAATGCGCCCCTGCGCCCCATGCCGCGCCCCGTGGAATTGGGCGGCACAGCCGTTCAACCGGCTGACACGGTTCCGGCCTCTGCGGTGCTTGAAAAAGACCCAAGCGCTATTCCGGCGGGTACGATCCTCGCCCAATTTGGCGCTTATGAGTCGCCAGAATTGGCGCGTGCCAAGTTTGGTGATCTTCAGCAAAACTTTTCAGAGTTGATGGCCGGCAAGGCCATGATTGTGCAACAGGCCCAAACCAATGGCCGCACGATCTACCGTCTGCGTGTGGACGGCATGGCTGGTGAAGCCGATGCCACCAGCTTCTGCGCCGCCTTGCAGGCCGAAGGCACCGAATGTGTGCCGGTCGCCCAAAGATGACGGCAATCGGGCGCGGCGCGGCGATTTTTGGCTGCGCTGGCCTGACCCTTGGGCGCAATGAGGCCGCATTTTTTCGCGCCTATGATCCTTTTGGCTTCATCCTTTTTGCCCGCAACATCGACAGCCCTGAACACCTGCGCCGTCTAACAGCCGCTCTGCGCGAATCTGTGGGCCGCAATGCACCGATCTTGATCGATCAAGAGGGCGGGCGTGTGCAGCGTTTGCGCGCGCCCCATTGGCGCGAATGGACGCCCCCTTTGGATTTTGTCACGGCCGCTGGCGATCATGCCGCGCGGGCCTTGCATCTGCGGTATCAACTCATCGCGCTGGAATTGGGCAGCGTGGGCATTGATGCCAACTGCGCGCCCGTGGCTGACCTGATCACCGCTGCCACGCATCCTTTCTTGAAGAACCGCTGCTACGGCGCTGATCCTGAACGGGTTTCCGTTCTTGCCCGTGCTGTCGCACAGGGTTTGCTCGATGGGGGATGTCTGCCCGTTGTCAAGCATATGCCGGGGCATGGGCGCTCTATGGTGGATACGCATCACGATTTGCCGCGAGTCGATGCCACACGCCATGACCTGTCCACCCATGATTTCGCGCCCTTCAAGGCGCTGAATGACTTGCCGATGGCTATGACCGCGCATCTGGTCTTTACCGCCTATGATGACCTGCCCGCCACGCAGTCGCCCGTGATGATGGGTGTTATCCGTGATCAGATTGGCTTTGGTGGCTTGCTGATGACCGATGATCTTAACATGCAGGCTCTGTCGGGCAGCATCGCCACCCGCACCGCTGCCGCTATGGCCGCGGGCTGCGATTTGGCGCTGCACTGCAACGGCGATCTGGCCGAGATGGCGCAGGTGGCAGAGGCTGCGGGCGATATGGGGCAGGCCGCGCGCCGTCGTGCCCAAGCGGCACTGGCATGGCGCAAACCCCCCGCCCCCGTTGACATTTCAACCCTTGAAGCGGAACTTGCGGGCCTCATGAAAGATGCGCCCGATGTCCAAAACTGACGACTGGTTAGAAACAAGGCCCACCCCCGACCGTTTGGCGGATGAGGCGCTGATCATTGATGTCGACGGTTTTGAAGGCCCACTTGATCTGCTTTTGAACCTGTCGCGCAGCCAAAAGGTTGATCTGCGGCGCATTTCGGTGTTGCAACTGGCCGAGCAGTATCTAAAATTTGTCAACCAGGCCGTGGCTTTGCGCATTGAACTTGCGGCAGATTATCTGGTGATGGCGGCATGGCTTGCCTATCTTAAATCTCGCCTTTTGCTGCCGCCCGATCCGGCTGATGCTGGCCCCAGCGCCGAAGATTTGGCCGCTCATCTGGCCTTTCAATTGGAACGTCTGGCGGCCATGCGCGATGTGGCGGCACGGCTTATGGCGCGTGATCAACGGGGGCGTGATTTCTTTGCCCGTGGCCAGCCAGAGGCCGCCTCGATCTGCCGCGCGCTGCGCTATGACGCCTCGCTTCTGGATTTGATGCGCGCCTATGCCCGCATTCGCACCCGCGACGATTTTCGCCCCTATGCCTTTGACCGCGAACATGTTTTCACCATGGAGCAGGCGTTGGATCGGATGCGGGGTTTGCTGGGCTATATGGGGGCTTGGGCCGACCTGACCTCGTTCTTGCCCGAAGGTTGGGGCGCGTCGCCCACGCGCAGACGCTCTGCCATGGCGGCGCATTTTGCAGCCGTGTTGGAAATGGCCAAACGGGGCCAAGTGGATTTGAAACAGACCGAAATCTTCGCCCCGCTTTTGATGCGCCGCAAGGGAGAAGCCTGATGGATCCTGCCGAGCTAAGCCTTTTTGCTGCCCCGCCAATGGGTGAACAGGAACGCATGGTGGAAGCGGTGCTGTTTGCCTCGAGCGAACCTGTGACCTTGGCAGACCTTGCGCGCCGGATGCCGCAGGGTTGCGATCCTGCCGAAGCCTTGGCCCATCTGAGCCGCAGGTATGAAGGGCGGGGGGTGCATCTGGTGCAAGTTGGTGCCGCCTTTGCGTTTCGCACGGCCGCCGATCTGGGGCACCTCATGCACAAGGAAAGCGTTGAAACCCGCAAGCTTTCGCGCGCGGCCATCGAAACCTTGGCCATCGTGGCCTATCACCAACCCGTCACCCGTGCTGAGATTGAAGAGATTCGTGGCGTGGCCGTGAGCCGTGGCACTGTGGATCAACTGTTGGAACTGAACTGGATCCGCCTTGGCCGCCGCCGCATGACACCGGGGCGGCCTGTGACCTTTGTGGTGACCGATGCCTTTCTTGACCATTTCGGCCTGGAATCCGCCCGCGATCTGCCCGGCTTGAAAGAGCTGCGCGCGGCGGGCTTGCTAGACAGCCGCCCCTTGCCCGATTTGCCGCCCAATGCCGAGGACGACGACACCGAAGCCCCCGACCAATCCGAACTTTTTGAGGATTAAGATGAACCGATTGATCTTGACTGCCTTGAACCGATTTATGGGCCAAACCGTCAACAAAGGCGTGCAAGTTGCCATCAAAAAGGTCAGCGACAAGGCGCAGGTGGCGATAGAAACCACGCCGATGGACACAAAGCATCCCCCCGGCACGTCAGAGACGGTCAAACTGGCGCATCACTTGGGCAAGATTGCGGGCAAGTTTCTGGGCTAGGGCCCCCGCCCTTGGTTGACCCCGCCATGGGCTGCGGGTAAACGAGGGCCAAGTTTGAAAAGGGCCGTCTGTGGCGCTTTCATGATATCGGTTGAAGGAGCCCCTCGTGGACAGTCTTCTGCGTGACTACCTGCCCATTTTGGTGCTGTTGGCTGTGGCCGTGGGCCTTGGGTTGGTGCTGATTCTGGCCGCCGCTTTGATTGCGGTGCGCAACCCTGATCCCGAAAAGCTGTCGGCTTATGAATGCGGTTTCAACGCCTTTGACGATGCGCGCATGAAGTTTGATGTGCGGTTCTATCTGGTGTCGATCTTGTTCATCATCTTCGATCTCGAGGTCGCCTTCCTGTTCCCCTGGGCCGTGGCCTTTGGCGATATCAGCATGGTGGCGTTTTGGTCGATGATGGTCTTTTTGGGCGTCTTGACCGTGGGCTTTGCCTATGAATGGAAGAAGGGGGCCTTGGAATGGGCGTGATGACCGGGGCGAACACCGCAGGCGCTGACCGTGAAGTGGCCACACAGGCCCTGAATGCCGAATTGCAGGACAAGGGGTTTTTGCTGACCTCGACCGAAGACATCATCAACTGGGCGCGCAACGGCTCGCTGCACTGGATGACCTTTGGTTTGGCCTGCTGCGCCGTTGAGATGATTCACGTATCCATGCCGCGCTATGACCTTGAACGTTTTGGCACAGCGCCCCGCGCCTCGCCCCGCCAATCTGACCTGATGATTGTGGCGGGCACTTTGACCAACAAAATGGCCCCCGCTCTGCGCAAGGTTTATGACCAGATGCCAGAACCGCGGTATGTGATCTCGATGGGGTCTTGTGCGAATGGCGGCGGGTACTACCACTATTCCTATTCCGTGGTGCGCGGTTGTGACCGGATCGTTCCGGTGGATATCTACATCCCCGGCTGCCCCCCCACAGCCGAGGCGCTGTTGTACGGCATCTTGCAATTGCAACGCAAAATCCGCCGCACCGGCACTTTGGTTCGTTAAGGGGGCATCATGGCACTGAATTTGACCGACCTTGCCGCTGCCCTATCCACCCGCGCCAGTGTTATCAGCGCGGTTGAGGCTTTTGGCGAACTTACCGTCACCGTGGCTTTGGACAATCTGCTGGGCCTTATGGCGCATCTAAAGGCTGATCCTTCCACCCGCATGACCAGCCTTGTCGACATCACGGCGGTTGACCACCCCGAACGCGCTGACCGCTTTGATGTGGTTTATCACCTGCTGTCGATGTACACCAACGGCCGCATTCGGGTGAAAGCCTATGTCGCCGACACGGCCATGGTGCCCTCGCTGATCAGCGTTTACCCCGCCGCCAATTGGTTTGAGCGCGAAGTATATGACCTGTTCGGTATCTTGTTCAGCGGCCACCCCGACCTGCGCCGTATCCTGACCGACTATGGCTTTCGCGGCCATCCGCTGCGCAAAGATTTCCCGACCACCGGCTACACCGAAGTGCGCTATGACGAGGTGCAAAAGCGTGTGGTCTATGAACCGGTCAAACTGGTGCAAGAATACCGTCAGTTCGATTTCATGAGCCCGTGGGAGGGTGCGCAATACATCCTTCCGGGCGACGAAAAGAAGGCTTGAAAAATGGACGGCGATATCCGGCAGAACCATTACGACGACGGCTCGGTTGATCTGGAAACGGGCGAGCAGCGCATCCGTAATTTCAACATCAATTTCGGTCCGCAACACCCCGCAGCGCATGGGGTTTTGCGGCTTGTTCTTGAGCTTGACGGCGAGATTGTTGAACGCTGCGACCCCCATATCGGCTTGCTGCACCGTGGCACCGAAAAGCTGATGGAAAGCCGCACCTATCTGCAAAACCTGCCCTATTTCGACCGGCTGGATTATGTAGCGCCCATGAACCAAGAACACGCTTGGTGCTTGGCCATCGAACGGCTGACTGGCACAGTCCTGCCGCGCCGCGCCAGCCTGATCCGTGTGCTGTTTTGCGAAATCGGCCGTGTGCTGAACCATATCTTGAACACCACGACCCAAGCGATGGACGTGGGCGCTTTGACGCCGCCGCTGTGGGGCTTTGAAGAGCGTGAAAAGCTGATGGGCTTTTATGAACGCGCATCCGGCGCGCGTTTGCACGCCGCCTATTTCCGCCCCGGTGGCGTGCACCAAGACCTGACGCCGCAATTGCTGGACGATATGGATGCTTGGTGTGATGGTTTCCAGCGCGTGCTGGACGATCTGCACGGGCTTTTGACCGAGAACCGCATCTTCAAACAGCGCAACGTTGATATCGGCATCATCACCGAAGCCGATGTGCAGGCATGGGGCTTTTCAGGCGTTATGGCGCGCGGTTCGGGCCTTGCGTGGGATCTGCGTCGCAGCCAGCCTTACGAATGCTATGACGAGTTTGATTTCAAAGTCGCCACCGGCAAAAACGGCGACTGCTATGACCGCTATCTGGTGCGCATGGCTGAGATGGAGGAATCGACCAAGATCATCCGTCAAGCCGTGGCCAAACTGCGCGAATCTGCGGCCCAAACCGACATTCTGGCGCGCGGCAAGCTGACACCGCCGAAGCGGGCGGATATGAAAACCTCGATGGAAAGCCTGATCCATCACTTCAAGCTGTACACCGAAGGTTTCCATGTGCCCGCCGGTGAGGTTTACGCCGCCGTTGAAGCGCCCAAGGGCGAGTTTGGCGTGTATCTGGTGGCAGATGGTACGAACAAACCCTACCGCGCCAAACTGCGTGCGCCGGGCTTTCTGCACCTGCAAGCGCTTGATTTCATGTGCAAAGGCCACCAACTGGCTGACGTTTCCGCCATCATCGGCACCATGGACATTGTTTTCGGAGAGGTGGACCGCTGATGCTGCGCCGCTTGCACAAAGACCAACCCGCCTCTTTCGCTTTCACCGAAAAGAACTTGGAATGGGCCAAGGGGCAGATTTCCAAATATCCCGAAGGCCGCCAAGCCAGCGCCATCATTCCGCTTTTGTGGCGCGCGCAAGAACAAGAAGGCTGGCTGACCCGTCCTGCGATTGAACTGGTCGCCGATATGCTGGGCATGGCCTATATCCGCGCTTTGGAAGTGGCGACGTTTTACTTTATGTTCCAACTGCAACCGGTTGGATCAATTGCCCATATCCAGATTTGTGGCACGACGACTTGCATGATTTGCGGCGCAGAAGAGCTTGTGGCTGTGGCGAAAGAGCTGATCTCTCCCCATGCGCACACGCTGTCTGCCGATGGCAAGTTTTCGTGGGAAGAGGTCGAATGCATGGGCGCTTGCGTCAATGCGCCCATGGCGCAGATCGGCAAGGATTATTACGAAGACCTCACCGCCGATAAACTCCGCGATCTGATTGCACGCTTCTCGAACGGCGAAGTGCCGGTTCCCGGCCCGCAGAATGGCCGCTATGCGGCGGAACCGCTGTCGGGGCTGACCAGTTTGAAAGATTTCGAGAGCGGCAAAAAGCAATACAACGCCTCGGCCCAAGCGGCGGTGGATTTGGGCGATACCGTCAAGCGTATTGATGGGTCGGAAGTGCCGATTTTAACGCCGTGGCTTAAGGGCCGCGCAACAGCGTAAGGGGGCGGACATGAGCGATCATCACGCAGCAGCTTCCGAAGGTGCAAAGGCGTCGAACTGGCTTTGGGCCTTGGTGGCTGCGGGTCTTACGGCAGCCGTTGGCACTTGGTTGACTGGAATGTCGCTGCAAGGCGCGCTGCTTTTGGCGGCAACCGTCTTTGTCGTCTATGCCGTGGTTCTGGCCCAGTTTTGGGAAGACCCGCCGCACGGCGATGTCCACGACCACGGGCATCACGGGCACTAGCACATGGCAATCTCCGCAAACAACGGCAGTTTTGAAGCGCGGTTGATCGCTGTTGTGATCACCCTCGCCGCCCTGCTGTGGTTGGGCGTGGAATATCTGGGTGGGCAAATGAACTGGCCGCCAAAATATGTCTTTCTGGCAGACCTGTCTGCTGGGGCCGCCTTTCTTTGGGCGATGATTGCAAGCTACCGGCTTTGGCGCAAAGGCCAAGCGAAATAGGCCCTTTGGGTCGCGAATAAAGGAACGGGCAGATGCTCAAGGATCAAGACCGCATCTTTACCAATCTGTACGGGATGCACGACCGCACCCTGCAAGGCGCCCGCAAGCGGGGCCATTGGGATGGCACGGCCGGTATTCTGGCCTTGGGCCGCGATAAGATCGTCGAGATTGTCAAAGCATCCGGCCTGCGCGGGCGCGGTGGGGCAGGGTTCCCAACGGGGTTGAAGTGGTCGTTCATGCCCAAGGCATCCGACGGGCGGCCTTCGTATTTGGTGATCAATGCCGACGAATCTGAACCCGGCACCTGCAAAGACCGCGAGATTATGCGCCACGATCCTCACACGCTGATCGAAGGCGCGCTGATCGCGTCTTTCGCGATGGGGGCCAATAATTGCTACATCTACATTCGCGGCGAATACATCCGCGAGCGTGAGTCCCTGCAAGCTGCCATCGACGAATGCTATGATGCGGGCTTGCTAGGCAAGAATGCCTGCGGGTCGGGTTATGACTTTGATCTGTACCTGCACCACGGCGCTGGCGCTTACATCTGTGGCGAAGAAACCGCGCTTTTGGAAAGCCTTGAAGGCAAAAAGGGCATGCCCCGCATGAAACCGCCGTTTCCGGCGGGCGCTGGCCTGTATGGCTGCCCCACCACGGTGAACAATGTGGAATCCATCGCCGTTGTGCCGACCATTCTGCGCCGTGGGGCCGAATGGTTCGCGGGTTTTGGCCGCCCGAACAACACGGGCACCAAGCTGTTTGGCATCTCGGGCCATGTGAACAACCCTTGCGTGGTGGAAGAAGCCATGTCGATCACGCTGCGCGAACTGCTGGAAGAGCATTGCGGCGGTGTGCGCGGCGGGTGGAAGAACCTGAAGGCCGTTATTCCGGGCGGGTCATCAGTGCCGATGCTGACCGCCTCGCAATGTGACGACGCGATCATGGATTTTGATTGGCTGCGCGAGCAACGCTCTGGTCTTGGGACAGCGGCGGTGATCGTGATGGATCAGCAAACCGATGTGATCAAAGCGATCTGGCGCTTGTCTAAGTTCTACAAGCACGAATCCTGCGGCCAATGCACACCCTGCCGCGAAGGCACGGGCTGGATGATGCGCGTGATGGAGCGGATCGTGAAAGGCGACGCCGAGTTGGAAGAGATCGACATGTTGCTGTCGGTCACCAAACAGGTCGAAGGCCATACAATCTGCGCGCTTGGCGATGCGGCGGCTTGGCCGATCCAAGGCTTGGTGCGCGCCTTCCGCAACGAGATTGAAGATCGCATCAAATACAAAAAAACCGGCCGCGTCAGCGCCATTGCGGCAGAGTAAAGCTATGCGCTTTGGTTCGGCCACTGTGATCTGGGCGGCACTGGCGGGCTTCAACCTCGCCACGTCTGCGTTTGCAGGCCCCGTTCCCATGGCGCAGAACGCCCATATCAATGATGAACTGCGAGCTGGCTTTGCGGGGGACGTTTTGCGCAACACCTGTCCGACCATTTCAGCACGAATGCTGGTGGTCA
Source organism: Pseudorhodobacter antarcticus (assembly GCA_945862465.1). Classification (GTDB taxonomy): domain Bacteria; phylum Pseudomonadota; class Alphaproteobacteria; order Rhodobacterales; family Rhodobacteraceae; genus Stagnihabitans; species Stagnihabitans antarcticus_A. The sequence continues at coordinate 7,412 of CAMAYO010000004.1, read as the reverse complement.
TGGGCCGCCTGTGGGATCTGAAATCCTATGCCGAAGATCAAGGCTATACCGCTGCCGATTATGACGCTTTTCGCAACGATCCGGTGCAAAAAAAGCGCCTGAAAGACGAAGCTGCCACTTACCTTGCGGCCGCAGGGGCCAAGCCTGACGATGTCGAAAGCTACTGCGCCGTGGGCGAGGCTGAGATTGCTCAGAAAACGCCCGTTGGCACTTTGCTGCGGTCCAGCCGATGAGCGCTGTCTTGACCCACAAAGCCCGCGCGCAAGCCATGCTTGCACCAGCAGAATTTTTGACGGCCACCGCATTGGGATGGCGAAATGCCGTTGCCAATGTGGCGCGAAAAGCGGATGAACCGCACCAAGCGAAGCGGGCGGCTTTTGCCCCCCGTGGCGCGCGCGGCCAAAGCGGAAGGACCACCTGAGATGTCGAACCTGAAAAAGCTGATCATCGACGGGATCGAAGTCGAAGTTGATCCGGCCATGACCCTCATTCAGGCCGCCGAAGTGGCTGGCGTTGAAATTCCGCGCTTTTGCTATCACGAACGCCTGACCATCGCGGGCAACTGCCGGATGTGCTTGGTCGAGGTGGTGGGCGGCCCGCCCAAACCTGCGGCTTCCTGTGCGATGCAGGTCAAAGACTTGCGCGGTGGCCCGAACGGTGAACCTGCCGTGGTCAAAACCAACTCGCCCATGGTCAAAAAGGCCCGCGAAGGCGTGATGGAGTTTTTGCTGATCAACCATCCGCTCGATTGCCCGATTTGCGACCAAGGTGGGGAATGCGATCTGCAAGATCAGGCCATGGCTTACGGCGTTGATTTCAGCCGCTACCGCGACCCCAAGCGCGCGTCTGAGGATTTGAACCTTGGCCCATTGGTTGAAACCAAAATGACGCGCTGCATTTCGTGCACACGCTGTGTGCGCTTTACCTCAGAAGTGGCGGGCATCACGCAAATGGGCCAAACCGGTCGCGGCGAAGATGCTGAGATTACATCTTATCTGAACATGACCCTCGATTCCAACCTGCAGGGCAATATCATTGACCTGTGCCCTGTGGGCGCGCTGACATCCAAGCCCTATGCCTTCACCGCCCGCCCGTGGGAGTTGACCAAGACCGAATCCATCGACGTGATGGATGCTTTGGGGTCGAACATCCGCATCGACACCAAAGGCCGCGAAGTGATGCGTATTTTGCCGCGCAACCATGACGGCGTGAATGAAGAGTGGATTTCCGATAAGACCCGCTTCATCTGGGACGGTTTGCGCCGCCAGCGCTTGGATACGCCCTATATCCGCGAAAACGGCAAGCTGCGCAAAGCGGGTTGGAACGAGGCGCTGGTCAAAGTGGCTGCCGCTATGGCTGGCAAAAAAGTTCTGGGTCTTGTGGGTGATTTAGCCCCGGTCGAAGCGGCGTTTTCGCTGAAAGCCTTGATGGAATCGTTGGGCGGGCAAGTTGAATGCCGCACCGATGGCGCGCGTTTGCCGATTGGCAACCGCTCGGCCTATGTGGGCAATGCGGCGATTGCGGATATCGACGATGCGCGCACCATCTGGCTGATTGGCACCAACCCCCGCATGGAAGCCCCCGTTTTGAATGCCCGCCTTCGTAAGGCGTGGACAAAGAACGCCAATATTTCGTTGATCGGGCCAGCGGTTGATTTGACCTATGACTACACCCACGCCGGAACCGACCGCGCCGCACTGGCCGCGGCTGTGGCCAATGCCACCCAAACAGGTGGTTTGGTGATCGTGGGGCAGGGCGCTGTTGGCGAGGCTGACGGCGAGGCTGTCTTGGCCCATGCCATGGAATTGGCCGCAAAGATTGGTGGCAAACTGCTGGTGCTGCACACCGCTGCATCGCGCGTAGGGGCCATGGATGTGGGCGCTGTCACCGAAGGCGGGCTGTTGGCCGCAGTTGAAGGTGCGGAAGTGATCTATAACTTGGGCTCGGATGAGGTCGAAATCGCCGCTGGCCCCTTTGTGATCTATCAGGGAAGCCACGGCGACCGTGGGGCCAACCGCGCCGATGTGATCTTGCCTGCCGCCGCCTATACCGAAGAGAACGGCCTGTTCGTGAACACCGAAGGTCGCCCGCAAGTGGCGATGCGTGCGGGCTTTGCGCCGGGGGAAGCCAAGGAAAACTGGGCCATCCTGCGGGCTTTGTCATCAGAACTGGGCAAAACCCTGCCATGGGATAGCCTAAGCCAACTGCGCGCGGCACTTGTGGTCAAACACCCGCATCTGGGCGCGGTGGATCAAGTGGCCGATAATGGCTGGACGCCCGTAGCCCTGCGCGACATGGGCACGGCCACCTTCCGCACCGTTTACAAAGCTTACTATATGACCAACCCCATCGCACGGGCTTCGGCCACGATGGGGGAATTGGCGGCATTGGAAGCGGGCCGTGTGGCCCCGCAGATGGCGGCAGAATGATGCGCCTTTGCACCAGAGCTGCTGCTGAAAACGATTGCACTTTGCTTTGGCTTGCGGTGTGCCGTGCCAAAGCTGCGGTAAGAACGACCACGGCGCGGGCAACATCCGCGACCTTGGCCGCCTGAAGGAAAGAGGACAGGAATTATGGGTTTCTTTGCGACAGGGCTTGGCACGGCGGTGCTGTTGATTGGCCAAAGCCTGCTGATTGTGGCCTTTGTGATGATCAGCCTTTTGTTCTTGGTTTACGGCGATCGTAAGATCTGGGCCGCTGTGCAAATGCGCCGTGGCCCCAATGTGGTGGGGCCGTTTGGCTTGCTGCAAACCGTGGCCGATGCGTTGAAATATGTCGTCAAGGAAATCGTGGTCCCCGCGGGGGTTGACCGGCCTGTGTTCTTTTTGGCCCCGCTGTTGTCATTCGTGCTGGCGATCTTGGCTTGGGCGGTTTTGCCCTTTAGCCCCGGTTGGATTTTGGCGGATATCAACGTGGCCGTGCTGTTCGTTTTCGCCGCCTCCTCGCTGGAAGTGTACGGCGTGATCATGGGCGGGTGGGCGTCAAACTCGAAATACGCCTTCCTTGGTTCGCTGCGTTCTGCGGCACAGATGATTTCCTATGAGGTTTCTTTGGGCCTGATCATCATCGGGGTGATCTTGTCGACAGGCTCTCTGTCGTTCGGCGCGATTGTTGAGGCGCAAAACACCGGATACGGAGCCTTGGGCTGGTATTGGCTGCCGCACTTGCCGATGGTGGTGTTGTTCTTCATCTCGGCGCTGGCCGAAACCAACCGCCCGCCGTTCGACTTGCCTGAGGCTGAATCTGAACTGGTTGCGGGCTTTATGGTCGAATACTCCTCGACCCCGTATCTGCTTTTCATGGCCGGCGAATACATCGCCATCTTCCTGATGTGCGCGCTGATCACGCTGTTGTTCTTTGGCGGCTGGCTTTCGCCCATTCCGGGCATTCCGGATGGGGTGTTGTGGATGGTTGCCAAAATGTGGGTGTGGTTCTTTATGTTCGCCATGGTGAAGGCGATTGTGCCGCGCTATCGCTACGACCAATTGATGCGGATTGGTTGGAAAGTGTTCCTGCCCATGTCGCTGGCCTGGGTTGTGCTGGTGGCCTTCTTGGCCAAGTTTGAAATCCTCGGCCACTTCTGGGCCCGCTACGCGATGGGGGGCTGATCTATGGCCAATGTCGACTGGACCCGGGCGACCAAATACTTCTTCTTGATGGATTTCATCAAAGGCTTTGGCTTGGGCATGAAGTATTTCTTCGCCCCCAAGGCCACGCTGAACTATCCCCACGAAAAAGGCCCGCTCAGCCCGCGCTTTCGCGGCGAACATGCGCTGCGGCGGTATCCTTCGGGTGAAGAACGCTGCATTGCCTGCAAACTGTGCGAGGCTGTTTGCCCCGCCCAAGCCATCACGATTGATGCCGAACCGCGCGAAGACGGCAGCCGCCGCACCACGCGCTATGACATCGACATGACCAAGTGCATCTACTGCGGTTTCTGCCAAGAAGCTTGCCCCGTCGATGCCATTGTCGAAGGCCCAAATTTCGAATTCGCCTCAGAAACCCGCGAAGAGTTGTTCTACGACAAGGCCAAACTGCTGGACAACGGCGACCGCTGGGAAGCCGAGATTGCCCGCAACCTAGACCTTGATGCGCCGTATCGCTGATGACCCAAGATTTCGCCAAACTCTTTCAGTCGATGATAGAGCAGGGCCAAACCATGGCCCGCGCCTTCACGCCTTCGGCTTTTGGCACGATTGACCCAAAGGCGTTCGAGGCGATGTTTCCTGCCATGCCCAAGGACATGCTAGAGATGTTCTTTGGCAAGACTTTCAACCCCGAAGGTCTGGATGCGCGCACCCGTTTCTTGGTGGCCATCGCCGCCCAAACTGTGCTTGGCCCCGTGGGCGAACCCCAACTGCGCCCGACCGTGCGCAATGCTTTGGCCGCAGGCGCCACGGCGCGGGAAATTGCCGAAGTGATCTGGCAAATGTCGATGTTCGGCGGCTTGCCCGCCACTCAGAAGGCGTTGGAAATAGCCCAAGCCGTCTTCACCGAAACCGAGGAGACCCAAGCATGACCGTGGCAGACCTGGCCTTTTATGCCTTTTCCACCGTCACGGTGGCCGCAGCCTTGATGGTGACGCTGTCGCGCAACCCCGTGCATTCGGTGCTGTGGTTGATTTTGACTTTTCTGTCAGCGGCGGGGCTGTTTGTGCTGCTGGGAGCGGAATTTGTCGCGATGCTGCTGATCATCGTCTATGTCGGCGCGGTGGCGGTGTTGTTCTTGTTCGTCGTGATGATGCTGGACGTGGATTTTGCCGAGCTGAAAAGCGAGATGGCCAAGTATATGCCCATCGGCCTGTTGGTCGCGGTGATCTTGTTGATCCAACTGGCCTTTGGTCTTGGCGCTTGGGTGTCGGCTGAGGGTGCTATGGGCCTGCACCAAGCGCCCACGCCCGATGCCAACCAGATCGACAACACCCGCGCCTTGGGGCTGCTGCTGTATGACAAATACCTCTACCTGTTCCAATTGGCGGGCTTGATCCTGCTGGTTGCCATGATTGGCGCGATTGTTCTAACGCTGCGCCATCGCCGCGACATCAAGCGGCAAAATGTGCTGCACCAGATGTGGCGCGATCCGGCGAAGGCGTTGGAAATGGTCGATGTGAAGCCGGGGCAGGGGCTTTAAGGATTAAGGTGCGTGCCTGCACGCACCCTACGAAATGGGCGGGTTTACCCGCGACGGACTGAAACGGGCCAGACCCGGAGGAACTTTGATGATCGGACTGCAACATTATCTTGTCGTGGCGGCGGCTTTGTTCGTCATCGGCATCTTTGGCATCTTCCTGAACCGGAAGAATGTGATCGTCATCCTGATGTCGATTGAACTGATGCTCTTGGCCGTGAACATCAACTTTGTCGCTTTCTCGTCGCAGGCGGGTGATTTGGTGGGGCAGGTGTTCAGCCTGCTGATCCTGACTGTTGCCGCGGCAGAGGCGGCGATTGGTCTGGCTATTCTGGTCGTGTTCTTCCGCAATCGTGGGTCGATTGCTGTGGAAGATGCCAATGTGATGAAGGGCTAAGGATATGGTAACGGTCATCCTTCTTGCCCCCTTGGTGGGTGCGCTGATTTGCGGGTTCTTCTGGCGCTTGATTGGCGAAAGGGCGGGGCAAATTGTCTCGACCGCTTTGCTCTTTCTGGCGGCGGGCCTGTCTTGGTATGTGTTTTTGACCTTTGATGGCGTGACACAGCACATCGAACTGTTGCGCTGGATCGAAAGCGGGTCACTGTCGACCGATTGGGGCATCAGGCTGGACCGGTTGACAGCGATCATGCTGGTGGTGGTCAACACGGTGTCGGCTTTGGTGCACCTGTATAGCTTTGGCTATATGGGGCATGACGAAAACTGGGGGCATGACGAACCCTACCGCGCAAGGTTCTTTGCCTATCTGTCGTTCTTTACCTTTGCCATGTTGGCGCTGATCACCTCGGACAATCTGGTACAGATGTTCTTCGGCTGGGAGGGTGTGGGCGTAGCCTCTTACCTTCTGATCGGGTTCTATTACCGTAAACCCACGGCCAATGCGGCGGCTATCAAGGCCTTTGTGGTCAACCGTGTGGGTGACTTTGGCTTTGCCTTGGGGATTTTCGGGCTGTTCTACCTGACCGATTCCGTCAAGTTTGACGATGTGTTTGCAGCCACGCCCGCTTTGGCCACCACGAACTTGCATTTCCTGTGGGCCGATTGGAATGCTGCCAACTTGATTGGCGTGCTGTTGTTCATCGGGGCTTGCGGCAAATCGGCGCAGCTTTTCCTGCACACATGGTTGCCCGACGCGATGGAGGGGCCAACCCCTGTGTCGGCCCTGATCCACGCCGCAACGATGGTGACGGCGGGTGTGTTCTTGGTGTGCCGGATGTCGCCTTTGTTTGAATATGCGCCCGAGGCCAAGGCCTTTATCGTGGTCATCGGGGCCTCGACGGCGTTTTTTGCCGCCACTGTCGGCTTGGTTCAAAACGACATCAAGCGTGTGATCGCCTATTCGACCTGCTCGCAACTGGGCTATATGTTCGTGGCTGCCGGGTCGGGCGTGTATGGGGCGGCGATGTTCCACCTGTTCACCCACGCTTTCTTTAAAGCGATGCTGTTCTTGGGGGCAGGGTCGGTCATCACCGCGATGCATCACGAACAAGATATGCGCAATTACGGTGGCTTGCGCAAAAAGGTGCCCTTCACCTTTGCCATGATGATGATTGGCACCTTGGCGATCACCGGCGTTGGCATACCCTTCTCGGGTGAATGGTTCGGCACGCCGATTGGCTTTGCAGGATTCCTGTCGAAAGACGCGATCATCGAAAGTGCCTTTGCGAGCGGGTCGATGTATGCCTTTACCTTGCTGGTGGTGGCAGCCTGCTTCACCTCGTTCTACTCGTGGCGGTTGATTTTTATGACCTTCTATGGGCCAGAAAAGGGCGATCATCACGCGCACGAACACGCCCACGAAAGCCCCTTGGTGATGACCATTCCCTTGGCTGTTCTGGCCTTGGGGGCGGTGTTTGCGGGGATGTACTGGTTTAACGATTTCTTCGGCAATCATGAAACCATGGCGCATTTCTTCAGCCTGCCGCACGAAGGCGGGCATGAGATTGGCGCGATTTTCATGGGGCCTGACAACCATGTGATCGAGCTTGCACACGAAAGCCCCGTTTGGGTCAGCTTGGCGCCCTTTATGGCGATGCTGCTGGGCCTTGCGGTGGCGTATCTGTTCTACATCCGCAATCCCAAACTGCCCGCCCAACTGGCCGAGCAACAAGCACCCCTCTACCGCTTTTTGCTGAACAAGTGGTATTTCGACGAGCTTTATGACGTGATCTTTGTCCGCTCAGCCAAGGCTTTGGGCGCATTGCTGTGGAAGCGCGGCGATGGGGATATCATTGATGGCTCGCTGAACGGGATTGCCATGGGGATC